>CALMTS010000414.1 GCA_937872685.1 uncultured Desulfomicrobium sp.
GAGGCCCCGGGCCGGCAGCTGGCCAGGCAGACCGTCAAAAACGACGCCGTGAAATGGATCACGGCGGACCATTCGCAGCACCCCATCCTCAAGCAGCAGTTCGAGAAGCCCGAGGACGTGACCAAGGCCTGCCTGTCCTGTCACAACCAGGCCTCCCTGCAGATCCACAAGACCATCCACTGGACATGGAAGGACCCCTCGGACCCCAAGGGCGAGACGGGCAAGGGCGGCCTCTCGGTCAACAACTTCTGCATCAGCGTGGGTTCCAACGAGCCGCGCTGCACCTCATGCCACATCGGCTACGGCTGGAAGGACAAGGATTTCGACTTCACCAGGGCCGAGTCCGTGGACTGCCTCGTCTGCCACGAGCAGACCGGGACCTACAAGAAGTTCCCGACCAAGGCCGGCTACCCCGTGACCAACGCGACCATGTTCGAGGGCAAGACCGAGTTCCTGCCGCCCGACTACAACGCCGTGGCCCAGTCCGTGGGCAGGCCGGGCCGGAACAACTGCGGCACCTGCCACTTCTACGGCGGCGGCGGCGACGGCGTGAAGCACGGCGACCTGGATTCGTCCATGGCCATGCCCAACAAGCAGCTTGACGTGCACATGGGCACCGACGGCCAGAACTTCGACTGCAGCCGCTGCCACACCACGGACGCCCACAACATCGCGGGCCGCATCTATGCCACCCCGGCCTCGGCCGACCGCAAGAGCCTCCTGGAAAACGACCTGACGCCCAAGATCATGTGCGAGTCCTGCCACGGCGCGAACCCGCACAAGACCAACCAGAAGGCCAACGACCACACGGACAAGGTGGCTTGCCAGTCCTGCCATATCCCGACCTTCGCCCGGGTCAACCCGACCAAGATGCGCTGGGACTGGTCCACGGCCGGCGACAAGGGCCGCGAAGTGAAGAAGGACGAGTTCGGCAAGCCCGACTACGACGCCAAGAAGGGCGATTTCGTGTGGGGCAAGAACGAGGTCCCGCATTACGAGTGGTTCAACGGCGCCATCAAGGGCACCACGGCCAAGGACGTCATCGACCCCTCGTCGCCGGTGCGCATGTCCTGGCCCATCGGAGACGCGAAGGACCCCAACGCGCGCATCTTCCCCTTCAAGGTGCATACGGGCAAGACCCCATACGACAAGGTGCGCAAGACCATGGTCATCCCCAAGCTCTTCGGGCCCAAGGGTTCGGGCGCCTACTGGGCCGAGTTCGACTGGAACAAGGCCATCGCCGCGGGACAGGAATACAACGGGCTGCCCTACAGCGGCGAGTACGATTTCGTCGAGACGCAGTACGTCTTCCCCATCACGCACATGGTCGCGCCCAAGGACCAGGCCGTGCGCTGTGTGGAATGCCACGCCAAGGCCGGACGCCTGTCCAACCTGGAAGGCTTCTACATGCCCGGCCGCGACTCGGTCGGCCTGCTGGACATGGGCGGCTGGGCCCTGGTGGGCGCGTCGCTTCTGGGCGTGGCCCTGCACGGTCTGGGGCGTTTTCTGAGTTCCGTCGGACGCAGGAGGGAGTAGTCACATGAAAGCCAAAAAGAAGATCTACCTGTACACGCGCTTCGAGCGCTTCTGGCACTGGGTGCAGTCCCTGCTCATCTTCCTGCTCCTGCTGACGGGGTTCGAAGTGCACGGCACCTTCACCCTGTTCGGCTTCCAGAAAGCGGTGGAGTACCACAACTACCTGGGCCTGACCTGGATCATCCTCTTCATCTTCATCGTCTTCTGGGTCCTGACCACGGGCGAATGGCGGCAGTACATCCCGACGACCAAGAAGCTCTTCGAGGTCATCGGCTACTACAGCTCGGGCATCTTCAAGGGCCTGCCGCACCCGGTGCAGAAGTCCAAGGAGGCCAAGCACAACCCCCTGCAGCGCCTGACCTACCTGGGGCTGACGGCCATCCTGCTGACCCTGCAGATGGGCACGGGCCTCTTGTACTGGCTCTACAACGACTGGGCCATCTGGAACCTGACCTTCCTGGACCTGCGCCTTCTGGCCATCATCCACCTGGCCTGCGCCTTCGCCATCCTGGCCTTCGTCATCATCCACGTCTACATGACCACCACCGGCCACACCCTGACCAGCCACATCGCCGCCATGTTCAGCGGCTGGGAAGAGGTCGAGGAAGGCGAGGTGGCGGACTGGGAAGTGCAGAAAAAG
>CALMTS010000415.1 GCA_937872685.1 uncultured Desulfomicrobium sp.
CAGGAGGGTGCGGATGACCGCGAGTCGCTCCCGGTGCTTGCCGTCCAGGCGGCGGTCGAGGTCATCGGCGGCGTGGGCCATGGCCTTGACCTGGTTTTCCATGGCCATGGCCGACGTGCGGCGGGGAAGCGCCGCCAGCTGCGTGACCTTGCCGTCCAGCACGGCGTGACGGGCGTCGAGTTCCAGCACGGCGCTGTTGAGGCTCTTCAGTTCCTCGATCTCCCGGCCGAGGCCCTCCACATTCTGATGCAGGGCGTAGAAGAAGACAAAGAGAAGCAGGATGGTGCCGACCGCCAGGCCCGCGGCCACCCGGTCCTTCCCGAAAACGTCCTTGGTGCTCACGACTCCTCCCGAGTTTGTTTCGTCCGCTGCATCCGCACCGCTAGCGCAAAATGCAGCCGGACTCAATCTCAGTTGATCAGGGCCTGCAGGGGCGCGGGTATTGCCCCGCCCCGGCTGACGAAACCGGCGGAAACGCCGTTGCTGCGCACGGGCATGATCTCCGCCTCGCCCAGGAGGCCGCCGAAATGCACCTTGTCGCCGGCCTTCTTGCCGGGCACGGGGATGAGCCGGGCCGCGGTGGTCTTCTTGTTGATCATGCCGATGGCCATTTCGTCGGCGATGATGGCGGACAGGGTTTCGGCCGTGGTGTCGCCGGGCAGGGCGACCATGTCCAGGCCCACGGAACAGACCGCGGTCATGGCTTCAAGCTTCTCCAGGCAGAGCTGCCCGCCCGCTGCCGCCGCCGCGATGTTCAGGTCCTCGCTGACGGGGATGAAGGCGCCGCTCAGGCCGCCCACGCGGGAACTGGCGAAGGCCCCGCCCTTCTTGACCGCGTCGTTGAGCATGGCCAGGGCCGCCGTCGATCCGGGCACGCCGATGGCGCCCAGACCCAGGGATTGGAAGATTTCGCCGACGCTGTCGCCGACATTGGGCGTCGGTGCCAGGGAGAGGTCGACGATGCCGAACTCCACGGCCAGGATGCGGGCCACCTCGCGGCCGATGATCTCGCCCACGCGGGTGACCTTGTAGGCCGTGCGCTTGATGACGTCGGCCAGTTCGCCCAGATGCGCCCCGGGGTTGTCCTGCAGGGCCCTGTCGATGGCCTTCTTCACCACGCCGGGTCCGCTGACGCCGACGTTGATGACGGAACTGGCCTCGCCCACGCCGAGATAGGCCCCGGCCATGAAGGGCACGTCCTCGGGGATGTTGGCGAAGACGACGAGCTTGGCGCAGCCCAGGCCGTCACGGTCCTTGGTGCGCTCGGCCGCGGCCTTGATGGTCCGTCCCATGAGACCAACGGCGTCCATGTTGATGCCGGCGCGGGTGGTGGCGACATTGACGGACGAGCACATGCGATGGGTCACGTCCAGGGCCTCGGGGATGGCCTCGATGAGGGCCAGGTCGCCTTTGGCCATTCCCTTCTCGACCAGGGCGCCGAACCCGCCGATGAAATCGACGTTCACATCCCTGGCCGCCTGGTCCAGGGTTTTGGCGACCTCGACCATGCCGCGGCTGTCGAAGGGCGCGGCGGCCACGGCGATGGGGCTGACGGAGATGCGCTTGTTGACCACGGGGATGCCGTAGCGGTCCCCCACCTCGTCGCAGACCGCGACAAGGTCCTTGGCCAGGGTTGTGATGCGCTTGTATATGGTGTCGGTGAAACGGGGGAGATCGTGGGACGCGCAGTCAAGCAGGCTGATGCCGAGCGTGACGGTGCGCACGTCCAGATTCTCGTTCTTGATCATGGAAAGGGTGGAGAGGACCTCGCGGTCGTTGAGCATGTCCGGCCTCCTAGACTCGGTGAATCGTTTCGAAAATGTCGCGGTGCTGGACCGAGACGCCCAGCCCGAAGCGGGCGCAGACTTCCTGCATGACCTGGCGCAGCTGCCTGTGGTCCACGCCCATGGGCATGTCCACCTCGAAGATCATGATCATCTCGTCCACGCCGTTCTCCTGGGTGATGATGGCCCGGAAGTTGACGACGTTGCAGGCCAGGGACGCGATGGCCGTGGTCACGGCGGAAATGGTTCCCGGCTTGTCCACGCCCTGAGTGGTGATGACGAAGGGCTGGCTCGGTCCGGCCGGGGCCGGGGCCGGGGCGGCCATGGGGCGCAGGTGGGCGCTCAGTTCCATGCCGCCGAGGGCCTCGTTGAGGGCCTGGCCGATCTTCTCCAGCGGGTGGGCGTCGGGGTTCAATACAATGAATATGGACGCGAACTCGGTCTGCAGGATGGTCTGGCTGACATCCTCGATGTTGCAGCCGTGGGTGAAAAGGATGGTCGATATTTGTGCCAGGATGCCCGGCTTGTCCTTGCCGATGACCGACAGTACGAATTTATTCATGAAGCCTCCGCTGATCGGGAAAGTTCTGCTCTATGGCTTGGCCCGAGGGGATGCGTCAAGCCTTATCCGCGCGCCGCGCTGGTCAACCGCGGCGAGTTGGGCTACGGGGTCTGCCACGAGAACACATCTATCCCTAGAGAGGTACATATGGCGCATATAGGAACCCCGCTCTCCCCCACGGCCACCAAGGTGCTCATGCTCGGCTCCGGCGAACTGGGCAAGGAGGTGGTCATCGAACTGCAACGCCTGGGCGTGGAAGTCATCGCCGTGGACAGGTACGAAAACGCGCCGGCCATGCAGGTCGCCCACCGCTCCCACAGCGTCTCCATGCTCGACGGGCAGGCCCTGCGCCGCATCATCGAGGCCGAGAAGCCCGACTACATCGTACCCGAGATCGAGGCCATCGCCACGGACACCCTGGTGGAACTGGAGGCCGAAGGCTTCACCGTCATCCCCACGGCCCGCGCCGCAAGGCTGACCATGAACCGCGAAGGCATCCGCCGCCTGGCCGCCGAGGAGCTCGGCCTGGCCACCTCGCCCTACCGCTTCGCCGAAACCTATGAAGAATACCTGGCCGCAGTGGAAGCCGTGGGCACCCCGTGCGTGGTCAAGCCCATCATGAGCTCCTCCGGCAAGGGCCAGTCCGTGGTGAAGACCCCCTCCGACGCCGAAAAATCCTGGAAATACGCCCAGGAAGGCGGACGCACGGGCAAGGGCAAGGTCATCGTCGAGGGGTTCGTCGATTTCGACTACGAGATCACGCTGCTGACGGTCCGCCACGCAGGCGGCACCACCTTCTGCGAACCCATCGGCCATTTCCAGAAGGACGGCGACTACCAGCAGTCCTGGCAGCCCCAGCCCATGAGCGCGGCGGCGCTGGCCGAGGCCCGGCGCATGGCCGAGGCCGTGACCGGCGCCCTGGGCGGGCGCGGCATCTTCGGCGTGGAACTGTTCATCAAGGGCGACACGGTCTATTTCAGCGAGGTTTCCCCGCGCCCCCACGACACGGGCCTGGTAACCCTCATCTCCCAGGACCTCTCCGAGTTCGCCCTGCACGCGCGCGCCATCCTCGGCCTGCCCGTGCCCGTCATCCGTCAGCACGGGCCGTCGGCGTCGAGCGTCATCCTCGTGGAAGGCAGCTCCACGCAGGTCCGCTTCGGCAACCTCGAAGCCGCACTTGCCGAGCCGGACACGGACCTGCGCCTGTTCGGCAAGCCCGAAGTCTCGGGCAAACGCCGCATGGGCGTCGTGGTGGCGCGCGGCGAAACCCTGGAGAATGCCGTGGACAAGGCCAAGAAAGCCGCGGCGCTGGTGTCCGTCCAGCTTTGACATCCCGGGCGGAGGAGCGGCTAGGCCATCTCCTCCGCCTCCCGAAGGCCATCGTCAGGCGCCACCGGGAAATGCATGATGAAATTGGTCATCTTGCCGGGCACGGTTTCCACCCGCATGCTCCCCCCATGGTGCTCCGTCACGATGAAATAGGACACCGACAGCCCCAGCCCCGTCCCCGCGCCCTGCGGCTTGGTCGTGAAGAACGGCTCGAAGATCCGCTTGCGCACGGCATCGCTCAACCCGGTCCCGTTGTCCTCCACCTCCACCCGGACCATGGCCCCTTCCCTGCCGACGCGCAGAATGAAGCGGGACTTCCGCTCAGGCACCTCCGCCATGGCCTGCGCGCCGTTCTTGAGCAGGTTCATGAATACCTGCTGCAGCTTGCTCGCCGTGCATAACACCGGAGGCACCTTTGGATCGTATTCGCGCACGACATCTATCTGCCTGAAATCGTAGTTTTTCTTGAGATCGTAATCGTTCATGGCCAGTTCGAGGGTCCTGTCCATGAGCGCGGCGAGATCCTCCGGACGCTTCTCGTCCCCGCTCTTGCGCACGAAGCTCAACATGTTCTCCACAATCCTGGCCGCCCGGATGCCGGACTCCATGACCATGTCGATCATGGCCAGGATGCGCCTCCGCTCCAGGTAGCAGTTCACCGCCTCGACTGTTGTCCCGCAGGCTTCGGCGGCGTCGACGTTGGCCTGCAGATCGCCGCCCAGGCGCGTCTTGGCGACCTGGGCGTTCTGCACGATCCCCGCCAGGGGGTTGTTGATCTCGTGGGCCATGCCCGCGGCCAGGCCGCCGAGGGAGAGCATCTTTTCCGATTGGATCATGACCTCTTCCAACCGGACCAGATCGCTGACGTCATCGATGCGGATGACCACGCCCCCCTCCCCGTCGAGCGGGTAGGCCGTCACGTCGCAGTACCTCGCGTCCTCCCCGAACTTGAGCGGCAGTTTGTTCCGCTTGACCACTTCCCTGGTCGCCATGCTGGCGCTGAACATTTCCTCCACAAACCCGAACTGCGCCGGCAGGAAGTCCACGCCCTTGCCTCTGGCCTGTTCGGGTTCCAATCCGAGAAGCTGGGCGGATTCCTTGTTCCAGAGCGTGATCAGTCCCCTGCCGTCGAGGCCGATGACCATGGACGGCATGGAGTTGATGATGTTCTGGATGTGCTGCTGGGCGCCGCGCAGGCGGGCCTCGGCCCGCATCTGTTCGGACACGTCGCGGATGATCGACATCATGGACCTGCTGCCGTCGGGGTGGATCACGGGGCAGGTGGTCACATGAAAATGCCTGTCCCCCTCCACGCGCACGAGGCGATGGCGCAGTTCCCGGATCATGCCCTGGTCCTGGTTGCAGCCGTTGCAGAATCCCGCCCATCCGCTCAGGGCGTCGCGGCAATTCTCGCCCGCCCTGTCCCCGCCCAGAAAACGTGTCAGGGATGGATTCATGTATTCGATGACGAACGTCGAGGAGCAGATGAAGACCATGTCGTCCATGGCCTCCATCATGGACCGGTATTTCTCCTCGCTTTCCAGGAGCTTCTGCTGGGACATGCGGATGGATGCGATCATCTGCTCCAGGACATCGCTCAAGCGGCGCACCTCGTCAGTCCCGCCGACCGGGATCGCCGCGGCGTCCAGCCCCTGTAACGCGATGCGCTCGGCGGCTCCGGAGAGCCGTGTGATGGGCCGGACGAGACTGCGCACAAGAGGCAGGCACAGCACCAGGGCCGCGACGAGGATGAGCGAGCCCATGCCGAGGAGGTTTTTCTGGAGCTGGTTGAACGCCGCGCGTTCCTCCTGTTCGTAAACCGTCGTGGCGATGTACCAGCCAAGGGGTTCATAGCGGACGATCCTCGCCCGTTTCGGATGCACGAAATTGCCCTCGTCCCCCGGCTTGTCCCACAAGTACGCCACGGTGTTGTCCTGGGCGGAGGCAGCTTCGCGAAAGAGATCGAAAAGAGGACGGCCGGACTTGGGGTCGGTCATTGCCTTCAGGCTTTTGCCGGCCAGGAACGGATGGACCAGGATGGTGCCCGAGCCGTCGAAGATGAAGAGATGGCCGGCCGGGCCGATCATGAGGGTTCCCAAGGTGTCGTTCAGATCCTTGACGACTTCGGATACCTTGCGCTGAGCCTCCGTCTCGATGTCGTCGATGTACAGCCCCGACCCCACCACCCACCCCCAGGGCGGAAAGAGCTGCACGAACGAGATTTTCTTCTGGAGGCTGGTAACGCCTTCGCGGGTGGGTTTGGGCCAGAGATAATCGACATATCCCGAGCCCTGTTCAAGACAGATATCCACAAAGGCTTTGAACAGGTGAACATGTTTGCCGTAAGCGGTGTAGTAGCGGGGCTCGTCGACCACGACCCCGTCGAGCTCGGGCAGGATGGGGTGCATGATGACGCGCGGAAGGGGCCTGTCCACATTGTTGACCCAGATGTAGCCCGTCCCGTTGTCGTAACGAAACGCCCTGAGGATGGCGAGAGCCATGGTCTTGGCCTCATCCAGGGAAACCTCGCCGCTCTCGGCCCTGTCGTGATGGTCCTGCAGGACGGTGATGGCGAACTCGACGACGTCCCGGGTCTCCTTCTTGCGCAACTCCATGGCTGTCTGCTTGTGAAAAAGCAGGCCGCGATACTGGGCCTCCACAGTGGCCAGGGTACTCTGCAGGAGATTGCGGGCATGCTCGTCCTGGGCGTCGCGCATGGTCTGCCCGACCTGGGAACGGACCACCAGGAGATTGGCCGTCACCGTCGCCAGAACCACGATCACCAC
>CALMTS010000416.1 GCA_937872685.1 uncultured Desulfomicrobium sp.
TGAAAATGACGATTTTCTGATGAAAGCCAGACTGGCCGGAACTGCAGTGTAAAAATAAAGGGTTGGCAGGAGATATTCCTGCCAACCCTTTGAATTTATTATGGTACCGGAGGCGAGACTCGAACTCGCAAGAGGTTGCCCTCGGTGGATTTTGAATCCACTGCGTCTACCATTCCACCACTCCGGCGTGAGGAGTCGTTCTTAGTGAAGGGGCATGTCAAAGTCAACCGGATTCTTGGGGAAACCGGCGTTCGGGCGCTTTGACCGCGGCGGCCTGTTGTGGCAGACGGGGGCGGTTGAAAACGCGCACGACCCGAGGATGACATGCTCAACGAAAAACTGCTCAACGAGTTCGAAGAATACCTGACCTCCGGCCGCCTGGAGGAGGATTACGGCTACTCCGCCGAGGACCGCAAGATCGAGATCCTCGAATACCTCGAACGCTTCATGGACCTGGCCGAGGAGGTCGACAAGGTCGCCACCAGGCTCCTCATGCCGCACCTCTCAGAAGTCTTCCCCGACACGACGAAATAGGCGGAAATACCGCTTTTTGCCCGCCGCCGCGTAGTCCCGCACGCATTCCAGGACGTAGCCGTCGACCGTCTCGGCGCTCGTCTCGTTGCTCATGACCAGCACCCGCCCTGCGGGCGCAAGGAGGCTGCGGACTTCCGCCAGCAGCTTCTTCCAGGGCATGAAGGCGCGGCTGACGATGAGGCCGGCCCGCCGGCGGGACGGTGGCAAGGCCTCCATGCGGGCGCAGATGACCCGGGTGCGTGGCAGGCGCATGTGGGCCACGGCCTGTTCCATGAACATGGCCCGCTTCTGCCGGGGCTCCACCAGATAGTAGTCGCCCGCGTCCCAGAAGACGCGCAGCGGGATGCCCGGCAGGCCGGCGCCGGCGCCGAGGTCCAGGGTTTCCTCCGGGCCGGGCGCGAGGGTCTGCAGCAGGTCGGCCAGGTGCCAGGAATCCTGGATGAGGTTCTCCAGCATTTCGGGCCACCCGTAGGGGCCCACCAGGTTCATGCGGCTGTTCCACTTGACCAGCAGGCCGAGATACACGGCCAGCAGGCCGGCCTGCCCGTCCGTGAGATCGCGCCCCAGACGGGCGGCGGAAGCGGCCACCTGGGCCGCATCGGGACTTGTGTTCATGATCTATCCCCGTCCGCAGGGAGGATTGGCCCGGGAGGCCGCCCCGGCTGCGAAACACCGGGGATTTCCCCTTTACCTGCGGGGGTGCTGCGGATACAAGCAGCACAGTTTTTTGATTGGAGGAACAATGACTATGGTAAGTATCGTTTTTCCCGGCCAGGGCTCCCAGGAACCCGGCATGGGCCGTGATCTGGCCGAACACTCGGCCGAGGCCATGGACTTGTGGAAAAAGGCGGAGAGCACAAGCGGCCTCCCCCTGCGTGAAATATACTGGGACGGTGACGAAAGCGCCATGGCGGCGACGCGGAATCTGCAACCCGCCCTGACGGTTGTCAACTTGAACCTCTGGATCTTCCTGTCCGGCAGGCTCGAAGCGGCCGGATTCGCCGGCCACAGCCTGGGCGAGTACTCGGCCCTCTTCGCCGCCCGCGTCCTGCCCATGGATCAGCTTCTGGAGCTGGTGTGCCTGCGCGGCAGGCTCATGGACGACGCCGTCAACCAGGACGGCCGCATGGCCGCCATCCTGAAGCTGACCCAGGCCCAGGTCGAAGGCCTCGTGGCCGACGCGGCCAAGGCCCTGGGCCAGGAGATCCGCATCGCCAACTACAACACGCCCGGCCAGTTCGTCGTCAGCGGGCACGCCCAGGCCGTGGACCACGTCTGCGCCGCCGTGAAACCCCTCAAGGGCCGGGCCATGGTCCTGCCCGTCAGCAACGCCTTCCACTCCCCCTACATGGGCGAGGCCGGCGCGGAGCTGGCAAAGTTCATGGACCGCCTGGACTGGCGCGACCCGAAGACCCCCGTCTACCTGAACGTCACGGGCCGGCCCGAACCGGACGGGGCGGCGCTCAAGGACATCATGAAGCGCCAGATGACCTCTTCCGTCCACTGGACCCAGACCATTGAAAACCAGTACGCAGACGGCATGCGTTCGTACGTCGAACTGGGCCCCAAGGGCGCCCTCTCGCGCATGATCTCCCAGATCCTCAAGGACTGCGAAGGAGTCACGACCGCATCCGTCAGCAACCTCGAACAGACAGTCGCCACCCTGGAGGCTTTGGCATGAAGGCCAAGAACTACATTTCCGAAAAACTGACCGCCCTCATGGCCGCCCGGGGTTTCGACCTCCCGGCCAAGACAACCATAGAAGCCCCCAAAAGCGCCCAGCACGGCGACATGGCCACCAACATCGCCATGGTCATGCCCAAGGAAAAGGGGCAGAACCCGCGCGCCCTGGCTGAAGGCATCAAGGCCGAACTGCTGGCGCAGTGCCCGGAGATCGAGAGCATCGACATCGCCGGCCCGGGGTTCATCAACTTCACCTTCAGGCCGTCCTTCTGGCAGGAAGTGGCCCTGAACGCCCTGGACAGGGGCGCCGATTTCGGCCGCATCGACGTCGGCAAGGGCCGCAAGGTGCAGGTCGAGTACGTCTCGGCCAACCCCACGGGGCCCCTGCACATCGGACACGGCCGCGGCGCGGCGGTGGGCGACAGCCTGACGCGCATCCTGCGTTTCACGGGCCATGAGGTGGAGACGGAATACTACCTCAACGACGCCGGACGCCAGATGCGCCTCCTGGGCCTGGCGGTGTGGGTCCGCTACCAGCAGGCCTGCGGCGTGGAGATCGAATTTCCCGAAGACTGCTACCGCGGCGACTACATCAAGGACATCTCCGCCGCCCTGCTGGCCGAGAAGGGCCGGGCCCTGCTGGACCTGCCAGAAGAGGAAGCCCTGGACCTGTGCTACGAGCGCGGCATGAAGGACATCCTCGACGGCATCAAGAAGGACCTCATCGACTTCCGCGTCGAACACCAGCATTGGTTCTCGGAGAAAAGCCTGGTGGACGGCGGGCAGGTCGAAGCGACCCTGAACCGCCTTTTGGCCGAGGGCCGCGCCTACGAGAAGGACGGGGCCCTGTGGTTCCGCTCCACGGATCACGGCGACGACAAGGACCGCGTGCTGCGCAAGTCCGACGGCCTGCTGACCTATTTCGCCTCGGACATCGCCTACCACGACAACAAGATCGCCCGCGGCTTCGACATGATGGTCGACATCTGGGGCGCGGACCATCACGGCTACGTGCCGCGCATGAAGGCCGCCATCGAGGCCATGGGCAAGGACCGCGAGGCCCTGCAGGTCATCCTGGTGCAGCTCGTGAACCTCATCCAGGGCGGCGAGCAGATCGCCATGTCCACCCGCGCCGGCAAGTTCGAAACCCTGGCCGACGTCTGCGCCGAAGTGGGCGTGGACGCGGCGCGCTTCATCTTCCTGTCGCGCAAGAGCGACTCGCACCTGGACTTCGACCTCGACGTGGTCAAGCAGCAGTCCATGGACAACCCGGTGTACTACGTTCAGTACGCCCACGCCCGCATCTGCTCCCTCATGCGCAAGGCCGAGGAGCAGGGCGTGGAGCTGCCCGAGCCGTCCGCGGGCCTCATGGCCATGCTGACCACCCCCGAAGACAAGGCGCTCTTCACGTGCCTCGACGCCTTCGAAGACACCATGGAACTGGCGGCCCGCACCCTCTCGCCCCATCACGTCAGCTATTACCTGATGGAGCTTGCGGGGCTGCTGCACCGCTATTATACCGTCCATCACATCCTCTCCGGCGAAGACCAGGACCTTCTGCGGGCGCGCATCCTCCTTTTCCGCGCCGTAGCCGGAGTGGTCCGCACCGGCCTCGACCTGCTCGGGGTCCATGCGCCGGAACGCATGTAGAACGTTCGATTCCTGGGAACCATGATCACACGCAAGTCGAGCACGACAAAAAAGGACAAGAACAGGTTCACCTTCAACCTGGGGCTGTCAGGGTTCATGTCCCTGGCCGTGCTGATCGTCATCGGCATGGCCTGGTCCTTCATCCTGGGCGTCATCGTCGGACGCGGCTACCAGCCCGAGAAGATGGCCATGGACATGGCCAGGCAGGTCCTGCCCGAAGACTCCCCGCTGCTGACCGAAAAGAACGAGGAAGTGCTCAAGGGCGAGGAACTGGAATTCTTCGACAAGCTCAAGCAGGGCCCGAGCTCGGTCCCGCCCGCCCCGGCCCCGCCGGCCAAGGCGGCCGTGACGCCTCCTCCCAAGCCACCGGCGGAGGCCAAGGCGCAGTCGCCCATCGAGGCCGCGCTGCAGTCGGCGGCGCAGGTCGTCGGCCAGGCCGCCCCGGCAGAGGACAAGAACGAGGTCTTCGTCTTCAACTACCAGATCGCCGCCCTGGCCTCCATGGAACAGGCCCAGACCTTCCTGAAGCGGCGCGACCTGTCGGGTTTCAAGACCTCCGTGGTCACGGCCACCCATGAAGGCAAGACCTGGTACCGGGTTTACGTGCACCACCAGGGCACCGTGGACTCGGCCATGGGCCTCAAGGAACAACTCAAGGCCAAGGGCATCGGCAACATCCTGCTGCGCTCCCGCACACCGCTGTAATCCACAAGGGCGGGCCTCCGGCTGGAGGTCCGCCGTCTCTGACGGAGAACCCCATGCACACCGAATTTTTCGATCTCGGCCCCGCCCAGGGCCGCACTATTTTCGTTTTGCCCGTGCCCTACGATGGGACGGCCAGCTACGGCAAGGGCACCCGCCTGGGGCCCGAGGCCCTGTTCACGGCCAGCGTGCAGATCGAATCCTACGATGCCGAGATGGACCTGGACCTGGGCGATCTGGCCCACTTCACCCCGCTGACCCCGGTCCATCCGCCGTCCGAAGGTCCGGAACCCCTGCACGAGGCCATGCGCGGGCGCCTGGCGGAATTCGACGCCTCGACGGACTTCATCCTCACCCTGGGCGGCGAGCATTCCGTGCCCCTGCCCCTCTTCGAATTCTACAAGGCGGCCCACCCGGACCTGGTCATCCTGCATATCGACGCCCACGCCGACCTGCGCCAGAGCTACGGCGACACGCCCTACTCCCACGCCTGCATCATGGCCCGCGCCAGGCAGCTGGGCATCCCCCTGGCCCAGATCGGCATCCGCTCCCTGTGCCGCGAGCAGCGCGACTTCATGCGCGCCCAGCCCAAGGGCGAACTCCTGACCATGTTCGCCTGGGACCTGCCCACGCCCTGCGACGCCGCCGAGCGGGTGCGCAGTTTCATCGGCAACCGCCCCCTCTACGTGTCCTTCGACGTGGACGGCATGGACCCCGGCGTCATCCCCGGGACGGGCACGCCCGAGCCGGGCGGCATCCAGTATGCCTGGATGACCCGTTTCTGGAAGGAGCTCTGGCTGGAGGGCGCGGGGCCGCGCCTGGTCGGCATGGACATGTGCGAGCTGGCCCCCATCCCGGGCTCCCAGGTCTCGGAGACGGCAGCCGTGAAACTCATCCAGCGCATCCTCACCAGCTGGCTCGGACAGGGCCAATGAACGCGGGGGACACGCTCTCCGCCCTGCGCGTGGAGAAGCTGCTGTGGCGCGGCCGGGGCCTCGCGCGCCTCGACTCGGGACAGGTCGTCATGCTCGAACCGGGCGTGCTGCCCGGCGAGACCGTGGACGCGCGCGTGATCAAGGCGGCCAAGGATTTCCTGCAGGCCGAGGCCGTGCGCACCCTCGAAGCCTCCCCCCTGCGCGGCGCCCACCCCTGCCCCCACGCGGACCAATGCGGGGGCTCGCGCTTCGGCATGGTCACGCCCGCAGACGGACTGGCCCTCAAGGCCGGCATCCTGCGCGACGCCGTGGCCCGCGCCCTGGGCCGCAGCTACGCGGGCGCCCTGCCCGAAATCCGCGCCGTCCCCAGCCCGGACGGCTGGCGCTACCGCTGGCGCGGCCAGATCCACGTGCGCGGGGGCCTGCCCCACGCCATGGCCCACGCCAGCAACGACCTCGTCCCCCTGACGGACTGCCATCTCCTGGCCGCCCCCCTGGCCGCGGCCATGCCGTCCCTGGCGGCGAAACTGCCCGACGGCCGCTTCACCATCGCGGCCAGCCCGGACACGGGCGAGGCCGCCACGGAACTCGACAGGACGCTCCTGCCCTTCTCCTTCCCGGACTTCGGCCTGACCCTGCGCCTGCCGCCGAACACCTTCTTCCAGGCCAACTGGGGCCTGAACCAGCTGCTGGTGCGCGCCGCCATCGACGAACTGGGCAGTTTCGAACGCATCGCCGACCTCTTCTCCGGCGCGGGCAACTTCGCCCTGCCCCTGGCCGCCCGGGGCCGGACCGTGCTGGCCGTGGAGGGTTCCGCCCCGGCCGTGGACACGGGCACGCGCAACGCGGCCCGGCTGGGCCTCGGCTCCGTGACGTTCCGTTCGGCGAACCTGGCCAAACCCGCGTCCTGGAGCATGGTGCGCGGCTTCGCTCCCCAGGCCGCCATCCTGGACCCGCCCCGCACCGGGGCCAAAGGCATCGGCCAGACCCTCCTGGACATGCCCGGCCTGCAGCGGCTCGTGTGGGTGTCCTGCGACGTGGTCAACACCATCCGCGACGCGAAACCCCTCCTCGACGCAGGCTGGCGGCTGACCGCCATGAGCCTCTTCGACATGTTCCCCGGCACCTGGCACATGGAGGTGCTCATGGTCCTGGAGCGCCCCTGAAGGGCCAAGGAACGCGGGGACTTGCGCCGGCGGGCCGCGGCCTGTAGGAGGTTTCGTGCACTATCATCCGACGGGGGAAACATGATCGAAGAGGGCATCAACAGACTCTGGCTCAAACATTACGACCAGGAAGTCAGTCCGAATCTGGACTACGAGACCATCCCGCTTTTCGAAATCCTTGAACGCGCCGCCGCCAACTGGCCCGACCGGCCGGCCATCGTCTTCAACAACTGGACCGTGAGCTTCAAGAAGCTCAAGCGGCTGGCGGACCTGTGCAGCGCCAACCTCGCAAAGGCCGGCGTGCGGGCCGGCGACAGGGTGGCCATCATGCTGCCCAACTGCCCCCAGACGGTCATCACCTACTGGGCCTGCCTCAAGCTCGGGGCCGTGGTCGTCATGACCAACCCCCTCTACATGGAGAAGGAGCTGGTCCACCACTTCAACGACTCCGAAGCCAAGACCCTCATCACCCTGAACCTGCTCTGGAAGCGCATAAGCGGCCTGCGCGACAAGCTGCACCTGGAACGCATCTTCGTCACCTCCATCGCCGACTGCCTGGGCTTCCCCCTGAATTTCCTCTACACCATGAAGTCGCGGCGCGAGTACAAGCTCGACGCCATCCCCTACGACGGTTCGACCGTCCTGCCCTGGAAGGGGCTGCTCAAACGCACGGCCATCCTGGACCCTCACCCCGTGGACCCCAGAAAGGACCTGGCCGCCCTGCAGTACACCGGCGGCACCACGGGCGTGTCCAAGGGCGTCATGCTGACTCACGCCAACCTGTGCTACAACGCCCAGCAGGCCCGCGCCATCCTGCACACCATCAAGGAATCCGGCGAGGTCATCCTGGGCCTGCTGCCCTTCTTCCACATCTATGGGCTGACGGTCTGCGTCAATTTCGGCACCATCATCGGCGCGACGCTCGTGCCCATGGCCAAGTTCGTTCCCCTGGACGTGCTGAAGACCATCGACAAGCGGCGGCCGACGATCTTCCCCTGCGCCCCGTCCATCTTCATCGCCCTGCTGCAGCAGAAGAACCTCGAAAAATACGACCTGTCCTCGGTGCGCTACTGCATCTCCGGCTCGGCGCCCATGCCCGTGCCGGTCATGGAGAAGTTCAACAGCCTGACCAACGGCGCCAACATCGTGGAAGGCTTCGGCCTGACCGAGGCCTCGCCCATCACGCATTTGAACCCCCTGCGCGGCAACAGCAAGAACGGCTCCATCGGCCTGCCCTTCCCGGACACGGACGCGGCCATCGTGGACATGGAGGTCGGCTCCCTGCCCCTGCCCGTGGGCAAGATCGGCGAACTGGTCATCCGCGGCCCGCAGGTCATGCAGGGCTACTGGAAACGGCCCGACGAAACGGCCTCGGTGCTCCGCAACGGCTGGCTCTACACCGGCGACATCGCCTACATGGACGAAGACGGCTACTTCTTCATCGTGGACCGCAAGAAGGACCTCATCATCACCGGCGGCTACAACGTCTACCCGCGCGAGATCGACGAGGTGCTGCACGAGCATCCGGCCATCAAGGAGGCCGTCAGCGTGGGCATCAAGCATCCCACGCGCGGCGAGATCATCAAGGCCTACATCGTGCTCAAGGAAGGCCAGACCCTGTCCAAGACCGACGTCCTGGCCTACTGCCGCGAACAGCTGGCCAACTACAAGGTTCCCAAGCAGGTCGAGTTCCGCGACGACCTGCCCAAGAGCATCGTCGGCAAGGTGCTCCGGCGCGTGATCCGCGAGGAAGAGGAACGCCGCGGCCGCGACGGCTGCGAATGCGCCAACGACGTCGAGCTGATCGGCGAGGACGACGCGGCGGATGCCGCGCCCGAACGCGCCAAAAAGGAAAAGAAGGACAAGAAAGACAAGAAAGGCAAAAAGGGCAAGGCGGGCAAACAGGGCGACTCTTGACACCCCCCGGTCCCGATCTTATTCCTACGCTCTCAAAGGGGAGTAGCTAGCGGTTCCGGAACGCCACAATCCGGAGCCGACCCGCGGTTCGCCAGTACGGCCTCACGGCCCGGACCCGGGAATCCGACGACAGTCGAGATCAGCAAGACCTTTATCCCAGCACCGCTTCGGATAAAGGTCTTTTTCATTATCCGAGGCACAAACCGGAGGATTTCCATGAACCAGATAAAGACCACGCTTCTGCTGACCATGCTCACCGTGCTGCTCGTCGCCATGGGCGGCGCCATCGGCGGCAAGTCGGGCATGATCATCGCCTTCCTCATCGCCGGCGGCATGAACTTTTTCGCCTACTGGAACTCGGACAAGATCGTGCTGCGCATGTACAACGCCCGCGAGGTGACCCGCGCCGAGAGCCCGGACTTCTACGGCATCGTCGAGAACCTGGCGCGCAAGGCGAACATGCCCATGCCCAAGGTCTACGTCATCCCCTCGGACAGCCCCAACGCCTTCGCCACGGGCCGCAACCCGCAGAACGCCGCCGTGGCCGCCACCACGGGCATCATGCGCATCCTGTCCCGCGACGAACTCGAAGGCGTCATGGCCCACGAGCTGACCCACGTCATGAACCGCGACACCCTCATCTCGACCATCGCCGCGACCATCGCCGGCGCCATCGCCATGCTCGGCAACATGCTGCAGTGGGCGGCCATCTTCGGCATGGGCCGGGGCGACGACGAGGAAGGCGGAGGCGGCATCTTCGGCGCCCTGGCCATGGCCATCATCGCGCCCATCGCGGCCATGCTCATCCAGATGGCCGTGTCGCGCTCGCGCGAGTACATGGCCGACGAAGGCGGCGCAAAACTCTGCGGCAAGCCCAAGGCTCTGGCCGGCGCGCTCATGAAGCTGCAGCAGGCCGCGACCATGGTGCCCATGCAGGAAGCCACCCCGGCCACCTCGCACATGTTCATCGTCAACCCCCTGACCGCCTCCAGGCTGGCCAGCCTCTTCTCCACCCACCCGTCCACCGAGGACCGCGTGGCGAGACTGATGGCCATGTAGCGAAGCTGCGCAGCCGCGATACGGC
>CALMTS010000417.1 GCA_937872685.1 uncultured Desulfomicrobium sp.
CAGTGCGCCGAGGGCGAGCCCATCTGCGGCGAATGTTCCCTGGCCGGCGAATGCGTGACGCAGTTCGTCTGGATCGAAGCCAGCAACGTCCTCATGCAGACCCTCGATTCCTACCGCCTCGGAGAGCTGGTCAGTCGCAAGGGATAGGGGCTCCCCGGCCGTTCCGCGTGCCGTCACGGCCGGGGGCGGTCAGGCGGAGGCGCCTTTCCCCCTCTTTCATTCTCCCCGTTTTTCCAGGATGAGATCCGCCGTGGAGCGCTTGGGTACGTAATGTGTCCCGGCGTCGTCCCGGTAGTACCGTATGGACCCGTCTTCGGGCATATCCACAATGCGCACGTCCTCCACGGGCTTGCCCAGGGCCAGGACCAGACTGATTTCCAATTCCGCGGGCAGGCCGAGGTATTCACGCAGCTGTTCCCGGTCGATGGCGCCGAGCATGCACCCGCCCAGACCCTTTTCCACCGCACCCAGAAGCATGGTCTGGGCCATGATGCCAAGGTCGATCTTGGCCATGTCCCAGTCCTTGGCGGTGTTCAGCACCACGATGTACGCCGACGGCCGTTCGGCCGGCGCGGGGCCTTCCCAGTCCTTGAGATATGCCGCCCATTTCAGGCAGCCGAAAATGGCCTCGTTGTCTGCCGGGGCATTGCAGAGGATGAAACGCAGGGGCTGCCTGTTGGCCGCCGACGGGCAGAGCCTGGCCAGTCCGGCGAGCTCCTCCAGGGTGGTCATGGGGATGGCTACGGAGTTGTCGAAACGGCGGTAGCTGCGGTTTTTGAATGCGATATCCTTGAGCATGGAATCCTCCTAGGTGTCGTAGACGGCCTCGAATCCGGCCTTGTATGTCTGGAACGTCCCTTCCCCGATGGCCTTCCGCGCGCCGGTGACCACTTGCAGGAAGAAGGCCAGGTTGTGGATGGTGTTGAGCCTGTATGACAGGATCTCCTGGGCCTGGTAGAGGTGGCGAAGGTAGGCCCGGCTGAAGTTGCGACAGGTGTAGCAGGAGCACTGCGGGTCCAGGGGGCTGTCGTCTTCGGTGTATTCGGCGCGCTTGATGTTGACCTTGCCCAGGGAGGTGAAGAGCGTCCCGTTGCGGGCGTTGCGGGTCGGCAGCACGCAGTCGAACATGTCGATGCCGGCGTCGATGCCGCGGATGATGTCCAGCGGCGTGCCCACGCCCATGAGATAGCGGGGCTTGTCCGCAGGCAGCAGCGGGGCGCTGTGGTAGAGGATGTCCATCATCTCGGGTTTGGACTCGCCGACGCTCAGGCCTCCCAGGGCGTAGCCGTCGAAGGGGATGTCCAGAAGCTGCCGGATGCTTTCTTCGCGCAGGTCCTTGAAGAAACCGCCCTGGCCGATGCCGAACAGGAGCTGGCCGCCGCTGCCCTGGGGGTATGCGGCCCGGCAGCGGGCAGCCCAGCGCGTGGTCAGGCCGAGGGAATTTCTGGTGTAGTCGTAGTCCGCGCCGTAGGGCACGCATTCGTCGAGCACCATCATGATGTCGGAACCGAGATTTTTCTGGATGGAGACGACCTTCTCGGGCGTGAAGAAGTGCTTGGATCCGTCGATGTGCGAGGAGAAGGCCACGCCTTCCTCCGAGAGCTTGCGCAGGCCCGACAGGCTGAAGACCTGAAAGCCCCCCGAATCCGTCAAGATGGGCCGGTCCCAGTTCATGAAGCGGTGCAGGCCCCCGCGGCGGGCGATCATCTCATCGCCGGGGCGCAGGTACAGATGGTAGGTGTTGCCGAGGATGATGCGCGCGCCGAGGTTTTTGAGGTCCTCGGGGCAGACGGCCTTGACCGTGCCCTGCGTGCCCACGGGCATGAAGATGGGCGTGGGGATGACGCCGTGGGCGGTGTGCAGCTCGCCCGTGCGGGCCGCGCCGTCGGTGTGGTGTATGGTGAATTTTCCTGGATGCATGCTCATTTTCGTTTCGGTTTGGGTGAAGCGGATTTGCCGGCAAGCCCGGCCTTGGGGCAGAGATCCTCGAGTTCGCAGGCGTCGCAGGCCGGTTTGCGGGCCGTGCAGACCTCCCGGCCGAAGAGGACCAGGTAGTGGTTCACGGCTCCCCAGCTCTCCTGCGGGAAGAGTTTGACCAGGTCGCGTTCGATTTTGTCCGGCACGGTCTCGCGGGTCAGGCCCAGGCGGAAGGAGATGCGCCGCACGTGCGTGTCCACGGCGATGCCCGCCTGCACGCCGAAGGCGTTGGACAGGACCACGTTGGCCGTCTTGCGGGCCACCCCGGGCAGGGTCAGCATGTCCTCCATGGTCCGGGGGACCTGGCCTCCGTATTCCGTCACGATCCGTTCCGCGGCGCCGCGCAGGCTCCTGGCCTTGTTGCGGAAGAACCCCGTGGAGCGGATGACCTCCTCGATATCCCCGGCGTCGGCATTTGCCATTTGCTCCACGCTCTTCCACGTGGCAAAGAGACGGGGAGTGACCTGGTTGACGCGCGCGTCGGTGCATTGCGCCGAGAGGATGGTGGCGGCCAGCAGCTCCCAGGGCGAGGACCAGTCCAGCTCGGTCCTGGGGACCGGGTAGCGCAGGGCGAGCCGCACCCTGATTTCGGCGGCTCTGGCGGGGATGGACGGTTTCGGCATGGGTGTGCTCCTCGGGTATCGGGCCTGAAGACGACCTGCCCTGCCTGACAGTTTTTTTTCGCAACCTCAAGTTTTTTGCATGGAGGCGCTTATGGCTCAGATCCTCGTGTACATGACGGCCCCGGATGAAGCGGTGGCGCAACGCATCGGGCGCGCCCTGGTGGATCGGCGGCTGGCGGCCTGCGTCAACATCCTGCCTCCGGTGCGGTCCATGTACTGGTGGGACGGCGCGGTGCAGTCCGAGAGCGAGACGGCCTTTCTGGCCAAGACAACGGCAGAACTCTACGAGAGCCTGCAGGCTTGCGTCCTTGCGATGCATCCTTATGAAATACCGTGTATCGTGGCCCTGTCCATCGACCGCGGCCACGAGCCGTTTCTGCGCTGGATCGACGCCCAGACAGGGATCGCGGCGGAGCCCATGAAATGAGTTGACTGGGCAAAAAATTCGTTCATAGCAATGCGCAACGCATGATCCAAGAGGAGACGATTTTTCGTGAGGTTTCATATTCTGACGTTCGGGTGCCAGATGAACGTGGCCGATTCCGACTGGCTGACACAGGCCCTGGTGTCCCGGGGATGGACCGCGGCCGCCGAGGCGGATGCCCAGGTCTTTCTGGTGACCACCTGCAGCGTGCGCGAGAAGCCCGAGCAGAAGGTCTATTCGCTGCTTGGCAGGCTCAAGGGCTATGCGGACCGGGACCCGTCGGTCTTCGTGGGCGTGGGCGGCTGCGTGGCCCAGCAGATCGGCGAGGAGTTCTGGAACCGGTTTCCCTTCGTCCGCCTGGTCTTCGGGACCGACGGAACGGCCATGGTGCCCCAGGCTCTGGAGCGCCTCGCCGCGGACCCGGCCCTGCGCGTCAGCCTGCTTGATTTCCTCGACCACTATCCCGAACGCGAGCAGCCGGAGGAGGGCAGGGTCGGAGCCCAGGCCTTCGTCAACATCATGCAGGGCTGCGACAATTTCTGCGCGTACTGCATCGTGCCGTTCACCCGCGGCCGTCAGAAGTCGCGCGGGTCCGACGCCATCGCGGCCGAGTGCGAGTCCCTGGTGCGGCGGGGGGCCAGGGAATTGACCCTGCTGGGCCAGAATGTGAACAGCTACGGCCAGGACAGCCACGGCGACGGCACCACCTTCGCCTCCCTGCTGCGGCGCATCTCCGCCATCCCCGGTTTGGCGCGCCTGAAGTTCACGACCTCGCACCCCAAGGACATCGCCCCCGAGGTCGTGGCGGCTTTCGGCGAACTGCCGAACCTGAGCCCGCAACTGCACCTGCCCGTGCAGTCCGGGTCCGACGCGATGCTCAAGGCCATGGGCCGCAAGTACACGCGGCAGCGCTACCTGGACATCGTCGGGGAGCTGCGCGCGGCCTGCCCGCACATCGCCCTGACCACGGACATCATCGTGGGGTTCCCGGGGGAGACGCAGCGGGATTTCGAGGAGACGCTCGAACTCATGCGGCTGGTCCGCTACGAGTCGAGCTTTTCGTTCAAGTATTCGGACCGGCCCGGCGTGCGGGCCGAGAAGATGGATTTCAAGGTGCCCGAGGAAGAGAAGGCGCGCCGCCTGGCGGTGCTGCAGGACCTGCAGAACCGCATCACTTCCGAAACGCTTGCGTCCCAGGTGGGCGCCGAGGCCGAAGTCCTGGTCGAAGGCACGAGCAGAATGCAGGACGGCGAAACCCTGTACTGGCGGGGCCGTGACGGAGGGGGGCGTATCGTCAATTTCCCTTCCTCCTTCCCGGACCTGACGGGCAAACTGATTCGCGTGCGCATCACGGACGCGAAGAAACACTCCCTGACAGGGGAGACCAGAGGTGAACCGTGGTAGACATGATGGTATTCGGATTGGCCCTGGACGAAGATTCCCAGATGCCGATCCTCATTCTCAAGGATACGTCGGAAGATATCATTTTCCCCATCTGGATCGGGGCCATGGAGGCCATGTCCATTTCCATGGCACTGAACAAGGTGGCCGTGCCCCGGCCCATGACCCATGACCTGATCCTGAACATCCTGGACAAGATGTCCACGCGCCTTGAAGCCGTGGAGATCGTCTCGATCCATGAAGGGACGTATTACGCCGAACTCGTGCTGCGCTCCGAGGCCGGGGAGAAAAGGGTGGACTGCCGCCCCTCCGATTCCATCGCCCTGGCCCTGCGGGCCGAGGTGCCCATCCGCGTGTCCGAGGAGGTCATCACCCTGAACAAGACCCTGCAGAAGGGCGTGTTCCAGGAAGTGGTCAAGGGCGAGGACAGCGAGAAGTGGACGGACATCCTCTCCAAGTACAACCTCGACGACATCAAGTACAAGATGTGACGCGTCCGTGATCGACCTGCATACCCACACGACCTTCAGCGACGGGGTCCTCATCCCGGCGGAGCTCGCGCGGCGGGCCAAGGTGGCGGGCTACCGCGCCGTGGCCCTCACCGATCACGCCGACGCATCCAACATGGACCTCGTCGTGCCGCATCTGGTCGCCATGGCGCGGGAGTATTCCATATATATGGACATCGCCATCATCCCCGGCGTGGAGCTGACGCACGTCCCCGCGGCGCTCATGTCGCAGGAAGTCGAGCGCGCCCGGGCTTTGGGTGCGGCCATCGTGGTGGCCCACGGCGAGACCATCGTCGAGCCCGTGGAGCAGGGCACCAACCTGGCCGCCATCGAGGCCGGGGTCGATGTGCTGGCCCACCCCGGGCTGATTACGCCGGAGGAGGCCCGCCTGGCCGCGGAAAAGGGCGTACTCCTGGAGATCACGACCCGTGCCGGGCACGGGTACGCCAACGGGCATGTCCTGGCCCTGGCCCGCGCTCACGGCGCGCGGTTCGTGGTCAACAACGACGCCCACGAGCCGAGGGACCTCGTCGGGGCGGACCTGCGGCGCCGGATCGCCCTGGGATGCGGCATGACCGAAGAAGAGTATCGCTGCGCGGACGGCTTCGCCTGGGCCCTTGTGTCCCGATGCCTTTCGAAGTAGTGAAGCCGGAATTTGTTGTATCGTTGATAACTCTCCTAGTGCAAAAAGGTGAAACTTATGGACCCAGTGGCTCAGACAGGCGTTGTTGATCAATTGAACATGACGCAACCTCTCGATACCATGCAGCAGTTGGGCGCGGCGACGCAGTTGGGCGGGATGCCTCAACTGGGTTTTTGGGACATGATTGCCAACGCGACCGTGGTGGTGCAGGGCGTCATGGCCCTTCTGGCCGTCATGTCGCTTATCAGCTGGTCGATCATTTTTTACAAGATAATCCAGATCAATATGGGTCGGCGCAAGGCCCTGCAGGAACGGGCCCTTTTCCAGAATGCCACGAACCTGGCCGACGGCGTGCAGACCCTGCGGGAACAGGGCAATTCCGTCCTGTACCCCATCGCCAAGAAGGGCCTGCAGGAGTTCCGGCGCCTGGAGCAGTCCGTCATTCACCCCAACCTCAAGTTCCGAGTGGCCGGCGACAACCTGCGGCGCGTGCTCGAGCAGGGCGTGACCGAGAACCTGGGCAGCATGTCCAGATCCCTCGCGTTCCTGGCCACCTGCGCCAACTCGGCCCCGTTCATCGGCCTCTTCGGCACGGTCTGGGGCATCATGAACTCCTTCCATTCCATCGGGCAGATGAAGACGGCAGCCCTGGCCGCCGTGGCCCCCGGCATCTCCGAAGCCCTGGTGGCAACCGCCATCGGTCTGGCCGTCGCCATTCCGGCGACCATCGCCTACAACACCTTTCTGGGCATGATCAATACGGTGCAGTCGGAGATGGAGTGCTTTGCCAGCGAATTCCTGAATCGCGCCCAGCTCGAGTTGCCCTGGATGAACAAGCGGAGTGAATAAGCCATGCAGGTGAATTCGGGAAAAGGATTTCTCGCGGAAATCAACGTCACGCCCTTCGTGGACGTCATGCTGGTGCTGCTCATCATTTTCATGGTGACGGCGCCCATGCTGACCCAGGGGGTGGAGGTCGACCTGCCGGAAACCAAGTCCGTGGAGACATTGCCCGAGGACAGCGACACCGTGGTGCTGCATGTGCTCAAGGACGGGACCATCAAACTGGACAAGTATGAGGTCAAAGTCGAAGATTTAGGCAATTATCTCAAGCGGATGGAGTTTCAGAAGGGCAAGCTCCTCTACCTGCAGGCCGACAAGGATGTGGCCTACGGCGTGGTCGTCAAGGTCATGGCCGAGGTGCGGGCCGCAGGGGTGCAAAAGCTCGGCGTCGTAGCGGAACCTGAAGACGAGAAGCTTTAAGCTCAAGGCGTTGCCGTGTTCACTTCCCTGCGTCATCTGAGTTGGGTCTTCTCCATCGCCCTGCACCTCGCGGTGCTCATCGGCGGGGCCTACGTTTCGACGGGCCCCAATATCAAACTTAACCTGAACAAGCGGATGTACGAGGTGAACCTCGTCGGTGCGCCGCACAAGGGCAAGCCGGGCGCCAAAAGCGCTCCCCGCAAGGCGGAGGCCCCGGAGAACGCGCCGCAGAAGGCCATCCCCAAGGACGCTCCTGCGGCCAAGGTTCCGGAAGCCCCCAAGAAGCCCGAGAAGAAGGCCGTCCCCACGGAGACGGCCAAGGCCCTGCCCAAGGCGGTGAACGCCACGGTGGCCGAGGCCAAGCCCGAGGAACCGAAAAAGGCGGAGCCCAAGAAGGAAGAGCCCAAAAAAGAGGCTCCCAAAAAGGAAGAACCCAAGAAGGACGCCAAGGAAGAAAAGGCCAAGAAGCCGACCAAGGAGGAGATCCTGGCCCAGGCCCTGGGCGAGGCGACCAAGGCGGCCAAGCAGACCAAGGCCGGTTCCGAAGGGGCGGCCAAGGGTTCGACCAAGGGCGGCTCCAAGGACGCCCTGGCCGATGCCCTGGCCGATCTGGGGCGCGAGGTCTCGGGGAGGGGCACCAGCGGCGACGGCACGGCCGAGGACGGCGAAGGCGAAGGCGAATCCACCGGCAGCCTGGAAGAATACTACGCCACGCAGGTCATCCGGGCCATCCGTCAGAACTGGCGGTTTCCGCGGCTCTCCAACGTGGTCCTGGCCACGACGGTGGAGCTGCGGGTGAACGCGGGCGGTGAAATCCTTGGGTCGCGCATGGTCAACGGTTCCGGGCGGTCGGATTTCGACGCCTCGGTCATGCGCGCCATCGAGGACACCAAGAAGCTTCCGAAGGTTCCCGAGACCCTGCCGACGACGTTCATGGTAACTTTTTACAATACGGATAACGAGTAGGAGACAGTCTTGATCAGAAAACTCTCCCTCTTAGCTCTGGTTCTGTTCTTCCTGGCGAGCCCCGCCTGGGGTTCAGGCGTGATGAGCATAGATATCTTCGGCCCCGGCCAGTCGCGGGTCAACCTGTTTGTGTCCGACCCCCTGGCCAAGGAGAGCGCCGGCCCCGTGGGCGCCATTCCCGGCAACGCCCCCATGGACCTGCAGCAGCGCATTCACGCCAACTGCGCATTCCTGCCTTTCTTCAACATGCTTTCGGGGCGCGACATCATCGGCGGGCCCAACCCGGGCGGCTATGTAGGGCAGAACATCGACTTCAAGAAGTTCCAGCTTTCCCGGGCCGACGTCCTGGTCACTGCGGCCTGGGCCCCACGTCCCGGCGGGGTCGGGGAAGTGGAGCTGCGCGCCTATGAAGTCTATACGGGGCGCCTGATCGTGGGCAAGGGCTACAGCGTGGCCACCAGCCAGCAGATCCCTGAGGTCGCGGCCCGCTTCTGCGCGGACCTCATGGAAGCCCTGACCGGCCAGGGCGATTTCTTCCGCTCCAATATCGCCTTCATCAAGAAGGAAGGAAACCGCAAGCAGGTTTACATGGCAACGGCCCAGGGGCTGAACCTGCAGAAGGTCACCAACCTGGACGGCATCTGCGTCAGCCCGGCCTGGTCCCATGACGGCCAGAAGCTGGTCTTCGTCTTTCTGGACAAGAAGTACCACAACCTCTGCGTCTGGGACCGTCAGACCAGGTCCCTGGAGAAGAAGAGGCTGCCCGGCAACACCC
>CALMTS010000418.1 GCA_937872685.1 uncultured Desulfomicrobium sp.
CCAACGTCCTGTCCAGGGCCGGGGAAATGAACTGGAAGCTCGGACTGATGTTCAGCCAGGGCGTTACCGAGACGTTGTAGAAGACCTCTATCGCATCTTCGTGATCGAGACCGAGGTCAAACCTGCTGCGCAGGTAGGGCACAAAATCGTCGCTGAACTCCGTGCGCGCCCAACCGATCCCGAAATCGTCATTCGGCCGGCCCGGTACGACGCCCTTGCCGACCAATCCCAGGGAAATGCTGTATTTGATCGGATTGGCTTTGCCATCACTTGCGCCGGCGCTGAAAAAGACCCCGATACCGCGATGCGGATCGCCGGCGGGTTGCCAGAGAAATTGCTCGAAGCTGTAGACGCCCGCCCAGGTTTCGTTCTCCGTGTTCAAAGGTCCGGCCGGATCCAGCAACTCAGGAGCATGCGTTTCAAGAATATGATAGAGGGGCGAGCCCGGGTCTCCAAGCCGCGGAAAGCGTTCTTGCAGGAGCAGACGCGCAATGTTTGACGGATCCTGGACAAGGGAAATGCGGGTCTTGTTGCTCCAGGCGAACGTCAGATTCTGATGGCCGGGCAGTTCGAACGGCCTGACCTTCAAATCCGCACTGACCAGGGCCATGATGCCGTCATTGAAGGCATCCCCCAGCTTGTCGTTGTCGATGGTGCCGCTCGAATCCAGCACCATGCCGGCCAGAGTGATGTCGTGGGTGGGCAGAAAGAGGGCTGTTCCGCCATAGGCCGAGAGCGGCACCATGGCCAGGGCCAGCGGCAGGTTCAGCGCCGTGTTCAGGAACCCTTTGGTGTAGTCGCCGTGGAGCACATTGGTCGGCGCGATGGTGTTGATCTTGCCCAGGGACAATCCGAAATGCTGGCTGAAGAACTGCGTGTAGGTGAATTCCTGCAGGCCGGTCTCCTCGTCGAGGCTGGGGAGCATCCAGGAGAGATTGGCGGGGATCATGGCGCCCGTATCGGTTGCGATGCTGTCGCCGAAGCTGGTCACGGTCTGGATTTTCAGGAATCCGCCCGGCCACAGCCCCGCTTTTTGCGTATCCACGTTGAGGGTGGCGATGGCGTTGCCCCATGACCCGCTCTCCTGATTCTTCCCACCGCCGGTGATGGTCTGCGGCGTCCAGTAGGCATCGAGGTCGAGCACCACGCCCTTTTTGGCCATGGCGTCCCTGAGTCCCCCCCAGTCCCCGGTGAGACGGGGACGCGACATAAGGTCTCCCCCCCAGGTCTCGGGGATGGCGTACTGCATTGCCTGCACTTGGAACGGCACGATCAATGCGAGGATCAGGGTCGCCAACATTACTATTTTATTCGTATTCGTCATCCCAACAAAACCTCCCGGAAAATCGATGCTCTTATCGGATGCGTCTGCCGAGCAGACACGCTACTTGCCCATGACCGGCCAGGCGACGGGGTCGATGATCGCCTGTCTGGTGACGACAGCTTCCTTCGTGATGTTGAAGACGGTGAGGTCCTGCGCGATGGTCACCGGACCGTCGAATTGACTGCGGACTTCCTGATAGGCCGGCCCCACCGTCTCATGATCCACGACGAGGTGCCACAGCACCGACATGCGGGCACCCGCCGCCTTGAAGATCTTTGCGGCCATGACGGGACTGGTGTGTGAATAGTTGACGACTTTCTCCGCCTGCTCAAACGTGACGTTGGCCTTTTTCGCGAAGACCGAGGCCGAAGGAAAGGACTCGTGGATGAGGAGATCCACGCCGCCCCTGCATGCTTCCACGGTCGACTCGGTGGGCATCGTATCACCGGTGAAGACCATCGAGCGCCCCCGGTAATCGACGCGATAGCCGACGGGGCCGGGAAGAATGTGCTTCACGGGGAAAGACGAGATGGTTACGCCGTTGCGTTCGTAAACTACTGCCGGCTTGTCATATGGCACTTCGGTTGCGATCATGCGCGCGCCGGATCGCCCGGAAGGGTGTTCCTGCAGGGAGGCCGTGTCCCAGGCATGGGCTGCCAGCAGGTGCTCTGCGTACGCGAGGGTTCCAAGCTCCCTGGTTGCGCCTGCGGGTCCCCAGACTTCGACGGGAACGGATCTCCCGGCCTTGGCGAGACTCCATACCAGGGTCGGCATGTCGCCGACATGATCCGCATGAAGGTGTGTCAGGAACACTTTCGTCGTCGAGGCCACCGGAAGCTTGAGCCCGTTGAAATTGGCCAGGGAGCCCGACCCGAGATCGAAAAAGAAGATGTCGCGCTCCGCATTGCCCACTTCGACGAGCACGGAGGCCGATGCCTGGCTCACCTTGACGAACGGGTCTCCGCTGCCGAGGATGGTGACCCTCATCTCGCCGGCTTCCAGCGTTTCGGTGCCCGGCACGAAGACGGGCGGGTACTGCCGGGCGGGTTTTCCAACAACCGGCGTGGTTGTCAGAGGCTGAGTCCCGCCCTCATAGGCAAGTTTCGTTGATTCATCGATTGCTGCCAGCGCGTGGGGTGCGTTGCTTGCCGACATGGACGGCTCTGACGTTTTCGTTGCGCAGGCCTGGATCAAGACAAGAAAACAGAAGCCAAGGAGCACGTTGCATAATATCTTCGCTGAATTTCTCATAATATTCTCCATCTCCAAAAGTTATCGGCGGGCTTCGTCCAGGCGCTGACGAAAACGCTGGGCCCAGAAGTCAAAGGCATCCTTGGTGTCATCCCACTTGCCGCGAAACGCTCCCTTGCCGCCTTGCCTGCGATCGACGGCCGCCGCCAGGCGTTCACCGGTCACGGCGTCCAGCAGTTCGAATTCCGTGCTCGCCTCGCCAGTGCCCAGATTCTCGTCACTGGCCGCCTTGGTCACGCCGGATATGAGCAAGCCGGGGGGGGTGATGCTCGACAAGGTGTTGGCCACTGGGTTGGACGGCCTGATATCGGTGATGGCGACCCGCACTCGCAGGACGCCCGGCCCGGGTTCCCCGACGATCTCGTAGCCGTCACTGACCGCTTCGAAGATGGCGTTCTGGTAGTAGTCGGTCAGCTCCTTGAGGGTCGCGGGATCGATGCCCCGATATTCGGCGTCATCGCTCAACATCACGACAATCCTGTCGAACATCAGTTTGCCGTACGGCTTGAGATCAACTCCGGGCTTCAGGTAAACCAGCGCCGCACGGTCATCTCCGCCAGGGCTGAGTTGGCTGTAGTCGCCGAGAAAACCGCTTTTTTCCACGGTTTTCATGCCGGTAGCCGCACAGCCGGCAAACAATGCAACGCTGATCATGACTGCGGCAGTCCTATAAAGAACCTTTTTCATCTCATCCTCCATTATAAATTGGGCCGACAAAAGCCGGTCAAAGATTGTGTCCCCGTCACCGAACTCGCCAGGGTTTTATCAACATCATTTTCCTGACCTGCCGATGTCGTCTCAAACACTGCCGACAAGCATCGAGCACCGCCTTCACATGCCTGGCGGCGGACCCACGATGTAGACGACGGTCCCGCTCTGATAGCCGCGGGTGTACCAGGTCGATCCGCACTGGTAGTACGTCACGGAACCTTTGACGACCACCGTTGCGGTACACGGCAGCACGGTCACGTACGTGGGGGATGACGCCACGGCTGCGGCCGTGACGCCCACTGCGACGCCCACGGCGGCGCCGACGACAAAGGCCGCGGCGACATCGCCGTCATCATGCCAGTGGTCGTCCCAGTCGTGGTGCTCGTCCTCGTGAAAGTCCTGCCAGTCTTCGCGATTCTGATCGTGGTGCTCCTGCCAGTCTTCACGCGAATCTTCGGCGTAGTCCTGGCGGCTCTTCTGATTTTCGCC
>CALMTS010000419.1 GCA_937872685.1 uncultured Desulfomicrobium sp.
CGGCCGCACTTCTTGGCGGCATACATGTTCTGGTCTGCGCGGTTCACGAAGTCCGAGACGGATTCGCCGGTGATGTAGCTGGTGACGCCCAGGCTGACGGAGACGTGCACCTCGGTTCCGGTGCGTGGGAAAAAGGCGTGGTCGTGGAAGGAACAGCGGATGCGTTCGGCCACGCGCGCCGCCTCTTCGCGGTTGGTGGCCGGCAGGACGATGATGAACTCCTCGCCGCCGTAGCGGTAGGCGGAGTCGGATTCGCGGATGAGCTTCTGGATGACGCGGCCCAGTTCCGAAAGCACGGAATCGCCGCTCAGATGCCCATAGGTGTCGTTGTATTCCTTGAAATGATCGATATCCAGGACGCAGATGGACAGGGGATTGCTGTAGCGCAGGGCGCGGTCCATCTCGGCCTGCACCTGCCGGAAGAAATGGCGGGCGTTGTAGAGGCCGGTGAGTTCGTCGGTCAGGCTCAATTCGCGGTAGCGCATCTCGCTGCGGCGCAGGTCGTCCTCGATGCGCTTGCGGTTCAGGATCTCCTGGCGCAGTTCGTGCGTTCTGCGCTGCACCTCCTCTTCCAGGTGCTCGCGATAGATCCTGATCTCCTGCTTGAGCCGCCTTTTCTCCAGCCCCTTGTTCACGGCGTGCATGACGAGTTCCAGATTGACGAAGGGCTTGACCAGGAAATCCCACGCGCCGCGGCGCAGGGCCTCGATGACGTCGTCCAGGGAGCCGACGCCGGAGATGACGATCATGGCCGTTTCCTCGTCGCGGGCGGTGACATGCTTGAGCACATCGAGCCCTGAGAGGTCGGGCAGCTTCAGGTCGAGCAGGACAAGGTCGGGCAGTTCCGAGGTGTAGAGGTCGAGCCCGCTGGCGCCGTCTTCGGCCGTGATGACCTCGTGCCCCTGGTCGCGGAGATAGTCCCCCAGGAGTTCGAGGAGTGCGGGTTCGTCATCGACAAGGAGGATGCGGGATGAGTGTGTCGTCATGCTCCAGCCCGGGTTGAATTCATGGTCGCACAAGATTCATACCCCTTGAACGCGACAAGAGACAAGCATCTTTTTGGATCGGGAATGTCCTTGTCTGACCGTGTCTTACGAATGTGGAGGGCATGAATCGGAAAAATCCCTCCCCCGGGGTCATTGACATCAATTTAATCAATAACTACCACCATTCCCACACAAAGGAGGATTCCATGTTTGAACTTACCAAGGCTGCCAAAGAGCAGCTCGACATGCACTTCGCCGGCAAAGAAGTGTCCCCGATCCGGGTCTACATGGCCGCCGGCTGAGGCGGGCCTCGCCTGGCGCTTGCTCTGGATGAGCAAAAAGACAACGACGTAGTACACGAAATCGACGGATACACTTTCCTGATCGAAACCAACCTGATGAGTGAATCCCAGCCTATCTCCGTGGAGTTCCACCCGCACATGGGCTTCAACATCAAGTCAAACCTCAAGACGAGCTCCTCCGGGTGCTCTTCCTGCACGTCCTGCGGCTAGACTTCTGGCCGGAAAGACCAAAAAAGGCCGTCCAACTGGGCGGCCTTTTTGTTTGGCGCATCCGGATTGAGCGTCCTTGAGCCTTTGCGGCACAATGAATTGGAGATTATTATCACGACCCGTCATCACACATGTTTCAGGCTTGCATGCAATCCTGAATTTTCCGATAAATCTTCAATGTGATTGTGTCTGGCTCCCTGCAAAATTCATTTCTTCTTCATTACATCGTAGTAATTCGGCATGAAGATGGATTGCCACGCTTCGCTCGCAATGACGAATTGGTTTATACGTCATTGCGAGGAGTCTTCGACGAAGCAATCCATGTCTTTATCCGTTCATTGCAACGATTCGAATAAATATGCATTTCAGGACCTCCCAGGAGACGTCTGATGATGCATGCACGCTTCAGGCGGACGAATCTTTTGTTTGGGCCCGAGTAACGCAACACCGCCAGTCAACCCGGCCCACTCCCGATTCATGGCCCTCACCCCTGCCGACTTTTTTTCGGCGACCCCGAAAAAAGCCTTTGACACCGAGCGGGTGTGTCTATAGAGACAGTTTCTCGTTGGACGGGACTGGGCGATCCGCCCGGAAACATCCGACAAAGACCACGCGGGGTCGTAGTTAAGACGGTTATAACGCCGGCCTGTCACGCCGGAGGCCGTGGGTTCGAGTCCCATCGGCCCCGCCATTAGA
>CALMTS010000420.1 GCA_937872685.1 uncultured Desulfomicrobium sp.
CACAAGTCGCGCACGTCCATCATCTTCATCAACCAGCTGCGCATGAAGATAGGCATGACCGGCTACGGCAGCCCCGAGACCACCACCGGCGGCAACGCGCTCAAGTTTTATGCCTCCGTGCGCCTGGACCTGCGCCGGATCCAGACCCTCAAGGACAAGGAAGAATCCTACGGCAACCGGGTGCGGGTGAAGGTCGTCAAGAACAAGATGGCGCCGCCCTTCCGCGAGGCCGAGTACGACGTGCTGTTCGGCACGGGCATCTCCCGCGTGGGCGAACTGCTGGACCTGGGCGTGGAGCAGGGCGTGGTGGACAAGAGCGGCGCCTGGTACGCCTTTGGCTCCGAGCGTCTGGGGCAGGGCAAGGAGAACGTGCGCGCCTTCCTGCAGGACAACGACGAGCTGCGCCTGCAGATCGAACGCGCCCTGCTGGAGCATCTGGGCATGCCCATGCCGGAAGATGCGCCTGCGGCGCCCGCGGCGGAAGCGGCAGAGTAGGCTCGGCAGTTTTCTGATAGAACAACGGCCTGGATTTCCGCCTTTGAGGGAAGGACGCGACACTGCCGCGAATTTTTGAGGGCATTCCCGGAGGGTGTGAACCCAGGCCTTTTTCATAATATTCAGGCCCTGCGGCAAGCGGGGCGAAACGAGGTGAAAAACGTGATCAGTGCCGGTGAAATTCGCAAGCGGTTTTTGGAATATTTCGAGAAACACGGCCACAGCGTGCAGCCCAGTTCCTCGCTGGTGCCCCAGGACGACCCCACCCTGCTCTTCACCAACGCAGGCATGGTCCAGTTCAAGAAGATCTTCCTGGGCCAGGAGAAGCGCGACTACACCAGGGCGGCCACGTCCCAGAAGTGCCTGCGCGTGGGCGGCAAGCACAACGATCTTGAGAACGTGGGCCGCACGGCGCGCCACCACACCTTCTTCGAGATGCTCGGCAACTTCTCTTTCGGTGACTACTTCAAGGAAGACGCTATCCGTCTGGCCTGGAATTTCGTGACCGTGGAGCTGGGTCTGGACAAGGAGCGGCTCTTCGTCTCCATCTTCCGTGACGACGATGAAGCCGGGGAACTCTGGCAGAAGGTCGCCGGCGTGCCGGTCGAGCGCATCTACCGCCTGGGCGAGAAGGACAATTTCTGGGCCATGGGCGACACCGGCCCCTGCGGCCCCTGCTCCGAGATCTACGTGGACCAGGGCGCGGACATGGCCTGCGGCCCCGATTGCGAGATCGGCAAGTGTGACTGCGACCGCTTCCTGGAAATCTGGAACCTGGTGTTCATGCAGTTCAACCGTTCGGCCGACGGCACCATGACGCCCCTGCCCAAGCCCAGCATCGACACGGGCATGGGCCTGGAACGCATCACTGCCATCTGCCAGGGCAAGCGCTCCAACTTCGACACCGACCTTTTCCAGGGGCTGATCCAGGCCATGGCCAAAAAGGCCGGGGTGGCGTACCGCCAGCACGACGATTCGGACACGGCCCTGCGGGTCATCGCCGACCACAGCCGCGCCATCGCCTTCCTGCTGGCCGACGGCATGCTGCCCTCCAACGAGGGCCGCGGCTACGTGCTGCGCCGCCTGATCCGCCGCGCCTACCGCTTCGGCAAGCTGCTGGGTTTTGACGAGCCCTTTCTGTATGAAACCACGGCCCAGGTCGTGGCCGAGATGGGCGGGACCTTTCCCGAGCTTCTGGCCGGAAAGGATTTCATGGTCCGCGTGGTGCGGCAGGAAGAAGAGCGTTTCGGGGAAACCCTGGACAAGGGCCTGCGCATCCTCGAGGACGAGATGGCGGGCCTGGCGTCCGCCGGGAGCAGGACCATTTCGGGCGAAACGGCCTTCAAGCTCTACGACACCTATGGATTCCCCCTCGATATCGTCAACGACATCGCCGAGAAGCAGGGCTTCAGCGTGGACGAGGCCGGGTTCCGCGAGCACATGGCCGTGCAGAAGAAGAAGTCCAAGGAAGCCTGGGCCGGATCCGGCGACAAGGGCCTGGCCGGCCAGTTCGCGGCCCTCATGGGCAGCGGCCTGGAGTCGGAATTCATCGGTTACGACTGTCTTGCCGCCACGAGCCGCATCGTGGCGCTGCTCGACGCCGAAGGGCAGCCTGTCGAACGCCTGAACGCAGGCACGGGTTTTCTGGTCACCCTGAAGACTCCGTTTTACGGAGAATCCGGCGGCCAGATGGGCGACACGGGCCGGGTGCAGGCCCCTACGGGCGGCGCCCGCGTCATCGACACCCTGAAGCCCGCCCCGGCGCTCATCGTGCACAAGATCGAGGTCGCGAGCGGCGAGATTCTGGCTGACCAGGAAGTGGAGCTTTTCGTCGAGGAAGGCGAACGCATCGCCACGGCCCGCAACCACTCCTCCACCCACCTGCTGCACGCGGCCCTGCGCCGGGTGCTGGGCGACCATGTCAAGCAGGCCGGCTCCCTGGTGGGCCCTTCGCGTCTGCGCTTCGACTTCACCCACATCTCCGGCCTCTCTGCGGAGGAACTGCAGAAGGTCGAGGACGAGGTCAACCGCGCCATTCTGGCCGACGCGCCCATCTCCACCCAGATCATGTCCTACGATGCGGCCGTGAGCGAGAAACACGCCATGGCCCTCTTCGGTGAGAAATACGAGGCCGACGTGCGTGTGGTCGAAATGGCCGGCGAGTCCGTCGAGCTCTGCGGCGGCACACACCTGTCTTCCACGGGCCAGGCGGGGTCCTTCGCCATCCTGTCCGAAGCCGGCATCGCCGCCGGCGTGCGCCGCATCGAGGCCCTGACCGGTTGGGACGCCCTGCGTCACTGGCAGGCCCAGCGCGAGGAGGTCCGCTCGGCGGCAGCCCTGCTCAAGGCAGCTCCGAACGAGGTGGGCAGGAAAATCTCAGCCCTGCAGGATCAGGCCAAAACCCTGGCCAAGGAACTGCAGGCCCTGCAGGCCAAGGTCATGTCCGAGAGCGGAAAGGACCTGGCGTCGGAAGCCAGGGATATCGCCGGCATGAAGGTGCTGGCGAAGAAAGTGGACGCCCCGGACATGAACGCCCTGCGTAATCTCATGGACGACCTGCGCTCCAAGATCGCCAGCGGCATCATCGCCCTGGCGGCCGAGATCGACGGCAAGGCCATGCTGGTCCTGGCCGTGAGCAAGGACCTGCACGGGCGTTACACGGCCCCGGCGCTGATCAAGGAGGTGTCCGGCGAGATCAAGGGCGGCGGAGGCGGCCGTCCCGACTTGGCCCAGGCCGGCGGTTCGGAACCGGAGGGCATCGACCGGGCGCTGGCGAAGCTTGAGGCTTTTCTGGCAAAATGACGATCAAGGCCGCCTTTTGGCGGCCTTCTTTTTTTTGCGCTTCGAGGAAAAGCGGACGGTCAGAAAGGATTCTTCGCGAAGAAAAGCAGAGGCAACCTAGACCAAGACGTTGATCATGGGAGATGCCGTGCGCATCCCGGCCTGCTGCCCGTAGGCCATGATGCCTAATCGCTGGGTTGTCGCATTGGGGGCGTACGTGCCGGCGGGCTTGAAGGGGGCGACGTGCTGGGTCAGGTACTGGAGTTCCAGCTCCTGGGCGAAATCCTTCAGAATTTTTGGAGCGGGCTCATCGGCGAAGGAGATGTTCTGGGTGCTCAGGCTGACGCCGAGCTTGCCGAGCTGCACGCCGATGGTTCGGGTGGAGACGTGGGCCGAAAGCAATTGCCGGGAAGACCCGCGGTTCCACTCCGCGTCGGAGCCGAGGCTCTGACTGGAATACGAACTTATGGGGTCGAGCGGCATGGGCAAATCCTTCCTTTGGTATGCATATTTCTGTACAATTACCTAGGTAATTTGACAAGCATGTGAAAAATGGTGGAGTTTAGAGTTATTTTTTCAATAAGACGCCAAGGTTAGGGCGCGGAGGAATCGGTGAGCACGATACTCAGGAAAAGAATTCTCATACCCGGCCGGGTCACGGAGATGACTCTGGACGCCGCGGCCATAGCGGCCAAGGCTCGGCCGGGGAACTTCGTCATTCTGCGCGTCGCCGAGGACGGAGAGCGCTTTCCGCTGACAATCGCCGACGCCGATGCCGATAAGGGAACCATCACCATCGTCTATCTGGTCCTGGGCAAGAGCACGGCCATCTTGGACAGTCTGGGCGAAGGCGACGAGATACTCGACCTGTGCGGCCCCCTGGGGCGGGCCACGGACATCCACAAGGTCGGCACCGTGATCTGCGTGGGCGGGGGAACCGGTATCGCGGCCATGCACCATATCGCCAAGGGGCATGCCCAGGCCGGGAACAGGGTGGTCTCGATCATTGGGGCGCGTTCGGCCGACCTGCTCCTGTTCGAGGAGGAACTCGGGAAGTTCAGCCATGAGGTGCTGGTGGCCACCGATGACGGCAGCAAGGGGCGCAAGGGCTTCGTTACCCAGGTCCTCAAGGAACGGCTGGAAGCGGACCCGGAGGTCAGGGAGGTCGTGGCCGTCGGTCCGGTGCCGATGATGCGCGCCGTGGCCGAGGTGACGCGGCCCTTCGGCGTCAAGACGGTTGTCAGCCTCAACTCCATCATGGTTGACGGCATCGGCATGTGCGGCGCCTGCCGTGTCCGGGTGGACAACGCCATCCGTTTCGCCTGTGTGGACGGGCCGGAGTTCGACGCCCACAAGGTGGATTTCGACGAACTGATGATGCGGCTGGGATCGTATGTGCCCCAGGAAAAACAGTCATACAAGTGCTACTGTGAGTGCCATGGCAAAGAAAACTAGACTTCTCCCCCGCGTCCCCATGCCCATGCAGGACCCGCATGTCCGTCGGGGCAATTTCACCGAGGTCGCCCTTGGGTACACCCTGGAGCTGGCGCAGGCCGAGGCCAGGCGCTGCCTGCAGTGCAAGAACCCGACATGTCAGGCCGGATGTCCGGTGGAGGTGGACTGCAAGTCCTTCATCCACCATGTGGCCGAAGGGCGCCTGGACGAGGCGTACAAGGTCATCAAGGCCACCAACAGCCTGCCGGCGGTCTGCGGCCGGGTCTGCCCGCAGGAGAAGCAGTGCGAGGCGAAGTGCAAACTGAACCCGACGGGCCAGCCCGTCGCCATCGGCCGCCTGGAACGGTTCGTGGCCGACGCCTACTATGCCGTGAACCCTTGCGATGCCATCACCGGCGGCGACGATTGCCTGGTGCTGCGAGAGGACCTCAAGGTCGCGTGTGTCGGTTCCGGCCCGAGCAGCCTGACCGCTGCCGGCTTTCTTGCGGCGCTCGGCGTGTCCGTGACCGTGTACGAGGCCCTGCACGAGGTGGGCGGGGTGCTGACCTACGGCATCCCCGAATTCCGTCTGCCCAAGTCCATCGTGCACACGGAAGTGGAATTTCTGAAGCGCATGGGCGTGGTGTTCAGGACCAACTGGGTCGTGGGCAAAACCATCTCCATTCAGGACTTTTTCGACCAGGGGTACAAGGCCGTGTTCATCGGCGTGGGTGCGGGTCTGCCCAAGTTTCTGAACATTCCTGGCGAGAGCCTTTTGGGCGTGTACAGCGCCAACGAGTACCTGACCCGGGTCAACCTCATGCGCGGTTACAAGTTCCCGGAAGTGGACACGCCCGTGGCCGGCGGCCGGCAGGTCACGGTGCTGGGCGGGGGAAACGTGGCCATGGATGCGGCCCGGACAGCCCTGCGCCTGGGCGCCGAGAAGGTGACCATCGTCTACCGCCGGACCAAGGACGAGATGCCCGCGCGCCTGGAAGAACTCGAGCACGCCCTGGAGGAGGGGGTCTGCCTGGAGAATCTGGCCTCCCCCGTGTCTTTCAACGGGGACGAGTGCGGCCACCTGACGAGCCTGACCGTGCAACGGATGGAACTGGGCGAGCCCGACGCCTCGGGGCGGCGCAAACCCGTCCCGGTGGAGGGCGAGTTCTTCGACATCCCTACGGACCTGGCCATTCTGGGCATCGGCACAGGACCCAACCAGGTTCTGTTGCGCGAGACTCCGGAACTGACCCTCAACAAATGGGGATATGTTCAGGCCGACCCGGAGACCGGGGAAACCGATATCCCCATGGTCTTTGCCGGCGGCGACATCGTCACCGGCGCGGCCACGGTGGTCCTGGCCATGGGGGCAGGGCGCAAATCGGCCCGCGAAATCGCCCGCAGGCTCGGCCTTCTCTAGCTTGTCACTTTCGGTTTCTCCCGCTACACAACCGGTTCCGGGCATCGGCCTGGAACCGGTTTTTTTGCGCCTCTGCGCACGAACATGAATCCGTCACCAATCCCCGTCTCTCGGAGACGGGTCACTTCTGGAATATATATGGCTCAATACGTTGGTGTTTCTTTCAGACGCCAGGGACAGATATACTTCTTTCTGGCCACCCCCTTCGTGCTTTCCATGCACGACATGGTTCTGGTCAAGACCGAGGAAGGCATCGGCTTCGGCGAGATCGTGGCCCTGCGCGACACCCTGCCCGAAGGGATCGACCCTGAAACGGTCAAGCCCATCTACCGTCCGGCCACGGCCGAGGACATCTCCATAGACCGCGAAAACCGGGATCTGGCCAAGGAAGCGCGCAAGTACTGCCAACGCTCCATGGCGCGCATGCACCTGGACATGAAGCTCGTGGACGTGGAAATCTATTTCGACAAAAGCAAGATGATCTTCTATTTCACGGCTCCCGGCCGGGTGGATTTTCGCGAACTGGTCAAGGATCTGGTGCGCAATTACCGGACCCGTATCGAGCTGCGCCAGATCGGGGTGCGCCACGAGACGCAGATGATCGGGGCCTTGGGCAACTGCGGGCAGATGTGCTGCTGCCGCCGCTACCTGCGGCGTTTCGAACCCGTGACCATCAAGATGGCCAAGGACCAGAACCTGTTCCTGAACCCGGCAAAAATTTCGGGAGTCTGCGGCCGCCTGTTGTGTTGTCTGGCCTACGAAAAGGACAATTACGCGGACTTTCAGAGCCGTTCCCCCAAACTCGGCCGCCGCTACATGACGACCCAGGGGCCCATGAAGACGCTGCGGGCCAACATGTTCCGCGATTCGGTCAGCGTGGTGACAGAGGGCGGCGAGGAACTGGATTTTTCCCTGGCGGACTGGGCGGCCATGGTCCTGCCCGATCAGCCGCGCATGTCCTCGCACGAAGAGGCTGCCGATGACGTGCCCGCCGAGCTGGCGGCCCTGATGGACCCTGAGCTCAGAAGCCAGGCCTCCCGCCAGGACCGCAGGCCCAAACCCCAGCGCAAGGACCAGCGTCCTCGCCCGGGCGGCGACCGGGGGCCCCGCCCCGAGAGGCCTGAGCGTTCCGATAGGTCCGACCGTGCGGATCGTCCCGACCGCCCCGAACGCGGCGAACGGCCCAGGCCCAGAACCGAGGCGCAGCCCTCAGAAGGCGCCGAACGCGCCGATCGAGGCGAGCGCCGGCCGGAACAGCCCGGCCAGCCGCGCGAACGCAAGGAGGGGCGTACCAGGGACAAGAGACGACGCTCCGGCCAGCGCAGGGACAACGCCCCCAAGCCCGTCGAGCAATAACTTCCGGCAGACAAGGAGAACTGCTTTGAAACCTTTTTTCATATCCACACCCATCTACTACGTGAACGCCCGGCCGCACCTCGGCCACGGGTACACGACCATCGTCGCGGACAGCGTGAGCCGGTTCCATCGTCTGAAGGGCGATGCGACCTTTTTTCTGACCGGCACCGACGAACACGGCGACAAGATCGTGCAGGCGGCAGAGGCCAACGGCCAGGATCCCAAGACGTATTCCGACGCCATCAGCCAGCTCTTCAAGGACCTTTGGCCCGTGCTCGAGGTCTCCAACGACCAGTTCATCCGGACCACGGACGAGCGCCACAAGGAATGCGTGCAGCACGTGCTGCAGAGCGTATTCGACAAGGGCGACATCTATTTCGACGAGTACGGCGGGCATTACTGCTTCGGCTGCGAACGCTTCTACACGGACAAGGAGCTGGTCGACGGCAAGTGTCCGGATCACCTGACCGTGCCGACCTTCATCAAGGAGAAGAACTACTTCTTCCGCATGAGCAAGTATCTGGAACCCCTGCGCGAGCACATCGAGGCCAATCCGGACTTCATCCAGCCCGAGCGCTATCGCAACGAGGTCCTGTCCATGCTCAAGGAGGACCTGGGCGACCTGTGCATCTCCCGGCCCAAGACGCGCCTGACCTGGGGCATCGAGCTGCCTTTTGACAGCGATTTCGTGACCTATGTCTGGTTCGACGCGCTCATCAACTACATCTCGGCCCTGGGCTACCCGGAGGGCGACGATTTCCGCAAATACTGGCCCGGCGCCCATCACCTGGTGGCCAAGGACATCCTGAAGCCCCACGCCGTCTTCTGGCCGACCATGCTCATGTCCGCCGGGATACCTCTGTACAAGGGGCTGCACGTCCACGGCTACTGGACCGTGAACGAGACCAAGATGTCCAAGAGCCTGGGCAACGTCGTCGCGCCCCTGGACATGGCGCAGAAATACGGTTTGAGCGCCTTCCGCTACTTCCTGCTTTCGGAGATGAGTTTCGGCCAGGATTCGTCCTTCAGCGAAGAGGCCCTGGTGGGCCGCTTCAACGCCGATCTGGCCAACGATCTGGGCAACCTCTTTTCGCGGACCCTGTCCATGACCCACAAGTATTTCGGCGGCGTGGTGCCCGAATGCGGTGAACTCGAGGACATCGACCGCGAGGTGCTCGAGGTCGGGCACAACGCCATGGCCAACTTCCAGGCCCAGTTCGAGCATTTCCAGTTTTCGCGCGCCCTCAAGTCCCTGTGGGAACTGGTGCGCCACCTGAACAAGTACATCGACTCCACGGCGCCCTGGACCCTTTACAAGAACCAGGAGATGGGCCGGCTGGGCACGGCCATGTACGTCATTCTCGAAGGCATGCGCAAGGTGGCGGTGCATCTGTGGCCCGTCATGCCTTCCACGAGCGAGACCATGCTCTCCCAGCTCGGGTTGAAGTTCGGCCTGGAAGGCACCGACCTTGAAGCCGAGACCTCGTCCTGGTTTGGCCTGCCCCCGGGAACCGTTGTGGCCGAACGCTCCAACCTCTTCCCCCGGCAGGATCTGGAAGCGCGGGAGGAAAAGCCGGCCGAGCCCAAAAAGGCGAAGGCCTCCAAGGAAGCCAAGCCGGCGGCGAAGATCGAGATGGCGTGCCCGGAGTGCATCGAGTTCGAGGATTTCGCCAAGCTCGACCTGCGGGTGGGAACGGTACTTGAAGCTGTGCCCCACCTCGAGGCGGACCGGTTGCTGGTGCTCAAGATCGATGCGGGCGAGGAGGCTCCCCGGCAGGTTGTGGCCGGTATCGCCGAGTTCTGGAAACCCGAGGAGCTGGTGGGGAGACAGGTGGTCGTGGTCGCCAATCTGAAGCCCCGCAAGCTGCGCGGCATGGTGTCCCAGGGCATGGTGCTGGCGGTGAAGAAGGAAGGCGGGCTGGCCTTGCTTGGCCCGAGCTCCGAAGTGGCAAACGGGGGCAAGGTCTCCTGAGTCGTTGTTTTTTTCATATCCGAAAACGAGAAAGCCTCGCCATGAACATGGCGAGGCTTTCTCGTTTTCTTATCCGGGAGCGTCGCGGAGAAACGGCGCCGGTCAGAACAGTCCGCTTATGACTCCGTGCTCGTCGATGTCGATCTTCTCCGCCGATGGGATTTCGGGCAGGCCGGGCATGCGCATCATGTTGCCGGTGATGGGCACCAGGAACCTCGCCCCAGCCGCGATCTCGATCTCACGGACCGTGGCGACGAAGTCCCTCGGGCGCCCGCGCAGGCCCGGCTGGTCCGAGAGGGAGCTCTGGGTCTTGGCGATGCAGATGGGCAGTCCTTCCAGCCCCAGGCGTCTGATCTTGTCCAGGTCCTGCAGGGCGCCGGGCGCGTACTCCACGGAGGCCGCGCCGTAAACGCGGGTGGCGATGATTTCGATTTTTTCACGCACGCTCTGCTTCCAGTCGTAAAGCGGCTTGTAGTGGGCCGTGCAGCGGTCGGCCGTGGCTGCGACCAGCTCGGCAAGTTCCTCGGCACCCGCCCCGCCCTTCTCCCAGCCTTCCATGACGGCCGCCTGCACGCCCATGAACTGGCAGTGGTCCAGAATGACCTGGTGCTCCTCGTCCGTGTCCGTGGCGAAGCTGTTGATGGCCACGATGGGCGTCAGCTGGAAGAGGCGCACGTTCTCAACCTGCTTGGAAAGGTTCTCGAGGCCCCTGGCCAGGGCCTTGGCGTTGGGCACGGAGAGGTGCTGCAGTTCGACGCCGCCGTGGTATTTGAGCGCCCGGACCGTGGCCACCAGGACCACGGCGCAGGGGTCGAAGCCCGCGGACTGGCACTTGATGTCCAGGAATTTTTCCCCGCCCAGGTCGAAGCCGAAGCCGGCTTCCGTCACCACGTAGTCGGCCAGGCACAGTCCCGTGCGCGTGGCGATGACGGTGTTGGTGCCCTGGGCGATGTTGGCGAAGGGGCCGCCGTGCATGATGGCGGGGTTGCCCTCCAGGGACTGGATCAGGTTGGGCTTGATGGCATCCTTGAGCAGGGCTGCCATGGAGCCCTGGGCGTTCAGGTCCCGGGCGTGGATGGGCTCGCGGCCAAAAGTGAAGCCGACGAAGATGTCGCCCAGGCGGCGTTTGAGGTCCGGCAGGTCGTCGGCCAGGCAGAGGATGGCCATGATCTCCGAAGCCGCGGTGATGTCGAAGCCCGTCTCCCGCGGCACTCCGTGGGCGAGGCCGCCCAGTCCGCAGACCAGACGCCTCAGCGACCGGTCGTTCATGTCCATGACCCGTTTCCAGGCCACGGTGCGGCCGTCGAGGTTGAGGGAGCGGCTCTTGCTTTGCAGGTTGTTGTCGATGAGGGCGGAGAGGAGGTTGTTGGCTTTTTCGATGGCCGCGAAGTCGCCGGTGAAGTGGAGGTTGATGTCCTCCATGGGAAGCAGCTGTGAGTGCCCGCCGCCCGTGGCGCCGCCCTTGATGCCGAAGACCGGGCCCAGGGACGGTTCGCGCAGCACGACCATGGCCTTCTTGCCGATGCGGTTCAGGCCGTCGGCCAGGCCGATGGAGACGGTGGTCTTGCCTTCGCCGGCCGGGGTGGGCGTGATGGCCGAGACGAGGATGAGTTTGCCGTATTTGCACTGGTCCTTTTCGGCCAGATGCAGGGGCAGCTTGGCCTTGTATTTGCCGTAAGGTTCGAGCTGGTCGTCCTTGAGGCCGAGTTTGGCCGCGATGTCGCGGATGTGCAGCATCTTCGCCTGCTGGGCGATGGCGATGTCCGATTTGGCGAGGGTGGTCATGGCGCTCTCCTGGCTTATTCGTGGTCGGGACAGAAGGGGCAGAGGCATTGTTCGAGTTCGAGTTCGTATCCGAAGCGCTCGCGTACGGTCCGGCGGCACAGTTCGACCAGTTCGAGCACATCCTGGCAGGTGGCGTCGCCGACGTTGACGATGAATCCGGCGTGTTTTTCAGAGATCTGGGCCCCTCCCACCCGCGCACCCTTGAGTCCGGCCTGGTCGATGAGCTGGGAGGCGTAGGCGCCCTCCGGACGTTTGAACACGCTTCCGGCGGACGGGAATTCGAGGGGCTGTTTTTCCTTGCGCCGGGCCAGGATTTCCTTGCGCGTGGCCAACAGGGTCTGCGGGTCGGCCAGGGGGAGGTTCCATGTGCCGGACAGGATGACGGTGTCGCGCAGGGCCGAGGCCCTGCGGTAGCCGAATCCGCACTCGGCTTTGGGGATATCCATCACGCGGCTGTCCGGGGTCAGCACGGTGACGCTTTCCAGGTGGTCGGAGATTTCATGGCCGTAGGCCCCGGCGTTCATGAACAGAGCCCCGCCCAGGGTGCCGGGGATGCCGGAGAGGCATTCAATCCCCCCAAGCCCTTCGCGCAACTGCTCCAGAACCCAGGCGTCCATGACTTTGCCGGCTTCGGCCACGACAGTGCTCCCGTTCCGTGCCGTGGCCGTCATTTCACTGGTGGAGATGATGGGCAGCCGGATGTCCCCGTCCGGGAAAAGGGTGTTGGCCCCGCCGCCATGAATCCAGAAAGGCCGAGCCTGGGCGCGGTGCAGGCGGACTATCTCGACCATCTCATCGACGCATTCGGGAAAGTAGACGTCCCGGGCCTGTCCGCCGATGCGGTAGGTGCAGTAGTTCTTCAGAGGCAGGTTGCGCAGGTGTTTCATGATCCCCTCTCGTACTCCCGCAGCCGCGAAGGTGCAATATTGCGGTGCGAGCGCCGAGAATGTAGGGATTGTCGGAAGCGCGCCGAAATCTGTCGTGCGGCCACGATGCACGACGCCGTCCCTGGTCCTCCATGCGGCCGTGGCTGGCGGACGGCCGCGCAACATTAACCACCCGAGAAGCCATGAAACTTTCCGCTAAATCCAGGTATGCGTCCCGAATCCTGCTCGACCTGGCGTTGCACAACGAAGGCGTTCCCCACCGGGTCAACGACATTTCCGAGCGTACGGGCATTACCGTGCCGTTCATCGAACAGATCATCAAGCCACTCAAGCACGCGGGCATGGTCACGAGCAAGCGGGGGGCCGCCGGCGGACATCAGCTGAATCGTCCCGCAGACAGGATAACCCTCGGCGACATCGTCCGCGTCATGGAAGGGTCGGTGGAGTTGTCTGCCTGCCTGAGCGACCCGAAGCTGTGCGACAGGACGGGGGACTGCCTGACCCGCTCGGCATGGCAGCGGGCCACGGACGCCATGCTGCGTGAGTTGGACACCATCACCCTGGCCGAGTTGGCCAAAGGCGCGCCGAATTGCTGCCAGCTGGCCGAAGATTATTTCGATCGCGACCAGTCCCTTTGACAAAGTTTTTTTCCCCTGTCAGGGAGAGGGCCCCGCGGCAGCGCGGGATGACCCCATTATCGGAGGAGCCATGACCATCCCATCGGGTTATCGATTTTCCACCGCCCAGTGCGGGTTCAAGCGGCCGGGCCGGGCCGATCTGGCTGTTGTGGTCAGCGACGTGCCGGCCGTTGCCGCCGGTGTATTCACGACCAATCTTTTTCAGGCCGCTCCCGTCCTCGTTGCCCGTGAAGTCCTGGCGGCGGCGCCGGCCGGCATCCGCGCCGTGGTCGTCAATTCCGGCCAGGCCAACGCATGCACCGGCCAGGAAGGCCTCGAAAAGTGCCGGGCCACCCTGGGCCTGCTGGCCCCCCTGGGGCTTTCGCCTGCCGAGATTTTGCCTGCGTCCACGGGCGTCATCGGCGACCAGCTCAAGATGGACCTCTGGGAGAAGGGCGTCCCAAGCCTGCGCGACAATCTCGGACGTGCGGGCTTGGTGGACGTCGCCAGGGCCATCATGACCACGGACACCTTCCCCAAGATGGCTGCGCGTGAAGTGACCTTGGGTTCCGGGACCGTGCGACTGGCCGGGTTCTGCAAGGGCGCCGGCATGATCTGTCCGAACATGGCCACCATGCTCGGCTTCGTCCTGTGCGATGCGGGCGTTGATCCGGCGTGGTGGCAGGCGGCCCTGACGCGCTGCGTGGACAAGAGTTTCAACGCCATCACCGTGGACGGGGACACAAGCACCAATGACTGCGTCCTGGCTCTGGCCAACGGCACTGCGGCCAGGGCCGAAGGGCCGGATCTGGCGGCCCTGGAAGAGGCCCTGCTCGAAGTCTGCCAGGATCTGGCCTACATGATCGTGCAGGACGCCGAGGGCGGAACCAAGGTCATGCGCGTCAACGTCAGCGGTGCGGCGGGAATGGCCGACGCTCAACTGGCCGCGCGGGCCGTGGGCAATTCCCCCCTGGTTAAGACCGCGCTCTACGGGCGCGACCCCAACTGGGGGCGCATCGTGGCTGCACTGGGGCGCAGCGGCGCGACCTTCAAACCAGAGGATGTGGTCGTACGCATCGCGGGCATGACCATTTTCCGGCAGGGCACGCCGGTCAAGGCCGATTGGGACAGCTTGCTGGCCTCGGCCCTGCGGCGCGACATGGTCGACATCGACGTCGATCTCGGCGCCGGAGAAGCCGGACTGACGCTTCTGGCGTCCGATTTCACAGAGGAGTACATCAAGATCAATGCTGAATACCGAACCTGAAGCCCGCACCATGATCGACAACACCTGGAAGCGCCTGGCCGATTTCGTCTTCGAGCTGGGCATGCTGAGGCGCACTCCGCGCACGGGATACCAGTTCCTGGGTTCCGGCGCAGAGAATGTGGCCGAGCACTCCTTTCGCACGGCCATGATCGGCTATATCCTGGCCCGCAAGACCGGGGCCGACGTGGCCCGGACCGTCTTCCTGTGCCTCTTTCACGATGTGCACGAAGCCCGCATCGGCGATTTCAACTACGTCAACCGGATCTACAACACGAGCAATCCGGAACTGGCCTTCACGCACGCCCTTGAAGGGACCGGGTTGCGGGTCGAGGTTCTGGAGCTCTGGCATGAGCTCGAGGCCGGCGAGACCCTGGAGGCGAAGCTGGCCCAGGACGCGGATCAGCTCGATTTCATCGCCAACCTGAAAGAGGAGCAGGACCTGGGCAATCCCTACGCAGCCAAGTGGCTTGCGCATGCCCTGCTGCGCCTCAGGACGGACGCAGCCAGGGAGCTTGCCCGGGCAGTTGAGGAAACGGACCAGTCCGACTGGTGGTTCGCCCGGCCCGATGAATCCTGGTGGCGAAAGGGGAACGGCAAGCGCCGCCCCTAGAGGATGATGGACAGGCCAGCGAGGAGAGGACCCCGGCTCGGGTGGGCGCTGACAAGTGTTCTTCTCGCCCTTTGTCTGCACGCCGTCCCGGTTTGGTACCTCTGTTTCGGGCACCTCTATGGCCTGCCGAACGTTCTCGAACTCGATATCGACGCCATCAACTGGTACCGGCAGCGCATTTTCCGTGAATCCGCCCATGATCCTGCGTTTCAGCCCGCGTCTGTGCCGCTGCACATATCCGTGTCCATGCAGGCCCGTCCCGACAGCAGGAAGCGTGTTGCCGGACCGCGCAGCGAGGCGGAGCTGGTTCGTGCCCGCGCCGTGCAACGAGCTATCCGCACCCTGTGGGAAAGCATGTCGCCCGAGAGGCCCGGCTACGCCCTGGTCAGCCTGAACATTCGGGAGGACGGGAGCATCGGCGAGTTCGTGCTCAACCGCATCTCCGGCGGTGAGGATTTCCAGGCCTTCCTGCTTTCCTTCCTGACCACCCTCAAAGCCACCACCGGGCGTCTTGGCGGACCGGGCGAAACCCTGTGGATCGAGTGCGAATTCCTGATACAACCCATGGCCGGCAAGGACGCCTCATGATTGTCGCAGTCATTTCCGACACGCATCTCGAACAGCCCGACCGATTGCTTGCCGCCGTTTTCGAGCGATACTGCCGTGATGCGGATGTGCTTCTGCACTGCGGCGATTGCGTTGGAGAGCAGACCTGGGCTTTTCTCAATTCGCACCCGCGCTTCCACTGCGTGCAGGGCAACTGCGACCTGCCGCCTTTGCGCGGCGCTCTGCCTGCGCTGAAGGAACTGGAACTGGAGGGCTTCAGGCTGGGCATGGGCCACGGCTGGGGTCCGCGTTCCGCCGTGGGCGACTCCATGGCCGGGCAGTTTCCCGCCGCGGATATCGTCTGTTACGGGCACACGCATATACGTGACTGGCGCCGAACGCGCGGCGGCGGATGGCTTCTCAACCCGGGCTCCCTGTTCTGGCCAAGATCCGGCGACGGAGGGTTGGCCAGGCTGGTTCTCCACAGGGGCCAGCCACCCGAAGTGGAGTGGGTGACGCTTTGAGCGCATGAAGGGCTTGGTCCATGAGGGCCATGACAGGCATAAAAAAAGGCCCGTCTCGGGAGCGAGACGGGCCTTTTCGTGTTTTGGGGTAACGCGCTAGTTTTCGAGCAGCGCCGGGTTCGTGATCCGCACGTCGGCTTTTGCCCTCAGATCCGCAACGAAAGCCTGCACGGCCTGCTCTTCGGTGCGCTGGTTGAGGGAGGAAAGCCACATGTCCTTTTCCGCGGCCCATTCTTCCGCAGAGGGGGGGATCACCTTTACGGTCTTGGCCAGGACGAAGCCGGTGGGGAAGGCATAGGCTTCAGGCAGCCAGGAACCGGGAGTGGTTTCGAACGCCTTGGCCACGAACTGCGGGTTCGCGCCCAGACCGGGGATGGAGCCCTGACGCCCGAAGGGCTCTGTTTCCGTGGCAGTTGCGTTGGCCGCGTTCGTCGGGGCCACGCCCTTCATGACCCTGGCCAGGTCTGCGTCTGCGTCGGCTTTGGCGAGCTTCATCGCCTCGTCCCGGATGACGCTGGCAACGAGTCCTTCACGCACGGCATCGAGCGGCTGTACGGAAGCTTCGACCTGTTCGAGCTTGGTGGCCATCAGATAGCCGTCCTCGAAAGTAAGGGGGGACTGGGTCGTGGCGTTCACCGCCAGGTCGAAAAGCGCGGATGTGTTTTCCGGGGAAAGGCCCGGCAACTCATTCGGCCCCTGTTCACGGGTGAAGAAGCCGGTCTTGCGGACTTCCAGACCGAGTCCGATGGATTTGGCCACGGCTTCCAGACCTTCGCCGCCGAGAACCATTTCCAGGGCCTGATCCAAGCGATCCTGCAGCGTTTCGGCCGCGCGGTCCTGGGCGATGATGCGGCGGATGCCATCGGCGACGGCCGGGAACTCTTCATAACCGGCGGCTTTCTTGTCCTCGACTTTGATGAGGTGGAACCCGAACTGAGTGCGAACGGGTTCGCTGACAGCGCCTTTTTCCAGGGCGAAGGCAGCGTCTTCAAAGGGTTTGACCATTCTGTTGCGACCGAACCAGCCAAGCTCCCCGCCGGTCTGCGTGCCGGAAGGGTCCTCGGTGTATTTGGCCGCCGTTTCCTCGAAGGTCTTGCCGGCCTTCAAATCTGCCTGGGCCGCCTTGATGGTGTCCATGGCCTTGGCGACATCGGCTTCGGGGGCATTCTCGTCGACGCGCACCAGAAGGTGGCGGGCCTTGACCTGTTCCTCGATTTTGAACTTTTCCTTGTGCTTGTCGTAATATGCCTGAACTTCCTGGTCCGGAACCGAGGCCGTGTCGGCCAAGGTCGCAGGGGTCAGCAGGAGGTAGCCAATCTTGGCGCGGGCCGGCACGGCGAAGGCGTCCTTGCGCGCAGCATACTGTTCGGCGATTTTTTCCTCGGTTGCGTTGACCTGGTCGCGGTACGCTTCCCAAGGGTACTTCAGATAGGAAACCACCGCCGAGCTGCGGCCGTATTCATAGTAGTCGCGGGCTTGTTCCTCGCCCAGAGTGCCGGTCATCCCGACATAGGAGCGAAGCTTGTCCATGACCATGCCGCGCATGAACTCGGATTCGAACTTTCCGGGCGTGAGGTTGTTGGCGCGCAGCACGTTTTGATAGGTGTCGGCGTCAAAGGCCTTGCCGTCTTTCTGAAAGGCCGGGATGAGGTGGATCTGCTTGGCAAGTTCCTCTTTGGAGACGGAGAGTCCCAGGGCTGCGGCTTGCTGCAGCATGAGTTCTTCGACAACGATTTGCTCGAGGATCTGCTTCTTGAAGCCCATCTGCTCCAGCATCTCCGTCGTCACATTGGGGTTCTGGCCGCGGATGAGTTCCAGATTGCGTTGCAGGCGCTCCTGGTAATGCTTGAAGAGGATTGGCGAGTCGTTGACCGTGGCCACGACGGAGGACGTGTCGTTGTTCATGCGGTTCATGCCGAAGGCCAGCACGAACACGGCAATGATGATGCCAAAGAGTATCTTTATTCCCCAACTTTGGGCGCCTTGGCGCAGGATATCGAGCATGGAATCTCCGACAAACTGTCTGAGGTTAGAAGGTGCGAAAAAAAGGTCGTCCCGGTTTATTTCTGCCTGTCGTTGACGTAGTTGAGCAGGCCGCCCGCCTTGATAATGGCAATTTCATTACCCGTCAAATCATGTCCCATCTCAATCCGCCTGCCGTCGGCCGTCTTCGCGGCAATCGGGGTTCCTGCCGCAAGGGTGGTCAGATCGAAGTGCAGGACGTCGCCTTGGCCCAGAGTGTCGTAGTCCGCCGCGTCCGCAAGGACAAGGGGCAGGATGCCGAAGTTGACGAGATTGGCCTTGTGGATGCGGGCAAAGGACTTGGCCAGCACGATGCGCACGCCCAGATGGCGCGGCGCCAGTGCAGCATGTTCGCGGCTGGAGCCCTGGCCGTAGTTGTCGCCGCCAAGGATGAGTCCCTGTCCGGCGGCTTCGGCTCGGGCCACGAAGTCCTTGTCCACGCGTTCGAACACGTGGCGGCTGATGGCCGGGATGTTGGAGCGCAACGCGGTGATGGCCGCGCCTGCGGGCATGATGTGGTCCGTGGTGATATTGTCGCCGACCTTGATCAGTACCGGAAGCTCCATCGTGTCCGGCAGCCTGTCGAAGGGTGAGAGGGCGACGATGTTCGGGCCGCGCAGCACCTCCACCTCAGACCCTTCTGCGGGGGGGAAGGCGAAGAGGTGGCGGATGGACGGCGCCGAGGACGGCAGGGATGGCTTGGAGACAGCTTTGGTCCAACCGGCAGGGTCGGTGAATCTGCCGTGCAGGGCGCAGAAGGCGGCAGTGATGGGGCTGACCAGATAAACCTGTCCGTCCTGGGTTCCGCTGCGGCCCTCGAAGTTGCGATTGAAGGTCCGGGCGCTGACGCCACCGCTGGTGGGCGAGCCGCCCATGCCGATGCACGGGCCGCAGGAGCATTCCAGGAGCCGGCCGCCGGCGTCGAGAATCTGGTCGAGGAGTCCTTCGGCCATGAGCATCTTGAGGACCTGCTTGGAGCCGGGGGAAAGGAGCAGGTCCGTGTTCGGAGCGATGTGTTCGCCGGCCAGAACCTGGGCCACACCCTGAAGATCGGAGTAGGAGGAGTTGGTGCAGGAGCCGATGGCCACCTGATCCACCACCAGTCCGTCGAGCTCGGCAACAGGCACGACCAGGTCGGGCATGTGGGGCCGTGCGGCCAGGGGCACGAGCGCGTTCAGGTCGATGACGATTTCACGATCGTACTCTGCACCGTCATCTGCGGCCAGGGGGGTGAAATCGGCTTCCCGGCCCATGAGGGCGAGGAAGGCTCTGGTCTGTTCGTCGCTCGGGAAGATCGAGGTCGTGGCGCCAAGTTCCGCACCCATGTTGGTGATGGTCGCGCGCTCCGGAACGCTCAGGCTGGCCACGCCTGGCCCGCAGTATTCCATGACCGCCCCCACGCCGCCCTTGACTGTCAGGATGCCCAGCAGATGCAGGATGACGTCCTTGGCGGCGGCGTGTCCGGTCAGTTCCCCTTCCAGGCGAATTTTGAAGACCTTGGGCATGGTGATGGTGTAGGGTTCGCCGGCCATGGCCAGGGCCACGGACAGGCCTCCGGCGCCCATGGCCAGGCTGCCGATGCCGCCGGCCGAGGGGGTGTGGGAGTCCGAACCGATAAGGGTCTTGCCCGGGACGGCGAAATTTTCCAGATGCAGCTGGTGGCAGATGCCAGTGCCCGGAGGCGAGAAGACGATGCCGTATTTGGCGGCCACGCTACGCAGGTAGCGGTGGTCGTCAGGGTTGCGGAAGCCCATCTGCAGGGTGTTGTGGTCCACGTAGCTGACCGAGAGTTCGGTCTTGACCCGCGGCAGGCCGATGGCCTCCCACTGCAGGTAGGCCATGGTGCCTGTCGCGTCCTGGGTCAGGGTCTGGTCTATCCTGATGGCCACTTCCCTGCCGGGCGTCATGTCGCCTTCGACAAGGTGGGCCGCAATGATCTTACGGGTGAGGCTTTGTTTCATGGATGCTCCTTCGCTTGAAAGACGGGTATTTGAAAAAAGGCTCCCAGCCGAAGCCGGGAGCCTGATGTGTCTGGTTTACCAAGTGGATTTGAGACGGCGCAGCCTGACCTGCAGAAACTGGATTTCCGTGTCCAGGCGCAGCTTGTCCTGCTGAAGCCGGAAGATGTCCTCGTGAAAGGTGACGCCTCCGGCAGGGTCCTCGCGCCGTAAAAGGTCGAGGACTTCTGCCTGGACCGCGGCCTGCTCGGCCCGGAAACGGTCTATTTCCCGTTCTATGGTTTCAATCTGTAGAGATTCTGATTCGCTTGCGCTTGGGCTTGTCATCTTGAATTACGTCTTCCTGTTCTTCGCTGCGCGGAGGGTGGATGAAGTTCTGGGGATCGGGCAGGTTCATGAAGATTTTCCAGAACCATGGCCAGGCGGACGAAATGTTGTCTGCGTTGCTCATGCACAGCCCTGGATGGGTGAAGGAGATGAGCGATCCCGCGAGGGTCCAGTAGGGGCCTGGGCTTTGCCAGGGCGATTCGCTGGGTTTTTTGGTGCCCGGCAACCCGACCTGCAGGAAGCCCGGTTCTATGGAATATCCCGCGCCAAGGTTTTCAAGCATGTCCTGGGCGTGCTCGACATCTTCACGAGAAGTGTCCAGGGTCATGGCGCATTTGCCGCGCAGGCCCATGGCCATGGCCAGCATCAGAGGCAGGTATTCCTGGCAGCATGTAAGATCAATGGCTAGCTGTTTGGGCCTGGTTCCCATTCGCGACGAAATCTGGTCCGCGCTTATGCTGATGCGCAATCCGAATTCATGCAGGATGTCCATGACATCGTGCAGGTGTGGTACGTATTCAGGCCATTTTCCATGCAGGACCACGGTGCCGTCGACAAAGAAAGGCAGCACGAGCAGGTGCAGGCTCATGAGCGGATCCACGGGGATGTCCACGGCCGAAAGGTCGAGGCTGAGTGGTCCGGGCGGAACGATGATGTTCTGCCCTTCGAACTGCAGTTCGGGGATGTACTGCTGCAGGAAGACGATGCCCTTGCGCAGCAGCTTGCTGTTGGTGAAGGACTCGTGCAGGCGGATGGAGAGGCCCGACTTGAAGGTAGTGGCCGCCACTGCCAGGGCGAGAACGAATTTTTTGGACACGCCCTGGGGAATGACGACGCTTTCGGGCATCTGGCCGCTGGTCTCGACGCGGACAGGCAATCCGTTGCTGTGCGGCTCGACAATCGTCAGGCGCGCGCCAAGCTGGGGCAGAAGGTCCTGCACGGGACGGACGTCGTGAATCTTGAGTTTGGTGGAGCCTGTGAACTTGGCCCTGGTCACCTGGCCCAGGGCGAGGCAGAGTAATAGATAGAAATGGAACTTGCTTTGTCCGGCGTAGATGATCTTGTTGTCCAGCGACCAGGACTGGACCGGCTGGGTGGAACACTGGCGATTCTGAAAGGTCAGGTTGAATCCGCACAGGTTGAGGGCGTTGATCAGTTCAAGGGAGATGTCATTACCTTGAAATGGAGCCACGGTCAGAGGGGCGGAATTCGTGGCGCCCAGGAAGAACATCATGCTGCGCAGGATCTGGTCCCTTGGGGCGGACAGGTCGATATTAACGGGCTTACGCCGCGGGAAAAGGCACAGCGGCTTGTCGTTCGACGAGTTGCGCTCGACGCGGGCGTATGAAAGATTGTTGGTCAAATGGAATATTTTTTTGAGAATCTGCGGCTCAAGGTTGTCGCCCTTGGCGGAGTCCCGCCAGACTTGCCAGAGAACTTTCTCCTGGTTCGGATCGGTGATGCCCAGGTTTTTTGCACGTCGGGAGGCCGCCGACCGGGACAGAAGGTTGGTGCGCGCGGCAATGAGGTTTACGAGCTTTTCATCAAGCTGCGCAAGCTCTTGAGTGAGTGAGAGAGATGTGTGTTTTTCGGCCATGCGAGTCGCTTTGGGGGATAAGAAGTTACAGGTTCATGGGCACATGAACGCTTCAATGATAAAAGATTCAATTGCGTTACTTAACAATAAGACAGTGCCGATTGCAAGGGCTTATTGCTTGGTGAGATTTTAACATGCTGAAATCAAAGAATAGTTAGATTGTGTGGGCTTGTGGAAAAGTCGGTTTTATGGTGTTTGGACGCGGGTTGGGCCGAGGTTGATAAAAAAATCACAAAAAGGTTGACAAGAGCGACTCCCCGAAGCAAATAAGGGTCTCCGACCTGTTATTTGTGAAGATAATAACAAACTATATTTAGGAGGATCCGCATTATGGCTCTCGTACCCCCGCATGGTGGAAAAGGTTTGGTTTGCTGTCTGCTTCAGGGTGCTGAACTGGCTGCCGAGCAGAAGAAGGCCGAAGGCCTCAAGAAGATCGAGATCAGCCCCCGCGCCAAGGGCGACCTGATCATGATGGGCATCGGCGGCTTCAGCCCGCTGAGCGGCTTCATGAGCAAGGCCGACTGGAAGTCCGTTTGTGAAAACTTCACGCTGGCCGACGGAACCTTCTGGCCCGTGCCCGTGACCCTGGATATGGACGAAGAAGTGAAGGTTGGCGAAGAGATCGCCCTGTTCGACCCCAAGAAGGGTGTGTACATGGCGACCATGAAGGTCACCGAAGTGTACGAGATGACCGAAGCCGACAAGAAGTGGGAATGTGAAAAGGTCTACAAAGGCCAGGGCGAAGAGTCCGCTGACGGCAAGTTCTGGGAGATCGCTCCGAAGGATCACCCGGGCGTGCAGATGGTCATGGCTCAGAAGAAGTACAACGTGGCCGGCCCGGTCAAGGTTCTGTCCGAAGGCGATTATCGCGACAGATTCCCCGGCTGCTACATGTCCCCCGCCGAAGCCCGCGCCACCTTCGAAGAGAAGGGTTGGAGCAAGGTTGCCGCCCTGCAGCTGCGTAACCCCATGCACCGCTCTCACGAATATCTGGCCAAGATCGCCGTTGAAGTGTGCGACGGCGTTTTCATTCACTCCCTGGTCGGCAACTTGAAGCCCGGCGACATTCCGGCCGAAGTTCGCATCAAGTGCATCGACACCCTCATCGACAAATACTTCGTGAAAGCCAACGTCGTTCAGGGCGGCTACCCCCTGGATATGCGTTATGCCGGTCCCCGCGAAGGTCTGCTGCACGCCACCTTCCGCCAGAACTACGGCGTTTCCGACATGCTGATCGGCCGTGACCACGCTGGCGTCGGCGACTTCTACGGCCTGTTCGAAGCTCAGGAAATCTTCGACCGTGTTCCCAAGAACCTGGGCCCCGGCAAGGACCTGATCACTCAGCCCATGAAGATCGACTGGACCTTCTACTGCTACAAGTGTGACGGCATGGCCTCCCTGCGCACCTGCCCGCACTCCAAGGACGACCGCGTCGTTCTGTCCGGCACCAAGCTGCGCAAGGCTCTTTCCGAAGGCGCCGAGGTTGTTGATCACTTTGGCCGTGACGAAGTCCTGGTCATTCTGCGCGAATACTACTCCAGCCTGACCGAAAAGGTTGAGATCAAGATGCAGAGCCACGCTGCCGCGACCAAGATGTAATTTGAAGTATTGCCTAGGGAGGCGGGACCAGAGCCTGCCTCCCTCTTTGAGCCTTGCGGGCCCTGGCTTGCAACGCCCATGATATCTCATTGTACGGCTTGACACGAAATACGCGCTTTGATAAAAGATTCACAAGCGAAATGCTTGGGTATTTTTGTTCGGGCCTGTGGCTAAGTAGTTTTTAACTCTTTATTCGGAGGAATTATGCCAACCTTTGTTGATCCAGCAAAGTGTGATGGATGCAAGGGCGGTGAGAAGACTGCCTGCATGTACATCTGTCCTAACGACCTGATGATCCTGGACCCTGTCGAGATGAAGGCTTACAACCAGGAGCCGTCCGCTTGCTGGGAATGTTACTCCTGCGTGAAGATCTGCCCCCAGGGTGCGATCACTGCCCGTCCTTACGCCGACTTCGCTCCCATGGGCGGCACCTGCATCCCGCTGCGCGGCGCTGAAGACATCATGTGGACCGTCCAGTTCCGCAACGGCGAAGTAAAGCGCTTCAAGTTCCCCATCCGCACCACCGTGGAAGGTTCCATCAAGCCCTTCGAAGGCAAGCCCGAAGGTGCGAATCTGGAAGATGAGCTTCTGTTCACCGAGACCGCTTTGGCCACTCCCAAAGAAGCTCTCGGCAAGAAGATTGAAGTCGGTGAAGCAGACCTGAAGGTCACCTTCAAGTCGGCCGTCGCCTAATTCGGCGCTTTAAACGAAGAAATTTCAGGAGGAACATATGCCTCAGATTCCTGTTAAAGACGTGATCAAGGGCCTTGCCTGCGCAGAGCCCGAAATCGTGGAAATTGATACCGACATTCTCATGGTCGGTGGTGGTATGGGTAACTGCGGTACTGCTTTTGAAGCAGTGCGCTGGGCTGACAAGGTCGGCGGCGACATCAAGATCCTGCTGGTCGACAAGGCCGCGGTTGATCGTGGCGGCGCGGTTGCCCAGGGTCTTTCCGCCATCAACACCTACATCGGCGAAAACCAGGCCGACGATTATGTCCGCATGGTCCGCACCGACCTCATGGGCATCGTCCGTGAAGACTTGATCTTCGACCTTGGCCGCCACGTGGATGATTCCGTTCATCTGTTCGAAGAATGGGGCCTGCCCTGCTGGGTCAAGAAAGACGGCAAGAACCTGGATGGCGCTCAGGCCAAGAAAGAGGGCATGTCCCTCCGCACCGGCGCTGCCCCTGTCCGTTCCGGCCGTTGGCAGATCATGATCAACGGTGAGTCCTACAAGGTCATCGTTGCTGAAGCCGCCAAGAACGCTCTGGGTTCCGACCGTTACATGGAGCGCATCTTCATCGTGAAGCTGCTCCTCGATGCGAAGGTCCCGAACCAGATCGCCGGCGCTGTTGGCTTCTCCGTTCGTGAAAACAAAGTGTACGTCATCAAGGCCAAGACGATGTCCGTGGCCTGCGGCGGCGCTGTCAACGTTTACCGCCCCCGTTCCACCGGTGAAGGCCTCGGCCGCGCCTGGTATCCCGTCTGGAACGCCGGTTCCACCTACACCATGTGTGCTCAGGTCGGCGCCGAAATGACCATGATGGAAAACCGTTTCGTCCCCGCCCGCTTCAAGGACGGTTACGG
>CALMTS010000421.1 GCA_937872685.1 uncultured Desulfomicrobium sp.
GCAAGGAAAATCCAGGTCTGAAGAACGGCCTGAACATGGTAGGGGAGAAGATCACGTTCAAGGGCGTGGCCGATGCCTTCGACCTGCCGTACACTCCTGTCGAAAACGTGCTGTAATGTTGGGAATGCAAGGAGTTGACATCATGAAACAGTACAACGACCATCGATGTCACGCCCCCTAACAGCAAGAAAAATGGCCCGTAGTCTTTTCTTTATGAAAAGATGCGGGCCATTTTTTTTCAAGGAGTAACGTAATGGATATTTCACTGATATTTCAAAATTCTCGATATATTTCTGAATTTCCGGCATGTTCGAGAATTCGAAAAAAATATGATTATTTTCATTTCATGTATAATGTAAGGAAGTATATATTATATATATTGCATTTTCCATCTAGAATTCGCGAAGCTATGTAGATATTATGTATTCAGTCGATTAGCGAATATATTTTTATCAATAATATATTCTTCGTGAATTCTTGTGGAGGGAAAATGTTTAAAAAATTTTTCTTTTCTCTGATGGATCACTTCGAAAGCTACATATGCCAAGCGCTTCTTGTATTTTTCGTAGTGACGCTTTTCATGCAAATCATCCTTCGGGCTATCAACATGTCCTTGTCGTGGACTGAGGAGATCGCCCGCTACGCCTTTCTCTGGTTCATCCTGTTCGGCGCCTGCTATGCCACGCGCCTCTCCGCCCTGAACCGCGTCACCATGCAGTTCACCAAGTTCCCCAGATGGGTCAAGGATGTCTCCATTTTCATCAGCGACCTGATCTGGCTCTGTTTCTGCCTCGCCATGGCTTGGTATGGCTACAGGGCCGTCATGGACCTGGTGGAATTTCCCTATCACACCCCGGCCCTGGATTGGGACCTGAGCAGGGTTTACCTCGTTTTTCCCCTCAGCTTCCTGCTCATGGCCATCCGCATCATCCAGGTCAACGTCATGAAATACGTCTTCAAGCAGGAGATCGAGGACCCGGACGCCGAAGCGGTCAGGGAGAGCCAAAAGACACTTGTGGCCGAAGACGAAGAAGGGGGTGAGAAATGATACCCATCACCTCCGGCGAAGTCGCCATGGTTCTGTTCGGCGTCTTTTTCGTCATCCTTCTTCTGGGCAGCCCCATCATGGTCGCCCTGGGCATCGCGGCCATGGCCTCCTTCGCCATGGTGGGCACGGACCTCGGCGCCATGATCGAAATGGCCGCCTCGTCCCTGACCTCGTTTCCCCTCATGGCCCTGCCGTGCTTCGTGCTTGCGGGCGCCCTGATGGAAGCGGCAGGGGTTTCGCGACGGCTCGTGCACATCGCGGAAAACATCGTCGGGCCCATTCCCGGCGGCCTGGCCGTCTCCACGGCCCTGGCCTGCGTGTTCTTCGGGGCCATCTCGGGCTCCGGGCCGGCCACGACGGCCGCCGTCGGCATGCTCATGATTCCGGCCATGGCCAAGCGCGGCTATGACAAGGCCTACGCCGCGGCCACGGCGGCCACGGCGGGCGGCATCGGCATCATCATCCCGCCGAGCATCCCGATGGTCATCTATGGCGTGGCGGGCCAGCAGAGCATCGCCAAGATGTTCATGGGCGGGTTCATCCCCGGCACGATGATCGCCCTGGCTTTCAGCGCCGGCCATCTGTACTTCTGCCGCAACCTCGACACGTCCGGGCTTCAGAACTGGTCGGTCAGGGCCCTGCTGAAGTCCCTGCGCGAAGGCTTCTGGTCCATGCTGGCGCCGCTCATCATCCTGGGCGGCATCTACGCGGGCTTCTTCACGCCCACGGAAGCGGCCGTCGTCGCCATCTTCTACACCCTCTTCGTCGGCGTCTTCATCCACAGGGAGCTGAAGCTCCACGCCTTCATGGGCGCGCTGAAGACCACCTCCTGGCTGACAGGCCGCGTTCTGGTCATCGTTTTCACCGCATACGCCTTCGGCCGGTTGCTGACGGAATACCGCATCCCGATCATGATCGCGGACTGGATTCTGGCCTTCACCAACCAGGTCTACGTCGTGTGGTTCTTCGTCGTCGTCCTGCTCATCTTCCTGGGCATGTTCATGGAGACCCTGGCCATCATCCTGCTGGTCACCCCCGTGCTGCTGCCGGTCATGACGGCCTACGGCGTCGATCCCATCCACTTCGGCGTGATCATGATCTGCTGCGTTTCGGCCGGGTTTTCGACGCCGCCCCTGGGCGAGAACATGTTCATCGCATCGGGCATATCGAACAGGTCCCTCGAACAGATTGCCGTCAAGGCATTCCCGTTCGTCCTGCTGCATATCCTCGTTATCGCCCTGCTCATCATATTCCCTGATCTGGTCTTGTACCTGCCAAGCCTGATCAACGTAAGCCTGCAGTGACAATAGGTGGTTCAATGGTTTTCGGGAATCGTTCCCGATCACAGTTCATAATGCGTAACGATGAAACAAGGAGATTGGAATGAAAAGGAACATCGGCTTGGTTTTGATTGCATTGTGCTTCCTCTGCGCAACCTCCGTGTGGGCCGCTCCGACCATGGTCCTGAAAATGGCCCTTGGCGATCCCAAGGAGTCTGAAATGGGCGTCGTCGGCGAGACGTTCAAGAAGTACGTCGAAGAGAAGTCCGGCGGCGCCATCGAAGTGCAGACGTTCTACTCCGGGGCGTTGGGCGACGAGACCGAAACCATCCACAACGTGCGCCGCGGCACCCTGGACCTGACCTGCGTCGGCATCGCGAACACCGTGCCCTTCGTGAAGGAGCTCGGCATGCTGACCCTGCCCTACATGTTCAGCAACCTTGACGAAGTCGTCGCCGCGACCAACGGCGAATCCGCGAAGATCCTGACCGATTACGCGCTGACGGGCGGATTCCGTCCCCTGACCTGGACCTACACCGACTTCCGCTTCATCTCCAACGCCAAACGGCCCATCACCAAGATGGCCGACATCCAGGGCCTGAAGTTCCGCGTTCCCCAGAGCGCGGTGCTCCTGGCTTCCTACAAGTCCTGGGGCGCAAGCCCCGTGCCGATCTCCTGGTCCGAGACGTTCACGGCCCTGCAGCAGGGCGTTGTCGACGGCCAGTGCTACGGCTACATCGGCTTCCGCGCCATGAAGTTCAACGAGGCCAACCAGAAGTACATCACCGAGATCCACTACACCTACCAGCTGCAGCCGCTGATCATGAGCGAGCGCGTGTTCAAGAAGATGACCCCGGAACAGCAGCAGCTCATGGTCGACGCCGGCAAGGCCGCCCAGGACGCCGTGCTGAAGTACCAGATCGAACAGTCCTCCAAGGCCAAGGAAGAACTCGTCGGCCTGGGCGTGGTCGTCTCCCAGCTCGAGAACGAGGACGACTGGAAGAACGCCGCCGTGGGACAGGTCTGGCCGGAAATGGCCGACTTCGTTGGCGGCAAGGACGCCATCAACAGGTTCCTGAAGAGCTTCGGCAAGCCGGAGTGGAAGCCCTGATCTGAAATGTCCTGCCGGGTCCGCCTTCTATGCCGGGCGGCCCGGCAGGGCTTCTTGGAGGAGAAATGAAACACACTATGATGGAATGTCCGTTCAGCAGCCTGCAATGCGTCGTTTTTGACTGGGCCGGGACCACGGTCGATTTCGGTTGCCAGGGGCCGGTTCAGGCGTTCGTGGAGTGTTTTGCGGCTCTTGGGGTGAAAATCACCGCTGCGGAAGCCCGTGGCCCCATGGGCATGGGCAAGCGGGACCACGTGGCCGCCCTGTGCGCCTTGCCCCGCGTGGCCGCGGCCTGGCGCGACGTTTATGGCGCTTCCCCGACGGAAGCGGACATCGATCGCATCTACCGGCGCGTGGAGTGCGTCATGGGCGAGTCTGTGCGCCGTTACAGCACGCCCATCCCGGGCGTGGTGGAGGCGATCGAGGATATGCGCCGGCTCAGGCTGCGCATCGGGTCCTGTACTGGATACCCCCGCTCGGTGGGCGAGACCCTGGCGGACCGCGCCAGGGAGTTCGGCTATGCCCCCGATGTCCTGGTCTGCGCGACCGATGTCGCACAGGGCCGGCCCGCTCCCGACATGTGCCGGGAGGTGATGAGGAAACTGAACGTCACCGATCCTTCGCGGGCAGTGAAGGTCGGGGATACGGTCAACGATGTCCTTGAAGGGGTTCAGGCCGGAATGTGGGTCATAGGGGTCACCCTGTCCGGCAGTCTGGCGGGACTGGCGGAGGACGAGTTGGCCGGGCTCACGGAAGCGCAGAAGTGGATGATGCACAGCAGGATTTCGGACGTGCTGACCGAAGCGGGCGCCCATTTCACCATACCCGATGTCGCTTCCTGCCTGCCTGTGTTGCGCAATATCGATGATAATCGGCGGAATAATTTCAAGCCGAGGATATGCAAATAGTTATTGGCCGTTGCCGCAGAATTTCGAGCCAGGGCAGCGCGTTCGACCTCCGTCCGCCGGGCAGAACCGGGGAGCGGGAGGCGGGCCGAGGCTCATCGGGGAATGCTCACTCTCCCCGACGCCGTCGCCTGTAGGCTTCAAATCGAACTTTCACCCATAAATAATGCCACGTTGTCGAGTTGGAGGCGTGCGGATTGGCTTGTCCGGCCGAGCCGGGAGGCTTGGCCAGGGCTGGACAATCCGCTGGCCTGAGGACTATGGCATTGAATCTGCTTATAAGACATCTCATGTCCCGGAAACAGATGAGTTACGGGGAATCGTTGTATCAATTTGGGGCATCTGTCCGTGGCGGCGGTGTGTCAAAAAGGAGCATCCGATACATCGCTTCCCCCGGGACGAGTTTCCAGTCAACCGGACGGTTCGCCGTTCCTTACCGCAAGTTGGGTATGCCTATGCAAATCTTTGATCTTGCTACTGCCGACCAGGGCTTCATCGCCGAGGTCGAAGCCCGCAGCCACCAGAACGTCAAGACCTGCTACCAGTGCGGCAATTGTACGGCCGGATGCCCGTACACCTTCGCCTACGACTACTCGGTCAGCCAGATCATGCGTCTGGTCCAGACCGGGCAGAAGGATGCAGTTCTGAAAAGCCGGTCCATCTGGCTGTGCGGCTCGTGCCAGTCCTGCACCACGCGTTGTCCGAACAAGATCGACGTGGCCCTGGTCATGGACGTCTGCCGGCACATGTCGCGCGAGGCGGGCTATGCCACGGAGCGCTCCGTGAAGGTCTTCGCCGATTCCTTCCTGGCCTCCGTCGAACGCCATGGACGCGCCTACGAGCTGGGCCTCATGGCCTCGTACATGACCCGTTCGGGCCGTGTTTTCACCGATGTCGACCTGGCCCCGCAGGTGCTCATGCGCGGCAAGCTGCCGTTCAAGCCGCACCCGATCCAGGGCCGCGAGCAGGTGGCCCGCATCTTCGAGCGGTTCCGCAAAGGAGGCAAAAATGCTTAAGATCGCGTATTATCCGGGCTGCTCGGGTCAGGGCACGTCCCTGGAATACGACAGCTCCACGCGTGCGGTCTGCAAGGCCCTGGGCGTGGAACTCGTGGACGTCCCGGACTGGAGTTGCTGCGGCTCCACCCCCGCCCACACCGTCAACCACGTCCTCTCCTCGGCCCTGTCCGCGCGCAACCTGGCCCAGGTCGAAGTCATGGGCATGGACAAGGTCACCACGCCGTGTCCGAGCTGCCTGACCAACCTGCGCACCGCGGCCCACAAGATGGAGGACCCGGAGTTCAAGGCCAAGTCCAACGCGCTCCTCGACGTGCCGTGCAACAACACCGTGGACGCCCAGTCCGTGCTGCAGGTGCTGGCCGAGAACGTGGACCCCGAGCTCATCAAGTCCAAGGTCGTCAAGCCCCTGACCGGCATCAAGATCGCCTGTTACTACGGGTGCATCATGAACCGTCCGCCCGAGGTCATGAAGTTCGACCACCACGAGAACCCCATGGCCATGGACAACCTCATGGCGCTCCTCGGCGCCGAGGTGGTGCCCTTCCCCCTGAAGGTCGAGTGCTGCGGCGCGTCCTACGGCATTCCCCGCGGGGATATTGTGCATAAACTGTCGGGTAAGCTGCTGGACGCCGGCCGCGATGTGGGCGCCGACGCCTTCGTCACCGCCTGCCCGCTGTGCCAGATGAACCTGGACCTGCGGCAGCGGCAGATCAACGACGCCCTGCGCGAGAATTTCAGGATTCCGGTGTTCTACTACACCCAGCTCCTCGGCTACGCCCTGGGCATAGACCGCGCCGAGCTCGGTTTCGAGAAACTCTGTGTGGATCCGCGGCTGGCCCTGGGCAGGATCAAACAACCGGCGCAGGCCATGTAGGGAGGACGCGATGCGAATTGGTGTTTTCATCTGCCATTGCGGCAGCAACATAGCCGGGACCGTAGACTGCCCGTCCGTGGCGGCCACGGCCCTGAAATACCCTGACGTGGTTTTTTCCACGGACACGATGTACGCCTGCTCCGAACCCGGCCAGGATGCCATCATCCAGGCCGTCAAGGAAAAGAACCTCGACGGCGTGGTCGTCGCCTCCTGCACGCCGCGCATGCACGAGCAGACCTTCCGGCGGGCCGTGGAGCGCGCCGGCCTGAACCGCTACATGTTTGAAATGGCCAACATCCGCGAGCACGTCTCCTGGATCGGCAAGACGAAAGACCTGAACACGGGCAAGGCCTCCGAGCTGGTGCGCATGGCCGTGGAAAAGCTGCGCCGCAACCGGCCGCTGACGGCCAAGCGCTTCGAGACGACCAAGCGCGTGCTGGTCATCGGCGGCGGCGTGGCCGGCATCCAGGCGGCCCTGGACTGCGCCGACGGCGGACAGGAAGTCGTTCTGGTGGAGCGCGAGCAGAGCATCGGCGGCAAGATGGCCAAGCTGGACAAGACCTTCCCCACGGTGGACTGCTCCTCCTGCGTGCTCGGCCCCAAGATGGTCGACATCGCCCAGCACCCCAAGATCACCCTCTACACCTGTTCCGAGGTGGAGAGCGTGGGCGGCTACGTGGGCAACTTCCAGGTCACCGTCCGGCGCAAGGCCACCTATGTGGATTGGACCAAATGCACGGGCTGCGGACTGTGCGTCGAGAAATGCCCCAGCCGCAAGCACCCGGACCCGTTCAACGAGAACCTGTGCAACGCCCCGTCCATCAATATCCCGTTCCCCCAGGCCATCCCCAAGAAGGCGGCCATCAACCCGGTCTCCTGCCTCATGCTGACCAAGGGCAAGTGCGGCGCGTGCGCCAAGGTCTGCCCGGTCAAATGCATCGACTTCGAGCAGAAGGACGAGCTGGTCACCGTGGATGTCGGGGCCATTGTCGTGGCCACGGGCTACGACCTCTTCGACTGGCACAAGTATCCGCAGTACGGCGAGGGCCGCTACAAGGACGTCATCACGTCCATGCAGTACGAGCGCCTGCTCTCGGCCTCCGGCCCCACGGGCGGGCACGTCAAGCGCCCCTCCGACGGCAAGGAACCCAAGAACGTGGTCTTCATCCAGTGCGTCGGCTCGCGCGACAAGTCCGTGAACCGTCCGTACTGCTCGGGCTTCTGCTGCATGTACACGGCCAAGCAGGCCATCCTGACCAAGGACCACATCCCGGACTCCCAGTCCTACGTCTTCTATATGGACATCCGCTCCCCCGGTAAGCTGTACGACGAGTTCACCCGCCGGGCCATGGAAGAGTACGGGGCGCAGTATGTACGCGGCCGCGTGGCCATGATCTATCCCAAGGGCGACAAGCTCATCGTGCGCGGCGCGGACACCCTGGCCGGCACGCAGGTGGAAGTCCCGGCCGACCTGGTGGTCCTGGCCGTGGGTGCCGAAGCCGCCAAGGGCGCCGTGCAGCTTGGAGAAAAGCTGCGCGTGGCTCCGGACCAGTACGGCTTCTTCGTGGAGAGCCATCCCAAGCTCAAGCCCGTCGAAACCAACACCGCCGGCGTGTTCCTGGCCGGCGCCTGCCAGGGCCCCAAGGACATCCCGGCCTCCGTCGGGCAGGGCAGCGCCGCCGCGGCCAAGGTCCTGGGCCTTCTGTCCAAGGCCATGCTCGAGTCCGACCCGGCGGTATCGCGCGTCAACCCGGCCCGCTGCGTGGGCTGCGGCAAGTGCATCCAGACCTGCCCCTTCGGCGCCATCAAGGAAGTCCAGGACCGCTTCGGAAACCCCAAGGCCGAGGTCATCGACACGGTCTGCCAGGGTTGCGGCATCTGCACCGTGACCTGCCCGCAGGGGGCCATCCAGCTTGAACACTTCACAGACAACCAGATCCTCGCGGAGGTGAACGCCTTATGCCCGCCCAAGATGTTCGCGAACTACGAATAGTAGGCTTCTTATGTAACTGGTGCTCCTACGGCGGCGCGGACACGGCGGGAGTGGGGCGGTTCACGCAGCCCACGGACCTGCGCATCATCCGCGTCCCCTGTTCGGGCCGCATCGACCCGCTCTTCATCGTCCGCTCCCTCATGAACGGGGCCGACGGTGTGCTGGTGTCGGGCTGCCATCCGCGCGACTGCCACTACGCCGAGGGCAACTTCTACGCCCGGCGCCGGCTCGAAATGCTCAAGCGCTTCCTGCCCATCACGGGCATCGACGCGCGCCGCTTCGAGTACACCTGGGTTTCGGCCTCGGAAGGGCAGCGCTGGCAGCATGTCGTCACGGAGTTCACCCGCCGCATCCATGAACTCGGGCCCGCGCCGAGCTTCAACCCGGCGAGCGAGGCGGATTGGAACGCTCTGGCCGTGCAGGCCAGCCAGGGGCAGGGATGCCCGTGTCACGGATAGATTCAAGAACAGGAGGACACATGTCCCAGTTGGATGATCTCAAAACAGCCATAAAAAGCCGCCTGGGCGAGCTCGAGTGCGTCATCGGCTGGGAGCAGGGTTACGACCCGCTCCACGCCACGCCGCTCTTCATCCGCTCCGAGGCCGACCTGGACCGGCTCATCATAGGCCCCCTGGCCGTGCACAACCTGGCCACCTACCTGACCGGCTACAAAGGCAAGAAGGTCGGCGTGGTGGTCAAGGGTTGCGACAGCAAAAGCGTGGTCCAGCTTCTCAATGAAAAACTCATCAACCGCGACGACGTCGTCATCTTCGGCCTGTGCTGCGACGGCGTGGTCAGTCAGCGCAAGATCCGCGCGGCCCTGCCCGCCGATCCCGGTTTCGTCGAGTCCGTCGAGATCGGCGGGGACGGCATGACGGTCACCGTGGCCGGCCAGGCCGCGACCCTGAAGTTTGCCGACGTGCAGGCCGACAAGTGCCGCATCTGCACGACCCCCGACGCCATCGTCTCCGACGTGCTGGTCGGCACGGCCCACACCCCGGCCCCGGCCGCGAGCCTGGCCTGCCAGGACGAGTTCGAGGCCAAGTCCGACGCCGAGAAGCTCGAGTTCTGGCAGGAGACCATGAGCCGGTGCATCCGCTGCTACGCCTGCCGCAACGCCTGTCCCATGTGCGTCTGCCGCGACTACTGCATCGCCACCAGCCGCGACCCGCTGTGGCTCAGCCAGGACAACACCCCGGCCGAGAACATGATGTTCCAGATGGTCCACGTGTCCCATCTGGCCGGGCGCTGCACCGAGTGCGGCGAGTGCGAGCGGGCCTGTCCCGTGGACATTCCGCTCATGCTGCTGCGGCGCTTCATGAACAAGCAGGTCAAGGACGTCTTCGAGCATCAGGCCGGAGCCGCCCTGGAACAGACCCCGCCCCTCCTGACCTTCAAGGTCGAGGAAGAGCGCATCAACGAGCGAGGCTGGTAATGGAACGATTCATCACAAAAGAAAACCTGACCCGCCTGGCCGAGGAGCTGGTCGCGACCTGCAGGGTGCTCGCGCCCGTGGCCGGCGGCGGCTCCGTGACCTTTCGCCGCTTCCAGCCGGGCATGACCATCGACCTGCACACCCGCATGGCCGCCGTCTCCCCCAAGGCCGCGACCTTCCCGCAGACCGAGACCCTGCTGGTGGTCAAACGCGAAGGCGAGGAAAAGAAACCCGAGCTCATCGAGACGCTGCCCCAGGGAAAGAGCGTTGTCATCGGCTGCCGCCCCTGCGGCGCGCGTGGCAAGCTCATCTTCGACCCGGTCTATGAGACGGAGAAGATCAAGGATCCCTACTACCTGCAGCGCCGCCAGAACACGGTCTTCATCTCCCTGGCCTGCGACCGTCCCGAGACGACCTGCTTCTGCCACAGCGTGGGCAGCGGCCCGGCCGACCCCGACGGCTCCGACGTGCTCCTGACCCTGGTGGGCGAGGGCTACGTGGCCCGCTCCGTGACCCCGGCCGGCGAGGAGATCCTGAAGCTGGCCCTGTTCACGGACGCCGGCGACAAGGGCAAGGAAGCCGATGCCAAGAACGCCAAGGCGCGCGAAATGATGGGCGAGGGCCACGATTACGCCGGGGCCCCGGCCAAGCTGCTGGCCCGCTTCGACGACATGGACTTCTGGCAGGCCCAGTCGGCCAAGTGCATCTCCTGCGGGGCCTGCACCTACATGTGCCCGACCTGCTACTGCTTCAACATCACCGACGACGACCTCGGCCTGAACAGCCGGCGCATCCGCACCTGGGACAACTGCATGTCCCACACGTTCACCCTGGAAGGCAGCGGCCACAACCCGCGCTCGACCAAGGCCCATCGTCTGAAAAACCGCGTCGGGCACAAGTTCAGCTACTATCCGGACCTGCACAAGGGCGTCATCGCCTGCTGCGGGTGCGGCCGGTGCATCAAGCAGTGCCCCGCCGGCATCGATATCCGGCAGATCGTGAAAGCAGCACAGGAGTACTCCGAATGAACGCCAATCCCTATCTCCCGGACATGGCCACCATCGTCGAGGTGATCCAGGAGACGCACAACATCAAGACCTTCCGCGTCGTGATCAACAACGAGCAGCGCATGAAGGACTTCACCTTCCGTCCCGGACAGGTGGGGCAGCTCTCGGTCTTCGGTGTGGGCGAATCCACCTTTGTCATCAACTCCTCCCCGACCCGCAAGGACTACCTCCAGTTCAGCGTCATGCGCGTGGGCGAGGTCACGTCGCGCCTGCACCAGCTGCAGCCCGGCGACCAGATCGGCGTGCGCGCCCCCCTGGGCAACTCCTTCCCCATCGAGGACCTGAAGGGCAAGAACATCGTCTTCGTCGGCGGCGGCATCGGCATGGCGCCCCTGCGGACCCTGTTCACCTACATGCTGGACAACAGGAAGGACTACAAGGACATCACGCTCCTCTACGGCGCGCGCAGCCCCGCCGACCTGACCTACAAGGCCGAGCTGCCCGAATGGACGAGCCGCAAGGACGTCAACACCGTCCTGACCATCGACAACCCGGCCGACGGCTGGGAGCACAAGGTGGGCCTGATCCCCAACGTCCTGCTGGAGATCAACCCCTCGCCCAAGAACACGGTGGCCATCACCTGCGGTCCGCCCATCATGATCAAGTTCACCCTGCAGGCTTTGAAGAAGCTGGGCTTTGCGGACGAGAACATCATCACCACCCTGGAAAAGCGCATGAAGTGCGGCGTCGGCATCTGCGGCCGCTGCAATATCGGCACGAAATACGTGTGCCTTGACGGTCCCGTCTTCACCTATGCCCAGCTCAAAGAGCTGCCCTCGGAACTTTAGGAGGCTATATGGCTGGAATATTCAAGGCTACCGACATCCTTCTGGCCGCCCAGGAAGTCGAGACCAGGGGCGAGGTCTTCTACAACCGCCTGGTCGAGACCACGACGGAACCCAAGCTCAAGGACCTGTTCGCCTTCCTCGCCGGGGAAGAGACCAAGCACCGCGAGATCTTCGCCAAGCTCTACGAGCGCGTGGGCGAGGTCGAACTCCCGGCCTGGGCCGAGGAGGACGAGTATGTGGACTACCTCAAATACCTGCTCGACTCCCACACCCTGTTCCGCCTGGGTGACGTGGATCACCTGAAGCAGTTCATGGGCACGGCCAAACAGGCCATCGAGACGGCCATGGGCTTCGAGAAGGACACGATCCTCTTCTTCGTGGAAATGCAGGAGTTCGTGCCCGAAGGCGAAAAGAAATACATCAAGGCCTGCATCGACGAGGAGCGTTCGCATCTGCGCATGCTCTCCGCCATGCTGCCGAAATAGGCATTTGGTATCATCCTCCTTCCGTGTGGGCCCCCGGACGCAAGTCCGGGGGCCCTTTTTCATGGGCACCGGCCGGACAGCCGTTCGCGCGGCCTGCAGGCATTCCGCGGCGAGCGGAAACGCGGGAATGATGGGAATTTCGGGGGGAAGGGGTCAGAACTCGAGCCGGCCCGCATCGCTCAGAAAGCTGACCGTGGTCTTCCTGCGCCTGCCGTTCTCGAGGAGGACCAGGGAGTAGCAGCCCTTGGGCAGGATGATGTCGAGTTCCTTGCGAGGCCGGGTTTCGTAAGGGCCGAAGCGTTTCAGGGTCTGATCGTTGGTCAGCCACAACGTGACGGGATTGGTGGTCACGATGGTCAGTGTGCCTTCGGTGGAAAGGCCGGCCGGGCTTCTCGGTTCTTTCGGGCCGTCCGGAGGTGCAGCCGCGGAGGCCGTCTCCGCAGCAGCGGGGGACGCGCACGCCGCTGCCCGGTCCTGGGCCTGGAGGCCGCCCTGTGCGGGCGCGCCGGTGGATTCGGCCGTGGCGGCGGGAGGGGCCGTGCGGCCTTGCTCGGGGCTTTGGCCGGGCATTGGGTCGGGCCTCCCGGGTTCCGGATTCGGAGGTGTCACGGCGGCGGCCGTTTCGGGTGTTTTCGCGGAAGGTCCGGGTACGGCCTGAACAGACTTGGTTTGAACAGGCTCAGCCTGGGCGGGCAAGGCCTGGGGCGTGGCCTGCTCAGGCACGGCCTGTTCAGGCGCGGCCTGTACGGCCGCCGGTTCATGCGGTGCTTCCCCCGATGCGTTGGACGGGATCGAGGCCGAGGCGGTGCGGTCGGGATCGAACAGGCCGGCCTGGTATGCCAGCAGGGCCGTACCGGCGCAGACGATCAGGCAGGCCGTGGCCAGGGAAGAGGCGGTCGTCCCCGTGGCGCCCGGTCCGGGTGCGTCCTGGCCGTCTTCGTGTATGGCCGAGTACAGCCGCCCGCATCTGGGGCATTCCCCCGGAAAGAGTTCCGCCTCGAGTTCGCTGGGCATGTGGAGGCATTTGCTGCATACCGGGCGACGGGCATGCCCGCCGTCTTCCGCCTGTGTGCCCAGGTGCGTGGCCACGGCTTCGTCCGCCTTCACCCGCACCAGTGGCGCGAGCCTGTCCGTCAGTTGCAGGAGCTTTTCGCTCGGCAGGGGGCTCTCGTGTTCGAGGATCATGCGCACCAGGTCGGAAGCCTGGGCGATCATCACGCCGCGCACGAGCCGTTCCGTGGCGACGCTGCCCCGGCTGAAACACAGTACGGGGCAGACCTGGATGGCGCCCGAGTGATGCAGGTCCAGATTCCGCAGCAGCGCCAGGGACCTTTTCCAGCACCGGCCGACCGGATCCCCGAGGAACGGCCATCCGTTCAGGCGCAGGGACTCGCGCACCGCCGTGATCTCCCCGAGGTTGGTCCGGGTGGAGATGACGAAGAAACCGTTGGGGCCTACCACGGCGTGATCGATGTGCGCGCCGCCGGATTTCAGGCCATGGAAGACATGGTATCCTTCGGGCAGCAGGTGCAGCGTCTTGGCCACGATCCGGTCCGCACGGGCCGCCGTGCCGGCCCCGGAGAGGCGCAGGGCGAGGGTCAGCCCGAGTTCTTCGAAGCGCAGGAGAAGAAAGACGAAGAAGGCTACGAAAAAAGCGGTGATGATATAGCTGCCGTGCAGAAAAGCGTGCAGGCCCGCCGAGGCCATAATGAAGAGGAAGAGCAGGGGGAGCGCGATGCGCAGGAGGATGTCTTTGCGTCGCGCACCGGCCGTGACAGTGTCGCCGTGTGCCGGGCTGCCGTAGATGTATGCCATGACGTCTCGGTGTAGCCTTCGTTCCCGGGTTTTGAATGGATGGTCTATAACCCTTGAGCCTGAGAAGATGTCAAGGATTAAGAATGTAAGACACTGTGTCGGGCACTCGGCATTCCGTTGCGACGCATCTTTGCGTGGCACCGGAAATGCGCAGAACGATGCCAAGGAAGGTGCCCGGAGCAATCCGGGGAACCGGTGAATCAGTGTGGCTGGGCCCTACAACAGCGCCTCCAGAATTTCCGATGCGGCGCGCACGGCATCGACGCATCTTGTCTCGAACAGCTTCATGTCCCTGGCCTTGGCGAGGTTTTCCGGGGTGCCGATGTTCAATCCCAGGATCGTCTCGCAGGTGGTCGAACCCATGCGATTGCCGAACTCCTCCAGAAAGCGCCGGCCCATGGCGTAGGTGTTGCCCCTGTTGGCCACGGAAGCCAGGTCGCCCCGGCCGTGGCGCAGGGAGATGGCCATGAGGGCGCCGCTTGCGGCGCCGCACATGCCGCTGCCCGTGCAGCCGATGCCCGCGCCGAAGACGGTGGCGAGCTTGAGGGCGGTTTCCTCATCCATCCTGTCCGCGTCGCGGTAGGCGGCAAACACGGCCTGGCTGCAGTTGAACTGCTGCCTGAAGATATCGATGGCCTTTTCCTGTCTGGTCATGTCAGACCTCGTGCATGTCTGCGTTCAGGTTGAGTGTTGATAGGGATTCTGGGTCCATCGTGGAGTGGAACGGGCACGCCGCATCGACGAGAATGCTGGGGATGGCGTGTCGTTCGAGTTCGGCGAGCCAGGCGCGATAGAGGGCTTCGACGTCGATCTCTTCCAGCAGGTCGAGCCAGTGCCGGCGTTTGTAGAGCGGATTCAGGCACCCGAACATGAAGCACTCGTTGACGAATCTTCTTTGGGACATTCTCTGGCGGAGCAGATGCCTGCCCGCGACCATGACGACGGCGGTTTTCGGGAGCGGGGATTGCAGGAACATGATCCAGGCGCGGTCGGATGCGAAGTCCGTGTACCGCAGGCCCTCTGTTCGCCTGTTCCTCCGGGATGCGTCGGCTGGTCTCAGGATATTGTAGTGGAAATGGCAGGGCACGCATGCGCGGTCGGGTGTTTTGCGCACCTGCGCCGGGAACACGATGGGTGCCGAGTCCGGAAGCCGGGTCAGGCGCGATGCCTCGGACCGCGCGAGGAAGGTGCTCTTTCCGGAACATGAAGGCCCGCTGACGATACAGATCATGGTGCTCATCCCTTAGCCTGAATTCCCGTGCAGGCGATATTGCTCCTCGATCCAGGCGAAGGTTGCCTCCATCCCTTCCCGCAGGGGTGTCGCCGGTTCCCAGCCGAGAACCGTGCGGATGAGGGTGTTGTCGCTGTTGCGCCCGGCGACTCCGACCGGAGATCCCGGATCGTAGGTTCGTTGCAGCCTGGTTCCCGCAATCTCCTCGATGAGATCGACGAGTCCGTCCACGGAGATCATTTCGCTTGATCCGAGATTGACGGGAGTGGCGGTCAGGTCGTCGCAGTGCGTGATCTTGTCGATGCCGATGACGCAGTCGTCGATGAAGGTGAAACTGCGGGTCTGGGCGCCTGTGCCCCAGATGGAGATCTCCGGCAGCCCCTCAGCCCGCGCTTCGATGACCTTGCGGCTGAGGGCCGCGGGAGCCTTTTCCCGGCCGCCGGCCCATGTGCCGTGAGGGCCGTAGATATTGTGGAGCCGGGCGATGAAGGTTCTGAAGCCACGCTCGTGCCAGTATTCCTGGCAGAAAATTTCCGAGACGAGTTTTTCCCAGCCGTAGCCGCGTTCGGGAAGGGCGGGGTAGGCGTCGGCTTCCCTGAGGGCGCGCAGGCCGGGCGCGTTCTGCAGTTCCTGATTGTAGACGCAGGCCGACGACGCGTAGAAGTAACGCTTTGCCCCGGCAAGCCAGGACGCCTCCAGCAGGTGGGTGTTGATCAGGATGCTGCGCAGGCATTCGACCCGGTGGGTCTCGATGAACCCCATTCCGCCCATGTCCGCGGCCAGATTGTAGACTTCGGCGGCGCCCTGCACGGCGCGGGCGGCATTTTCGCTGCGGCTCAGGTCCAGGCAGATGTTTTCCGCCTCGGGATGGAGCTGATGCCATTCCCGTAGGGGTTTCCGGTCGACCGCCCGGAGCCTGGCGCAGCCTTTCCGCAGGAAGTGGCGGGCCAGCGCTCCGCCGATGAACCCGCCCGCTCCGGCGATGACGATCAGTCCGTCGCGGGCGGGCGTGCCCGGTTCCGTGGTCGTGTCTCGGTTCATGCCGCCTCCTCCTGGGAACGCCTTGGCGGACGGGCGTTGCTTCCGCGCTTTGCGAACCTGGCGATCGTGTCGAGATAGAGGGTTTCCAGTTCGTCGGTGAGCCGCGCCCAGCTGAAGCGGTCCCGGGCGGCTCGGCGGGCGTTTACGCCCATGCGCTCACGCCGCCCGCAGTCCCGCGCAAGCTCGATGGTGCGTTCGGCGAAGGGCCGGGCCTGGTCGGAGCTGAGCACGCCGATTTCCTCCTCGGCAAAGAGGGCTTTCACGTCTCCCACGGCCGTGGCCACGGTCGGGCGGCCCATGGACATGTAGTCGTTGAGCTTGTGGGGCCAGCGGCCGCGGTTGGCGTTGGTGTCGCATAGCGGCAGCCAGAAGAGGTCGCAGGAGGCGAGGCAGGAGACGAGGCGGTCCTGCGGAATCTGGCCGGTCTGGATGACGGCCTCGGGGTGCCTCGACAGGCGAGGGATGTCCACCGGGCAGTAGCCCGCAACGAGCAGCAGCGCCGAGGGGATCTCGGCTTTGACCAGGTCGAATGCGGCGGCCATGAGTTTTGCGTCGCCGTGAAAGATGGTGCCGACGTAGCCGATGACGAAGGCGTCGGCGGGCAGGCCCGAGTTTGCCCGTGCCTGCGCGGCGGCAGGGCTACCCTGCATGTCGGGATCGCACCCGTCCGGGATCAGGCGCATCGTTTCGGCGGGAACGCCCAGGGCCAGAGCCTTGTCCCGCAGCGTGGTGCAGATGGCCGTCGTGCCGTCGGCCATGGTGCGGAAATGTTCTTCGTGGAAGGTTTCGATGCCCCTGAGCAGGCCGCGTACGAACGGATTGGGGCGCTCTTCGACCGATCCGCCCCGTCCGAACCAATCGGACCAGCCCAGGACCAGGGGGATGTTCAGGGACCGGCGCAGCAGCAGGGCGGGGTAGATGACCGTTGGCCGGGCCTCGATGGCGTATATGAGATCGAATGTCCGGCGGCGCAGCCAGAAAATCCGGCACAGCGTGTTCCATGGGTCCCAGCCTGAACGCAGCGAGCCGCGGAAAAGATCGGGCGTCTCGACGTGGGTCATGCCGTTCAGGGCCCGGACGCGCACGCCGGTCCGGCGTGCGGGGGACGTTGACATCAGAGTCACGTCGTGTCCGCGACCGGCCAGTTCCCGCCCGAAGTGATAGGCGCGCCAGTACGAACCCTTCCCCGTCTGGCTGAAGACCATGTGCAGTATTTTCATGGGGGCGGCGCGGCGGGGGGATGATCTGAGCCGCAGTTGCCCGTGGGGCGCAGGGGGGCCGGGGAGCGGAGGCGGGAACGCTTGGGCGGTCTCATTGACGCAGGTCCGCGAAGGCGGCTGATGTCAGCCCGGCCAGGTTCTCGGGCGACAGTTCTATCTCCAGGCCGCGCCGGCCGGCGCTGACGTGGATGGATGGGTGGTTCCTGGCCGAACTGTCGATGAAGGTGCGCAGACGCTTTTTCTGGCCCAGAGGGCTGACCCCGCCCAGGACGTAGCCCGTGGTCCGTTCCACGAGGGCCTTGTCGGCCATGGCGGCCTTCTTGGCGCCGGCGGCCTTGGCCAGGTGCTTGAGGCCGAGCATGGCCTCCACCGGGATGATGGCCACCACCAGTTCGCCGCCGAGGTCCGCGACCAGGGTCTTGAAGACCCGCGCAGGGTCGATGTCCAGTTTTTCGGCCGCTTCCAGGCCGTAGGACGCGCAATTCGGGTCGTGCTCGTACTCGTGCACGGTGAACGGGATTTTCGCTTTTTTGGCGGCGTTGATGGCGGGAGTCATGGGTTTGGGCTACAGACTGCCGCGGAAAAAGTCCAGATGCCGGAGGGTTGGCGAAGGCCCCGGCGCAAAATGCCGGGGCCCCGCCGGGTGTCGGATCAGACCGCGGCCCGGGCCGCGTCGGTGATGTAGCTCTTGAGATCGTCGATGGTCACGACGGGCAGGCCGTGGCGCCGCCCGAATTCCTGGATTTCGGGCATGCGGGCCATGGTGCCGTCCTCGTTGGTCACCTCGCACAGGACGCCGTAGGGCTTGAGGCCCGCCAGGCGCATGAGGTCCACCGTGGCCTCGGTATGCCCCTCGCGCTCCAGCACCCCGCCGGGCCGGGCCCGCAGGGGGAAGATGTGGCCGGGGCGGTGCAGGTCCTCGGGCCGGGCGTTGTCGGCGATGGCGGCCTGGACCGTGCGCACGCGGTCGGCGGCGGAGACGCCCGTGGTCACGCCCGTGGCGGCTTCGATGGAGACGGTGAAGGCTGTCTGGTAGCGGCTCGAATTGGTGCCGACCATGGGCGGAAGGTCCAGGGCCCGGACTTTCTCGTCGGGCAGGCAGAGGCAGACGATGCCGCTGCATTCGCGGATGAGCAGGGCCATCTGCGCCGGGGTGAGGGTTTCGGCGGCGAAGATGAGGTCGCCCTCGTTTTCGCGGTTCTCGTTGTCGGTGACGAGCACCCCCCTTCCTTCGCGCAGGGCCTGGAGGGCGCATTCCACCCGGACATGGGAAGGGGTGTCTGCAAAAGTGCGGGAAATCTGATTCACGTTGCTTCTCCTTGAAATGAGCGTGAATCAGGGCGCGGCCAAAAAGAGCCGTCCACGCCCGTGAACGGCGGCCGTCTTCTCTTCCATCCGGACTGTGACCGTCGGCTCCGGCATCGCACCGGATCTGCTGACCTCCCGGACCCCCGGGAGCGCTCGCGGGCTCCCCGCATCACGCGGGATACCGCCGGTGGGGACTTCCACCCCGCCCTGAGAAGCGCGCATCATGCGTGCGGAACCGGCCCGTGTCAACGTCGCGTTCCGCCATCCGCGGGGGGTCGAATTCCGGCATTGCCTCCTGTGCTGGAAGGGGATAGGGTCCCAAGACATACGCGCGCCACAAGGTCATCCCTTGTGGCTTTTTTTTCCCACCCGCATCCCAAGGATACATCATGACCGAGAATCAGATCCAAGCCGGCAGCTCCGTCGAATCCATCTGCAAGAGGTGCAAGACCGTAACCGACCATCATGTCGTCGCCATGCTCGGGGACAAGATTGCCAAGGTCGAGTGCAAGGTCTGCCGGGCCCGCCATGCCTACGCCTCCCCCACGGCCGAGCCCAAGGTCAAGACGCCCGCCGCCTCCCGCGCCAAAAGCGCCGCCGGTTCCGGCACGGCCTCCCCGGCCCCGAGAAAGGCATCCGCGGCCGCCTTGAAGCAGGCCCAGGCCCAGACCGAGCAGTGGGAGAAGCTGATCTCCCCGTGCACTTCGCCCCTGGCCTACAGCATGGAGCGCACCTTCCGCACCGGCGACGTCCTCGCCCATCCCGTTTTCGGGCCCGGCTATGTGCAGAAGGTCATGAAACCGTGCACCATCGAAGTCCTGTTCAAGGACGCCGTCCGCAATCTGCGCTGCGGAAAGCTCGCCTAGACCGCGTCCTTCAGCTTCGAACGCCCGGCCCGCCCGGCCCCCTGCCTGGATTCGTCCCGCCCGGAATCGTCTACTGGACCGTTTTTCCGTTCTTGACGTCGCACGAAAACTGCGCGTAGTGGAAAAATAGTGTCGTGCGTCGTGCGCCCGACATAGCACCGGCTTCGATCAGGGAGCCGTTTTTTATGTTCCACGAGGAGAAACATGCCCAATACGCAAAAGAACGACCGCATCAGAAATATCGCCATCATCGCCCACGTCGACCATGGCAAGACCACCCTGGTGGACGCCATGTTCCGCCAGTCCGGAGTGTTCCGGGACAACCAGTCCATGGATGACCGCGTCATGGACTCCATGGACCTGGAACGCGAGCGCGGCATCACCATCGCCGCCAAGAACTGCTCCGTGCGCTGGAAGGACACCAAGATCAACATCGTCGACACTCCCGGCCACGCCGACTTCGGCGGGGAAGTGGAGCGGGCGCTGTCCATGGTGGACGGCGCGGTCCTGCTGGTGGACGCCTCCGAAGGGCCCCTGCCCCAGACCCGCTTCGTCCTCAAGAAGGCCCTCGATGCGAGCCTGCCCATCCTCGTGGTCGTGAACAAGATCGACCGCAGCGACGCCCGTCCGCAGGAAGTGCTGGACGAAGTGTACGACCTCTTCATTGACCTGGGCGCCGACGAGGAGCAGCTCGAATTCCCCGTCCTCTACGCCATCGGCCGCGACGGGGTTGCCTCGCCCGTGCTGGAGCAGCGCGGGGAGAATCTGCACTGCCTCTTCGACCTGATCCTGGAGCGCATCCCCGGCCCGCGTTTCGACCCGGCCGCACCCTTCCAGATGCTCGTCTCCGATCTGGGCTACTCGGATTACCTGGGGCGCCTGGTCATCGGCAAGATCAAGGCCGGGACCCTGGAGGAGAAGACCGACCTTCTGTGCATGACCGAAAATGGGCAGACCCCATTCCGTCCCTCCAAGATCCAGGCCTACGAAGGATTGCAGCTCGCGGACCAGAAGTCCGTGGAGATGGGCGACATCGTGGTTCTGGCGGGCCTGGACAAGGTCAGCATCGGCGACACCATCTGCCTCAAGGAATTTCCCGTGCGCCTGAAGCGCATCGACGTGGACGAGCCTACGGTGTCCATGCGCTTCACCATCAACACCTCGCCCTTCTCCGGACGCGAGGGCAAGATCGTGCAGTCCCGCAAGATCAAGGACCGCCTGGAGAAGGAAGCGCTCACCAACGTGGCTATCCAGGTCGAGGAGAGCGAGGACAAGGACTCCATGATCGTCAAGGGACGCGGCGAGTTCCAGCTGGCCATCATCATCGAGACCATGCGCCGCGAGGGCTTCGAGCTCGGCGTGGGCCGGCCCGAGGTCATCTACAAGCGCGACGGCGGCAAGCTCCTGGAGCCCCTGGAGCACGTGTACGTGGACTGCGACGAGGCCTTCATGGGCGTGGTCACGGAGAAACTCTCCATCCGCCGCGGCAAGCTCCTCAATCTCGTCAACAACGGCAGCGGCCGGGTGCGCATGGAATTTTCCGTGCCGTCGCGGGCCCTCATCGGCTACCGCGACGAATTCCTGACCGACACCAAGGGCACGGGCATCATGAACTCCCTCTTCGACGGGTACGGCGAGTACCGGGGCGACTTCCCGACCCGCTTCTCGGGCTCCCTGGTCTGCGACCGCCAGGGCCAGGCCGTGCCGTACGCCATCTTCAACCTCGAGCCGCGCGGCCGCATGTTCGTGCGCCCCGGCGACGCGGTGTACGAGGGCATGATCGTCGGCGAGCACAACCGCGACAACGACATCGACGTCAACCCGTGCAAGGAGAAGAAGCTGACCAACATGCGCGCATCGGGCAAGGACGAGGCCATCATCCTCACGCCGGTGCTGCCCATGACGCTCGAAAAGGCCCTCAACTTCATCCGCGACGACGAGATGGTCGAGGTCACACCCCAGAACATCCGCCTGCGCAAGGTCGAGCTCTCGGCCCAGAAGCGGCACACCATGTCCGTGAAAAAGAAGAAAGTTGACGGGAAATAGCCATGAAGAACAAAGTCTATGACGTGATCATCGTCGGCGGCGGCCCCGCCGGTCTGTTCGCGGCCTTCCACCTGGCCGAGCATTCGAACCTGGACGTGCTCCTCATCGAGAAGGGGAGGGCGTCCCTGAAGCGCAACTGCCCGCTGGTCGGCGATCAGGACTGCATCCACTGCAAGCCCTGCAACATCCTCTCGGGGATGGGCGGCGCAGGCCTCTTTTCCGACGGCAAGCTCAACTTCATCCACAAGCTCGGCAAGACCGACCTGACCCAGTTCATGAGCGCGGGCCAGGCCATGAAGCTGATCGAGGAGACCGAGGCCATCTTCAACCGCTTCGGCATGGACGGCAAGGTCTATCCGACCAACATCGAGGAGGCCCGGTCCATCCGCAAGGAGGCCAGGAAGTTCGGCATCGACCTGCTGGTCATCAAGCAGAAGCACCTCGGCAGCGACAACCTGCCCGGACACATCACGGGCATGGTCGAGTACATCCAGTCCAAGGGCGTGACCGTAATGACCAAGGAAGAGGTGCGCGACATCCTGGTCGAAGGCGGCGAGGTGCGCGGCGTGGTCACGTCCAAGGGCGAGCACCACGCCAAGAACGTCATCCTGGCCCCGGGCCGGGTGGGGGCCGAGTGGGTCGGGCAGCTCGTGCAGCGCCACGGATTGGGCGTGACCCAGCGCGGCATCGAGGTCGGCGTGCGCGTGGAGGTCCACAACGAGATCATGCAGGACCTCTGCTCCATCATCTACGACCCGACCTTCTTCATCCGCACCTCCAAGTACGACGATCTGACCCGCACCTTCTGCACCAACTACGGCGGGTTCATCGCCCAGGAGAACTACCAGGACTTTGTCTGCGTCAACGGCCACGCCTACATGGACAAGAAGAGCGAGAACACCAACTTCGCCTTCCTGTCCAAGGTGGTCCTGAACGAGCCGGTCACGGACAATCAGGCCTACGGCGAGTCCATCGGCCGTCTGGCGACGCTCATCGGCGGCGGCAAGCCCATCCTGCAGCGCTTTGGAGACCTCAAGCGCGGGCGGCGCTCCACCTGGAACCGCATTCGCAACAGCTACATCGAGCCGACCTTGAAGAAGGTCGTCTGCGGCGACATCGCCATGGCCCTGCCCGAGCGCATCCTGACCAACCTGGTGGAGGGCCTGGAGAAGCTCAACCTCGTGGTGCCCGGCGTGGCCAACGACGAGACGCTCCTCTACGCCCCGGAGATCAAGTTCTTCGCCACCCAGGTGGACTGCGGCGAGAACCTGGAGACGGCTATCCCGGGCCTCTATGTCGCGGGCGACGGCCCCGGTGTGGCCGGCAACATCGTCTCGGCCGCGGCCACGGGGCTCATCCCGGCCAAGAGCATCCTGGCCGGCAAGTAGCCTCCGGGTCCCATGTTTGAAGAAACGGCAGACGGGCGCTTCCACCATATGGCGGAGACGCCCGTTTTTTTCATTCCGGCGCGTCCTTTTCCGGAGTCGCACGGGCGGTGACAGGCCGTAATCAAACTTTTTCTTTATTTTTGGGCGACAAAAAGTATAGGATATTGTTGTCTGACAGGTTCGTCCGCCCTCAAAGCGACCATCTTGGGCTCCGTAAGTGGCGGCTTGGGCGCAACGTACATAAATTGTTGCAAAAATACGCCGCTCATGTACATTGTTATCCTCAGCAGACATATGTAGGACAATTGTAACGTCGATTTTTTCACCAGGAGCGACCATGTCCGCAATCACACGTGAAGGAAGCATCGTGACGATCACCCCGGGCCGGGACCTCGTGTCTTCCATGGTGCCGGATTTCAAACACGAACTCAATGCGGTGCTTGACGAGTCCCCGCAGGAGTTGCGCCTTGATCTTTCCGGAACCGCCATGATGGACTCGATAGGCATCGGAGTGATCATCGCCACGCACAATTCCATGAAGAAAAAAGGCGGCAGGCTCGTCATAGCGGGTGCTACCGAAAATATCGTGAAGCTGTTCAAGTCCATGCGGCTTGACCAGCACCTGAATCTGGATTCGTAGTTCCCGGGGCGGATATTGGGTTCTTCCGGAGCGCGCACGGCCGTTGCGTCGGGCACGGACAGGACGGGGCAGACCGCAGGAGGTTTCCCCCGAATGGTTTTCCGGAAGAAGCGCAGGGTGGCTGCCGCCATGGATTGATGCCGGTCGCCGCGGCGCAGACCCCAACTTGCAATCTATACGGAGTTCGCACGATGATGATGGATGACGAAACTCTACAAATGTACGTGGAAGAAGCCACCGAACACCTCGGGGACATCGAGAACGACCTTTTGGCCATCGAACAGGCCGGGGCCGACATCGATGTCGAGCTGGTCAACAAGGTCTTTCGCGCGGCGCACTCCATCAAGGGGGGAGCCGGATTCCTGGGGCTGACCAAGATCAAGGACCTCGGGCACAAGATCGAGAATGTCCTCGACATGGTCCGCAACCGCGAACTGGTGCCGGATCCGGAGGTGGTCAACATCGTCCTGCTGGCCTTCGACAAGCTTCGGGACATGATCGTCAACGTCGCCCAGAGCGAGGACGCCTACATCGACGACCACATCGCAGCCCTCACGGCCGCCACGTCGGCCAATCTGAAGGGCGAGGAGAAGGCTTCCGTGGACCGCAGGGTTGAGGTCCGGGACAGCCGCGGCAGGGTCGTGTTCGAGGTCCCGGAGTTCGACCTGCTGCAGAACCGCAAAGGGGGCAAGAACCTCTACCTCCTGGAGTTCGACCTCATCCACGACGTGCAGCGCAAGAACAAGACGATCTTCGACATCCTCAAGTGCATGGACTCCACCGGCGTCGTCCTCGACCTGAAGGTCGATTTCGAGGCCGTCGGCACCCTGGAGGACGACGACTTTTCCAACCGCATCCCGTTCTTCGTCCTCTTCGGCTCCATCATCGAAGACGACATCATGCCGGCCCTGCTCGACCTGGGGGGCGAGTTCATCCTGCCCCTGAACGTCGACCTGCCTTCGGCCGCACCGGCCCCCGCGGCGGACTTTGCCCGCGAACTGTTGGAGCAGACCCCGCAGACTCCGGAAGAGGACATGACAGACTCCCTCGTTTCGGAAATCTTCAACGGGGTGAACCTGTCCCAGGCCCTGGACACCCCAGGGTCCGGCAAGCCTGCTCCTGCACCTGCACCTGCACCCGCACCTGCCCCGGCAGCGGCGGCGGAGCCCAAGCCCGCGGCCGATGACGACGCGCGCAAGGCCGATGCCAAGGCGCCCAAGTCCACCATAAGCCAGCCCGACTCCCTGCGCGTGCACGTGAGCCTCCTCGA
>CALMTS010000422.1 GCA_937872685.1 uncultured Desulfomicrobium sp.
AGGAGTTTTCATGCTGCATCTGAGCCATCCCCCAGCCAGCCGTGAAGTTCGGGCCGAGAGGCCTGACCGGGTCGAGACGTGGCTGGAGCGGCAGGTGCACCGGGTGCACGGGCGCCTGCAGGGGCTGGCGCCCCGTGGCTGGGTGCGGCGGGGGGCGGAGGCGGTCAATGCGGCCGGAGCGCGTTTCGCCGGCATGGACGGGCGGGGGCTGGCCGCCGAGGCGGGGGGGCTGCGCGAACGGCTCCTGGCCGACGGGTTCCTGCCGGAGCATGTGGCGGACTGTTTCGCCCTGGTCCGGGAGCAGGCCTTCCGCACTCTCGGCATGCGGCATCACGACAGCCAGGTCATGGGCGCCCTGGTCATGCTGCGGGGCATGGTCGCCGAGATGGAGACGGGCGAGGGCAAGACCCTGACCGCCACCCTCACGGCGGCCACGGCGGCCCTGGCCGGGCTGCCGGTGCACATCATCAGCGTCAACGACTACCTCACGGGCCGCGACGCGGAGAACATGGGGCCCCTGTACCGCGCCCTGGGCCTGAGCGTCGGTTCCGTGGTTCACGGGCAGGGGCCGGACGAGCGGCGCAGGGCCTACGGCTGCGACATCACCTACGCCACCAACAAGGAACTGGTCTTCGACTACCTGCGCGACCGCCTGACCCTGGCCGACCGGCCGGACCCCATCATGATCCAGGCCGAGAGCCTGCTCGGACGCGGTTCGCGCACGGGGCGCCTGCTCATGCGCGGCCTGCACTTCGCCATCGTGGACGAGGCCGACAGCGTACTCATCGACGAGGCCAGGACGCCGCTCATCATCTCGGGCTCCTCGGGCGCCGACGAGGAGCGGGACTTCCTGGGGCAGGCCCTGGAGCTGGCCGGGACCTTCGTGCGCGACACGGATTACGAACTCGACGAGGCCCGCCGCCAGATCATCCTGACCCCGGCGGGCCGGGAGCGCATCGAGGAGGCGGCGCGGCGGCTGGGGGCCCTGTGGAGCGGCATGGTGCGCCGCGAGGGCGCCGTGCACCAGGCCCTGACGGCCCTGCTCCTGTTTCGGCGGGACGAGCAGTACCTGGTGCGCGACGGCAAGGTGCAGATCATCGACGAGTTCACGGGCCGCGTCATGCCCGACCGCTCCTGGGAGCAGGGGTTGCACCAGATGATCGAGCTCAAGGAGGGCTGCGAGCTGACGCAGCGCCGCGACCCCCTGGCCAAGATCAGCTACCAGCGTTTTTTTCGCCGCTACCTGCGCATGGCCGGCATGACCGGCACGGCCCGGGAGGTGGAGGACGAGCTGTGGAACGTGTACGGCCTGGCCACCATGCGCATGCCCACCCACCGGCCCGTGATCAGGCGGAAGCTTCCGGAACGGATCTTTCCCACCCGGGACGGGAAGTGGACGGCCGTGGTGGAGCGCATCGCCGACATGCACCGTCAGGGCAGGGCCGTGCTGGTCGGCACGCGCACCGTGGCCGCCTCGGAGGAACTGGCCGCGCGCGTGCGCGAGGCGGGCCTGCCGCACCAGGTCCTGAGCGCCAGGCAGGACGCCGAAGAGGCCGCGGTCATCGGCCGGGCCGGGGCGCCGGGGAGCGTCACCATCGCCACGAACATGGCCGGCCGGGGCACGGATATCGCCCTGTCGCCCGAAGTGCGGGCGGCCGGGGGGCTGCATGTCATCATCACCGAGTACCACGAGGCCGCGCGCATCGACCGCCAGTTGGCCGGCCGCTGCGGGCGTCAGGGGGACCCGGGGAGCTACGAGGGGATCCTGTCCCTGGAGGATTTCCTGTTCCAGGGCAAGTGGGGCGACCCGCTGATCCGCCTGGCCGGGGTCGTGGTGGCCCGGGCCGGGACGCCGCAGTTCGCCGCGCGGTGGCTGCTGCGGCGCATGCAGCGCAAGGTGGAGAGCTACCACGCGCGGATGCGCCGGAACCTGTTCCGCCAGGACCAGGCCCAGGGAAGCCTGCTGTCCTTTGCCGGGCGATTCGAATAGAGGGATTGCGCGGTCCGCGTTTCCGGAAGCGGCAATCCGTCTGCCTGCCGGCCGCCTGTCCGCGGCGCGCAGGGCGCCGCAAGCCTTCCCTCGCGAAAATTTTCCGGAGCGGCCACGCGTCGTTCCGGCCTGGCGCGACCCGGTCTTTTGCCGTTGCGCCGGCCGCATGACCCTGAAACGGCGTTACACATGAATAAGGAGTGAGCGATGAAGCGGGGACTTTTCCTAGTACTGCTGTGCCTTCTGGCCGCGCCGGCCATGGCCGGGGACCTGCCGCCCTTCGAGGGGCTCATCGAGCCGCGCGAGGTGGTCAATTTCGGCAGCCAGGTCCCGGGCATCCTGGAGAAGGTGCTGGTGGAGCGGGGCGACCGGGTCGAGGTCGGCCAGGTCCTGGCGCGGCTCAAATCCGGGGTCGAGGCCGCGGCCCTCAAGACGGCCGAGGCCAAGGTGGCTTTCGGCCAGCGCAAGCTGCAGCGCAACGAGGAGCTGACCAAGAAGCGCCTCATCTCAGTCCACGAGAAGGACGAGATCGAGACCGAGCTGCAGCTGGCCCGCCTGCAGGTGGCCGAGGCCCGGGAGCAGCTGGAGCTGCGCGTCATCCGCAGCACGGTCAGGGGCGTGGTGGTCAAGCGCACGGGCGCGCCGGGCGGCTACATCGGAGAGGAGCCCTTCCTGACCGTGGCCCAGATCGACCCGCTGAACGTCGAACTGGTCATCCCGGCGCAGTACATCGGCGCCATCAGGGTGGGGGACAAGGCCAAGGTCCTGCCGGAAGAGCCCGTCGGCGGCGAATACGCGGCCGAGGTCGTCATCGTGGACAAGGTCATCGACGCGGCCAGCGGCACCTTCGGCGTGCGCCTGGAGCTGCCCAACCCGAAGCTCGGGCTCCCCGCCGGGCTCAAGTGCCGGGTCGT
>CALMTS010000423.1 GCA_937872685.1 uncultured Desulfomicrobium sp.
CCTGGTGCACGACATGCTGCCGCCCGCGGGGGGCGAGTGAGCACTGTGTCATATTGGGGTATTGACGCCCCCCGGTGGCTGTTCAAAAAAGCCGCATGCAGATGAATTCTCCTTCGACCCCCCGCAAGCTTTACGTGGAGCTTGCCACGCTGTGCAATCTCCGCTGCGCCATGTGCGTCAAGCACTCGGCCGGGTGGGAGTGCGCCGAAGCCCTCATGGACCGACGGGCCTTCGAGGCCCTGGCTCCCGTTTTTCCGCATCTGGACACGCTCAACCTGAACGGTGTCGGGGAATCCATGCTTCACCCGGAGCTTTCCGGCTTTATCGCGCATGCCCGCTCGCATGTGCCGGACCGGTGCTCCATCGGCTTCCAATCCAACGGCATGCTCCTGACTTCGACCATGGCCGCACAGCTCATTGGCGCGGGGTTGGACCGGATTTGCTTTTCCGTCGACTCCCCGGACCCGGATCAGCTCGGGCGTTTCAGGGCCGGTTCCGAACTCGACCGTGTGGGGCGGGCCTTCGGACTGATGCGGGAGGCGGCCGCCCGCCCCGGTTCGCGCCCCCTGACCCTTGGCGCACAGACCGTGGTCAACGCCCAGACCCACGCGGCTCTGCCGGACATGGTTGCCTGGTGTGCCGAACGCGATGCCGAATTTGTCATCGTCTCTCATGTCCTGCCCTACAATGCGGCGGATGTCGCCCAGAGCATGTACGTTTCCGTCTCACGCCGCTGCCTTGATTTCTACCGTGAATGGCAAAAGGTCTTCCATGCCGAAGATTTGGATGTCTCCCATTCCTATCAGGCGTTCTATGCCGTTTTCCGCACCCCGAAGCAGCAGCGCCAGGTGGATATCATCCTGGCCATGAAGGAGGAGGCGCAACGCATGGGCCTGCAGTTCAGCCTGCCGAATGTCATGAACGTGGATTTCGCAGCGATGGAGCGAGTCCGGCAGTCCTTTGCCCGGGCCGAGGAGGTGGCGGGGAAGCTGGGGATTCGCCTCGATCTTCCCGAAATAGCCGCCCGGGAACCACGGGAATGCCCCTTTGTCGCCGACGAGAGTCTGTTCGTCGCTTGCGACGGGGCCCTGACCCCGTGCTACTTCCTGTGGCACAGCTATTCGGCCTGGTCTGGCGGAGGGGAGATACGGGTGCATCAGCGGGCCTTCGGGCGCGTGCCGGAGGATGATCCCCTGGAAGTCTGGCGGAAAGAGGCTTTCGAGCGCTTCCGCACGGAAGCGCTGAAGGAGGAGTACGCCCGTTGCGGAGATTGCAGCGTGGCGCCCTGCGATCACGTGCAGGGGACAACGCCCTTCGAGAAGGACTGCTACGGACAGGGTGTGCCCTGCGGGATCTGCCCCTGGTCCGGCGGCGGATTTGCCTGCCTGCAATGAAAAAGGGAGGCGCGAGGCCTCCCCTGTTACGAGAGTTCGGGTCTGAGAGTCGTTCAACCCATGGCGGCCGGGCCGGTCTCCTGGGTGCGGATGCGTATGGCGGCTCCCAGCTCCTGGACGAAGATGACGCCGTCGCCTTCCTTGCCCGTGCGTGCTCCCGCGCTGATGGCTTCCACGGCCTGTTCGGCAAAGTCGTCGTTGACGCCGATTTCCAGGCGGACCTTCTTCAGCAGATTCACTTCCATGACCACGCCGCGGTAGGTTTCGGTGAAACCCTTCTGGCGTCCGCTGCCGAGTACGTTGGTGACGGACATGTTGTAGATTTTCTTGCTGTACAGTTCTTGCTTGACCGCGTTCAGGCACTCGGGCCGGATGTATGCGATAACGAGTTTCATGGTCGTTTCTCCCTTATTCGTTGGTGAAGATCTGGAAGCCGTTGTAGGATTCCATGCCGTGTTCGGTGATGTCCAGGCCCTTGAGTTCTTCTTCCTGCGTGGCGCGGATGCCGATGGTGACCTTGAGCGCGTAGAAGAGGACGAGGCCGCAGCCGAAGGCCCAGGCGAAGACCGAAGCCGCGCCGATGATCTGGGTGACCAGGATCTCGGTGCCGCCGCCGTAGAGCAGGCCGACCGAAGAACCGTAACCGGGGGCCGCGAAGAAGCCGACCATGATGGTGCCGAACATGCCGCATACGCCGTGAACCGAGGAGGCGCCGACCGGGTCGTCGATCTTCAGGACCTGGTCGATGAATTCAATGGAGATGACCACGAGGATGCCGGCCAGCAAGCCGATGACCATGGAGCCCACGGGGGAGACTTCGTAACAGCCTGCGGTGATGGCCACCAAGCCGGCCAGGGCGCCGTTCAGGGACATGGAGGTGTCAGGCTTTCCGTGCTTGATCCAGGCGTAGACCATGGCGCCCAGGGTGCCCAGGCAGGCCGCGAGGCTCGTGTTGACGGCGATGTACCCGATGGAACCGTTGACTGCGGTGGTGCTGCCGGGGTTGAAGCCGAACCATCCGAACCAGAGAATGAACACGCCCAAACCGGCCATGGGGATGTTGTGGCCGGGAATGGCCTTGGCCTTGCCGTCGGGACTGTATTTTCCGATGCGCGGGCCGATGACGAGGGCGCCGGCCAGGGCCATCCAGCCGCCTACGGAGTGCACGACGGTGGAACCGGCGAAGTCGATGAAGCCCATGCTTTCAAGCCAGCCCTTGCCCAGCTCGCCTGCGCCCCAGAGGGAGCCCCAGGCCCAGTGGCCGGAGATGGGGTAGATGAGGGCGGATACCACGACGCTGACAATGATGTAGGCCGAAAATTTCGTACGCTCGGCGATGCCGCCGGAGATGATGGTGGCTGCGGTGGCCGCGAAAACGGACTGGAAGAACCAGAAGGTCAGGTTCCACATGCCGGCGTCGCTGGTGGGGTCATTGCCGGCGAGGCCGAAGCCGCTGCCGCCGATGAATCCACCGATGTCCTGGCCGAACATCAGGCCGAAGCCAAGAAGGAAAAACGCAGGCTGGCCGGCCGCGAAGTCGAGCAGGTTTTTCATCAGAATGTTGCCGGCGTTCTTGGCGCGGGCAAAGCCCATTTCCACCAGGGCGAAGCCCGGCTGCATGAACATGACCAGGATGGCCGCGAGCAGGGTCCAGAGCAGGTTGGCGTTGGACTGCGAGAGCGCCTCGCCTTCCGCAAAAGCCATGGTGGGAGTTATGGAAGCCAGAAGTAGGGTCAGAGCCCAGACTTTGGGTCTGAGCAGGGCAGATGTTTGTTTGGTAACCTCGTGCATGATGTCCTCCGTGGGGGTGAGTGTTGATATCCCACGCAAAGCACGGGGAATGCCATAAATTCTATCCATCTGTATTTGTTGTATTTGTTGTTTTTGAGCAGATGTTGGCCTGCGCTAATTGTAAAAATTTAGCCACATTTCTC
>CALMTS010000424.1 GCA_937872685.1 uncultured Desulfomicrobium sp.
CCAGCTGCCCTCCATCGCCACCTTCGAACCCGAGGACGGGTCCATGCGGGTGGTGAGAACCTTCGGCTACGAGGATTTCAAGGGCCGGTTGTCCTGAAGGTTTTTGGGAGAGATAAAAGTAGGCGGGAGTCCGGATCAACCGGGCTCCCGCTTTTACTTTGGACGATTCATGTCGTAACTATGGCATTTCTGATGTCTGATGATCGATATTTTGTTGAGAACAACATGTCGGTTGTTCGGCCGATTGTCAGCAAATGTCCGTCCGATTGTCAGTGAAAGCCCGTCCAATTGTAAGTGAAGGCCCGTCCAATTGTAAGTGCTGGCTTGTTGGATAAATTTTAATATCAATGAAACAAGTGTGTTACCTATAGTATTCAGCGGCAATTCCATGGCATCTGTATGCCCGTCGATCCGGTGGGCTCACTCCCCCCGCTTCCCCTTGAAATACTCCATGGCCTTCAGCACGAACCGCGCGTACGCCCCGGCCTGGCCGCCGCCCATTTCGATGGCCACGTCGATGGTCTCGTAGATCTCCTCGTCCGTGGCGCCGGCCTGCATGGCCTGGTCCAGGTGCCATTCCATGCAGGGTTCGCACTTGGTGACGATGGAGATGGACAGGGCCATGAGTTCCTTGGCCTTGCGGCTCAGGGCGCCGTCGCTAAAGGCCTTCTGTTCCAGTTCCAGGAACGGGGCGTAGGTCTTGACGTTTTTCAGGAAGGTCAGGTGCAGGCGCTTGCGGTCCCTGATGCTCTGTTCGATTTTCGTGAAGCTCAGATCAGACATGGTTTCCTCCGCGTGGAACGTTGCCTCCGGCCCGGGCGTGGGGTAGGCAATTGTGTATCGAGAACCCATTTTCACGGGACATGAAAGCTCCCTACAGCGAGGACCCACATGAAGTACATGGGAGAAATGCTCACCACCCGGGCGCCGTTTTCGGAGATCGTCATGGGCAACACGGCCCTGGTGCGGGCCATGGTCGAGGCCGGGACGCGCGTGGTCACGTCCTATCCCGGTTCCCCGACCCCGGAGATCGCCACTGCCATCCAGTCCATCCCGCCTGAAAAACGGCCCTTCTATTTCGAATTTTCAACCAACGAGAAGGTGGCCACGGAGGTTGCGCTCGGCGCATCCCTGAACGGCTACCTGTCCACGGTCTTCTTCAAGAGCGTGGGGCTCAACGTCGCCGCCGACGCCTTTGTGCAGCTGTCGCTGCTGAACCTCATCGGCGGCATGGTCATCGTGCTCGGCGACGACCCCGGCGCCAACTCGTCCCAGAACGAGCAGGACAACAGGCACTACGCGGCCATGAGCTACACCCCGGTCCTGGAGCCCGCCGACCCGGCCGAGGTCTACGCCTACTACAAGGAGGCGGCCGCCCTGGCCCGGGAACTCTGCCGGCCCGTCATCCTGCGGCTGACCACCCACGTCTGCCACGCCAAGGCGAAGGTGTCCTTCGCGGGCTGGACCCCGGCCGAGCAGGGGAACGACCCGCGCTTCGACGCCGCCAACGGCCCCTACATCCCGCTGACCGTCGCCGTGTTCCCCAAGAAACGCACGGCCCTGGAGAACCTGCGCAGGGCGGATGCGTGGGTGGACGGGCGCGGCCTGCACACGGTCACGGGGCAGGGCGGTTCTCGCGGGATAATCCTTTCGGGCATGGTCGCCCTGTCCGTGGCCGACGTGCTGGAGGGGCTCAGCGAACGGCCCGACGTGCTCAAGCTGGCCATGCCGTACCCCATGCCCGTGCGGGCCGTGGCCGACTTCCTGGCCGCGCACGATGAGGTCAAGGTGCTGGAGGAACTCGACGACACCCTGGAGAAGGATATCAAGGCCCTGGCCTACGACCGGGGCCTCAAGGCCAGGATCATCGGCAAGCAGGACGACGGGGACTGGATCGGCGAGTACACCGCCGACAAGGTCCGGGACATCCTGCACCGCACCTGGCCCGATATCATCCCTCCGCGCGCGGCCGTGGCCGAACCCCTGGTTCCCGTGCCCGCGCGACCGGCGCAGATGTGCCCGGGCTGCGGCCACCGCAGCGCATTCCACGCCATAAAGAAGGCCCTGCCCGAGGGCGCCATCACCGTGGCCGACATCGGCTGCCACACCCTGGGCTTCATGGAGCCGTACCGCATGGGCGAGATTCTCCTGTGCATGGGCGCCTCCACGGCCATGGGCGCGGGCCTGACCCTCTTCAACGACACGCGCAGGGTCGTGGCCTTCCTGGGCGACTCGACCTTCTTCCACGCCGGTTTGCCGGGCATCGTCAACGCACTCTTCAACCGGCACAACCTGACCCTGGTGCTCATGGAGAACGGCACCACGGCCATGACCGGCCACCAGGACCACGCGGCCTCGGGGCGCAACTTCAACGAGGTGACGGACGCCATACCTGTGCGGCAGGTGCTGGAGGGGCTGGGCGTGAAGCACATCTTCGAGACCGACACCTACAAGCAGGCCGAGCTGACGGACCTCATGCGCCAGGCCCTGGCCGTGGACGCCTTCAGCGTGGTCATCGCCCGCCACCCCTGCATGCTGCTCTTCACCCGCAACCAGCGCCGCAAGAGCGGCTACGTGGACCGGCACGTGAGCATCGACCAGGGCGTCTGCACCCGCGCCCACGTCTGCGTAGAGGACTTCGCCTGCCCGAGCTTCACCCGGGCCGCCGACGGAAGCGTGACCGTGAACCCTGAGCTGTGCATCGGCGACGGCTCCTGCATGCAGACCTGTCCCAGCAAGGCCATCACCCGTTAAGGAGCATCACATGGACGTCTTCAACATATACCTTTGCGGCGTCGGCGGGCAGGGCATCGGCCTGCTGAGCGAGATCATCCTGCGCGCGGCCGACCACGCCGGCCACGCGGCCAAGGCCGTCGACACCCACGGCCTGGCCCAGCGCGGCGGCATCGTCGTGTCCCAGATCCGGCTCGGAAAGGCCGCCCACAGCCCCATGATCCCCGCGGGCGAGGCGGACCTGGCCGTGGGCCTCGAACGCCACGAGGCCCTGCGCGCCATGCAATCCGCCCTGAAAGAGGGCGGGACCCTCGTCTATTACGACACCGTGCTCCAGCCGCTGCCCGTGCGCCTCGGCACGGCCCCGGAAATCTCCGGCGACGACGTCGCCCGGGCCGCGTCCGCGCGCGGCGTCACGGTCCATGCGGTCATCCGCCCGGACATCGCCGACCCGCGCATGCAGAACATCGCCGTGCTTTCGGTCGTCAGCAGGGAAGGGCTCATACCCGGCGTAACCGCAGGGCATTACGAGCAGGCCATGAACGACCTGCTCAAAGGGGCAGTGCTTGAGGCGAACCTGAAGTTGTTCCGCGGGG
>CALMTS010000425.1 GCA_937872685.1 uncultured Desulfomicrobium sp.
AACGCCGACCTTCTGGTGGCCCTGGTCAAGAACGCCGAGGACGCCATGAACGTCGAATTCGACACGAAAAGCGTCGGCATCCGCGTCATCATCGTAGTCGAGGATTCGCCGCGCTACCAGTCCTGTCTGCTGCCCATCCTCTACCGCGAACTGGTGGTCCAGACCCAGGAGGTCATCCGCGAGGGGCTCAACCAGGAGCACCGGCTGCTGACCATGCGCTGCCGCCCCAAGATTCTGCTGGCCGGGACCTACGAGGATGGCCTGGCCCTGTTCCGGAAATTCGAGCCGTATGTCCTGGGCGTCATCTCGGACGTTCGCTACCCCCGGGACGGGCGGCTCGACCCTTCGTCAGGAGTCGATCTGCTCTCCGCCATCAAGGCCCAGCGTTTCGACATCCCGCTTCTGCTCATGAGCAACGAGCCGGAAAACGCCAGGCGGGCCCAGCAGATACCGGCCTGTTTCGTGGACAAGAATTCCCCCACGCTGCTGGCAGATGTCCGCAGTTTCGTGCTGGAGCATTTGGGGTTCGGGGATTTTGTCTTCCGCAATCCCGAGGGAATGGAGATCGCCCGGGCAGGGAGCGTGTACGCCCTGGAAGAGTGCCTCCGGAGCATGCCTGCCGAGACCCTGATCCGCCATTCGCGGCATAACGATTTTTCCCGCTGGTTTTTTGCCCGGACGGAATTCGAGCTGGCAGACCGCTTGCGGCCCATGAGCGAGAAGGATTTCACTTCGCCGGAGCTTATGCGCGCCGGGGTGCTGGAGATGATCCGCGCCCGGCGCGAGCAGCGGCAGAAGGGCATCGTGGCCAACTTCAATCCCAAGGATTTCGACCCCACGACGGATTTCTTCAAGATCGGTGACGGGTCCCTTGGAGGAAAGGCGCGGGGACTGGCCTTTCTCTTTTCGCTGCTGAACCGCATCCCCGCCCTGTCCGAGAAGTACCCGGGCGTGGAATTCGCCATGCCCAAGACTCTGGCCATCGCCACGGAAGGGTTCGACGCCTTTGTCAAGATGAATGATCTCAGATATCTGGCTGAAATGGATGTGCAGGATGCGGAGGTCCTGCAGGCCGTGGAGAAGGCTCGTTTTCCCAAGTGGCTGCGCCATCAGCTCAAGGCCTATCTCTCCCAGGTCCGCCATCCCCTGGCGGTCCGCTCCTCCAGCCTGCTGGAGGACGCCCAGTTCCAGGCCTATGCCGGGCTTTATTCCACCATCATGGTGCCGAACAACCACACCGACCTCAATATCCGGCTGGATGAGTTGATCCTGGCCATCAAGCAGGTCTGGGCCTCGACGTTCTTCCAGGCGCCCAAGGCCTTCTCGCGCCGCGTCAGCCAGCGCACGGACGAGGAGAAGATGGGCGTGCTCGTCCAGCAGGTCATCGGCGAGGATTACGGCGGGTTTTTCTATCCGGCCATTTCGGGTGTGGCCCAGTCCTACAATTATTATCCTTTCGGCCGCATGAAGCCCGAGGACGGAGTGGCCACCATCGCCCTGGGCTTCGGCAAGATCGTGGTCGACGGGGGGCAGACCCTGCGTTTTTCGCCCCGCCATCCGAACATCCTTCCCCAGTGTCCGACCGTGGAGCTGGCCCTGCGCACGGCCCAGACCGAGTTCTACAGCCTGTCCCTGGAACGCTGGCCCTGGCCGCGTACGGATTTCTCCCTGACCAGGCGCAACATCGTCGAGGCCGAGGCCGCAGGGCCTCTGAACCTCGTGGCCTCGACCTTTCTGCCCGAGGAGGGGCGCATCCGCGATACCGCTTCCATTCCGGACCGCCCGCGCGTGCTGCTCTTCGCCCCGGTTCTCAAGCACAGAATCCTGCCCCTGGCCGAGATACTGCAGGATGTCATGGCCATCACCGAGTCGGCCATGGGGTGTCCGGTGGAAATGGAGTTCGCGTGCAACCTCTACCCGGGCAAGGAGCGCAAGCCCGTGTTTTCGCTGCTGCAGTTGCGCCCCATGTCCGCCCGGGCTGATCTGAACCGCGTGAACATCACGGATGAGGACAGGGAACGAGCTTTTTGCCTGTCCACGCATGCCCTGGGCAACGCCGAGAAGGTGGACGTGGCCGACATCGTGTTTGTCCGGCCCGAGACGTTCGAGGTCGAGAAAACCGTGCATATCGCCGCCCAGATAGGGAAGATCAACGCCAGGCTCATGGATGAGGGGCGCAAGTACCTGCTGGTCGGCCCTGGACGCTGGGGCACGGCGGACCGCTGGCTGGGCATACCGGTGGCCTGGAACGATATCTGCGGCGTGGCCGCCATCGTCGAAACGGCCTCGTCCCAGTTACGGGTGGAACCATCGCAGGGTTCGCACTTCTTCCACAACATCACGACTCTTGGCATCAACTACATCATGGTCTCGGGCAAGGAAGGGGAGCGTTTCGACTGGGAGTGGCTGGAGGCGCAGGAGGTCGCCTCGAGCGACGAGCACGTCGTGCATGTCCGTTTGCCGTCGCCGGTGCTCATCAAGGTGGACGGGAGAAGTTCGAATTGCGCAATCATCCCCGGAAGCGGGGGAGTGCGGACGTTTCTCTCCCCGCAGAGGCCAGGGTGCTGCTCCCTGGGTCCCGGGGAATCAGGTGAGCCCGGGCCGTGCGTACTATGATTTCGGAAATGCGGGCGGAAAGGGAACTCTGCAAGGTCCAGCACTGGTAGAAATGCGGCACGCGCAGGGTTTCCCCCGGCGCGAGGTCGACCAGGTCCCCCTTTTCGAGGAAGGGGGCGGCCAGGTTGCGGGAGACCATGCCGAAGGCGGCGCCGGCGAGGATGAGACCCTGAAAGCTGATGTTGGACGGCATGACGTGCACGGGCGGCCGGACATCCTCCCCGAAGCGCTGCCGCAGGAATTCGTGCTGCAGGGCGTCCTTGTGGCTGAAGACGACCATGGGCGCGCGGTTGGCCTCGTTCCGGCCGAAACCGTCCGGGCAGTGGCGCGCCGCGAATTGCGGCGTGGCTACGCAAAGGTATTCCATGTCCCCCAGATCGTGGGTCGCGAGTCCCTGGTAACTGGCCGGGGTCGAGGTGATGGCACCTTGCACCTCGCCTGAGCGCAAGTAGGCGTGGGTCACGGACTGGTCGTCCGCCACGAGGTCCAGCAGGACGTTTTTTTCGGCCAGGATGTCGCGTACGGCGAGCAGAAACCACGTGTCCAGGCTGTCGGCGTTGACAGCCAGGGTCGCCGTGACAAAGTCTTCGGATGCCTGCGGGGCAAGTTCTTCGAAGAGCGACTCCTCAAGTACCGCGAGTTGCCGGAAGTGCCGTAGAACGGCCATGCCCGCGGGCGTTGCGCGTACGGGAGCCGAGCGCACCACGAGCATCTGCCCGACCTGTTCCTCCAGTTGGCGGATGCGCTGGGACACGGCGGACTGGGTCAGAAAGAGGGCGCGCGCCGCCTTCTCGAAGCTTTGCTCGGTGATGACGGCGGCCAGCGCTTGGAGGTGTTTGGAATCGAGCATAAGTTATTTTTATGATCCAGAAAAATTATTCGTTTTTCTTATATATCGTTCTCCCTTATTGCTCGCGTCACCACAGCGCAAGGAGAACATCATGATCACGACACCTTTTCTGCAGGGCCTCGGCACGGGCGCGGGCCTCATCATCGCCATCGGCGCCCAGAACGCCTTCGTCCTGAACCAGGGCCTGCATCGCAACCATCATCTGACGGTGGCGCTCATCTGCGCCATGAGCGACGCGCTGCTCATCACCCTAGGGCTGTCCGGCATGGGGGTGGTCCTGGCGCGCAGCAACCACCTGGCTGTATGGGCCACCTGGTTCGGGGCTGTTTTCCTGTTCTGGTACGGCCTGCGCTCTTTTCGCTCGGCCCTGCGTTCCGGCGGCCTCGAACCGGACGAGCGGGTGCGCATGGGGCTGGGTGCCACGGTGGCCGCCACTCTGGCCGTGACGTTCCTGAATCCGCACGTCTACCTGGACACCGTGCTCCTGCTCGGCTCCATCGGCGGGCGCTATCCTGAGGCGGAGCGCTTCTTCTTCGGCGCCGGCGCCGCCACGGCATCCCTGGGCTGGTTTCTTGCGCTGGGTCTCGGCGCGCGATTTCTCCTGCCATTCTTCCGCCACCCCCGTTCCTGGGCCGTGCTGGACGTCCTGGTGGGGCTGACCATGTGGGGCGTGGCCGCATCGCTGGTCGCCACCGCCTGGGCGGCCTGATCCGGCATTGCCCACTTTACCCCGGACCATCCCCCGGCTATCACCCTCCCATCGGAGGAACGATGGCCAAAAAGTACGATCCGCGCATGCACACGGCGGAACACATTCTCAATCAGACCATGGACCGGCTTTTCACGTGCGGGCGCTGTTTTTCGGCCCACGTGAATCCCGACAAGGCCAAGTGCGATTATCATTATGTACGCGATCTGACCGAGGCCGAGGCGCGGGACGTGGAGGCGCGGGTCAATGGCGTCATCGCTGCGGATCTGCCGGTTTTTGCCGAAAACATGGCCCGGTCCGAGGCCGAAGCCCTGTTCAATCTGGAGCGTCTGCCCGAGGGTGCGCCGGACGAGCTGCGTGTCATCCGCATCGGGGATTATGACGCCTGCCCCTGCATCGGCGAGCATGCGGCCCACACCGGCGAACTGGGCATGTTCCGTCTGACCACGCATTCCTTCGAGGGCGGCGTGCTCAGGCTGCGTTTCAAACTGGGCAAGCCCTCCTGACCATGGCCGCATTACCCCCGCACGGCGGCAACGTCCGCGCCATGGCCCGGACTTTGGGCTGCAACCCCGAAGATATTCTGGATTTTTCGGCCAACATCAACCCTCTGGGGCCACCTGCGTGGCTGCGGCCAGTGGTCGCCCGCGCCCTGGCCGGGACTGCCCATTACCCCGACCCACGGGCCGCAGGGGTGTGCCGGGCGGGTGCGGAGCGCCTGGACGTGGGGGTGGAGCATGTCGTAGCGGGAAACGGGTCTTCCGAGCTCCTGTATGCCGTGCCCAGGGTATGTCGGACAAGGGGCATCACCCGCGCCGTGCTGCCCGTGCCCTGCTACGGGGACTACGCGCGCGCCTGCGAGGCCGCAGGCCTTGCCTGCAGGACTCTGCCCCTGCCGCCCGAAACAGGCTTCGCCATGGATTGGGCCGGACTTGAGGCGATGCTGGACGACCGCGCACTGGTCATCCTCGGCCAGCCCTCGAACCCGGCGGGAGTGCTGCTGGAGCCCGGCCGCATTCTGGACCTGGCGGACCGTTTTCCGCAGAGCTTCTTCCTTGTGGATGAAGCCTTCGCCGATTTTGTGCCGGCGCTTCTTCGGCTGGGCGCGGCGAACCGCGCGAATCTCTTTGTCCTTCATTCCCTGACCAAATTTTTCGCCATCCCCGGCTTGCGGTTGGGCCTTGGGTATGGCGATCCGGATTTCTGCGCAGCTGCCGCGGGGCTTTTGCCGGACTGGAGCGTCAACGCCCTGGCTCAGGCTGTTGGCGAAGAGGCGTTGCGAGACGAAGTCTATGCCAGGCGGACCGTCGAGGCGGTCGAGACGTTGCGGGAAGCGCTCGCGGCCGACCTCCGCGGCCTGGGCCTGACGGTTTTTGACGGCAGCGCCAACTACCTTCTCTGCCGAAGCGGGGGCCCCGACGCTTTCGTGGTGCAGGAGCGTCTGCTGGCTTCCCGCATCCTCATCCGCAACTGCGCCAACTATGCGGGGCTGAACGCGGGATATTTCCGTGTGGCCGTTCGCAGCACCGGGGAGAATGAGTTCCTGGTGCGCGCGCTGGCGGGAATCCTCAAACCGGGGCGGACCGTTGCACGGCCGTCTCGCAAGACTCCGGCCATCATGCTGCAGGGCCTTTCGTCCAACGCGGGCAAGTCGGTCCTGACTGCGGCCCTGTGCCGCATTTTCTTCCAGGACGGTTTGGATGTGGCGCCCTTCAAGGCCCAGAACATGTCCCTCAATTCGTTCGTCACCCGGGACGGCGGCGAGATGGGGCGGGCCCAGGTCCTGCAGGCCCAGGCCTGCAGGCTGGAACCGGACGTGCGCATGAACCCGGTGCTGCTGAAGCCCAACTCCGAGACGGGTTCCCAGGTCATCGTGCTCGGGAGGCCCGTGGGAAACATGGGCGTGGGACAGTACATCCGCTACAAGCCGCAGATTTTCGAGACGATCACGAAGGCCTACGACGAATTGGCCGCCACGTCGCAGGTGATGGTGCTGGAAGGTGCGGGCAGTCCGGCCGAGGTCAACCTCAAATCCCACGACGTGGTCAACATGCGCATGGCTCGCCACGCCGGGGCGCGCGTGCTCCTGGCCGGGGATATCGACCGGGGCGGGGTTTTCGCCTCGTTCGTCGGGACCATGGAGGTCATGGAGGAATGGGAACGTGCCCTGGTGGCGGGATTCATCGTCAACCGTTTCCGCGGCAAGCAGGAGTTGCTGGGCGACGCCATCGATTACGTGCGGCGCTTCACGGGTGTGGAAACTTTTGGGGTGGTGCCATACCTGCACAGCCTGGGCCTGCCCGAAGAGGACTCGGTCAGCTTCAAGGAGGCCCGGCCGCGCGGGACAGGCGGAGACGTTGTCATCGCGGCGGTTGACCTGCCCCATATCTCGAATTTTACGGACCTCGACGCCCTGGGCCTCGAACCGGATGTGGAACTGCGCATCGCCCGGCGTCCGGAAGATCTGGACGGGGCGGATGCCATCATCCTCCCCGGTTCCCGCAATGTGTTCTCGGACCTGCAATATCTCTGGAGTTCCGGTTTGTCGCAGGCCGTCCTGGCCAGCCGGGCCGAAATCGTCGGAGTCTGCGGTGGGTTGCAGATGCTTGGCGCAGGCATCGCCGATCCGGACGGGGTGGAGAGCGGGGGGCTTGCCGCCCGCCCCTTGGGACTGCTGTCCCTGGCCACGGAGATGGCCGTGGACAAAGTGCTGTGCCAGGCGGGTTGTGTCTTTTCAGCCACGGGCGAGGAGGTTCGCGGCTACGAGATTCATCACGGCCGCACCCGCGTGCTCGACGGCCGGACCGTTCCGGTGATGACACGCGTCGACGGTGCGGTCATCGGCTGGGGGCGCGAGGACGGCATGGTCTGGGGCACCTATCTGCATGGGGTATTTGACGCCGACGAGTTCCGCCGCTCTTTTCTGGACCGGCTGCGGGTGCGCAAGGGCCTGGCCCCGCTGCAAGGAATCCAGGTGGCCTACGACCTGGAGGCCGCCCTGGACCGTCTGGCGGGCGTGGTGCGGGGGGCGCTCGACATGGACCGGGTCTATGGCCTGTTGGGTTGAGTGCGGTTCACGAGTCCAGAACAACGCGCACGCTTGTTTCATAATAGGGCGTGCCGCTGCCGACTACGCTTGAGATGTCCCTGGTCAGCCGGTTCAGGCCATGCCCGGCCTTGAGCCAGCCCCCCCTTTCGGACACCAGGACGTCACGCCTTTGTCCGGCCCTGGTTTCAAGCCTGGCGCGTACCATTCCCGCCGGACTCTCCACCCGCACCGTATCCCCTTCCCGGAGTTGCAGACGTACCGCTTCCTCCTTCGCCAGAACGACGACGGGCAGAGGGGCGTGTTCGGCCATGGTCCGCTCGGAACAGATGAAGCCGTGGGGGGCGGTGGTCAGCAGGCGGTACGGGTAGGACGGGTCTGTCCGGTCGAGGGCCTGCGGATCGAATGAGGTCGGGAAACGGAACTTCCCCGAAGGGGTGGGGAAGATTTTGTCCGCGTACGGGACCATGGGCGCGTTCAGCCGGAAAGTCCCCTGCCGCAACGCTTCCATGCTGCACCCCTGCTCTCTGATGGGTCCGCAGATGTCGAACAGCCACTCCCGGGCACTGCGCCGAAAGCGCTCCGCAAAGGGGAAGCGGTCGGCCAGATCGCAGAACATGCGGAATTCGCTGCGACATTCGCCCACGGGCCTGATGGCCGGGTTGACCGGGCCGACGTAGTTGTGGCCGTAGCTGGCCATGACATCCTCTTCTTCCAGGAAGGTCGTGGCCGGGAGGAAGACGTGGGCGAGGTCCGCGGTGTCATCCTGGAAATGCCCTGAATAGACTACAAACTCGGCCCGGCGGAAGGCGGCGCTCACTTTGGCCGTATTCGGCGCCATGCACACGGGATTGGCGGCCGTGACATAGATCATGCGAATCCCGGGGTTGCTGGCGCGCAGGATTTCTTCGCCGATCCGAGGCAGGAGCAGCGCCCGTCGGGGCGGGTTCAGGTCGTCGCCCCAGAATTTCTGGTCGTAGGGGCCGTATTCCTCAAAACCCTGGCTGACACCGCCCCCCGGCACGCCGATGTTGCCGCTGATGGCCCCGAGGGCATCGATGGCCCGGATGGAGAAATGCGCATTTTCGTGACGGTGCATGCCCCATCCAAGGAGCGTGGATGTGGGGTTGTGCCGTATGAGGAGATCGGCCAGGTACGTGGCGTCGTCCACTGCGACGTCGCAGCGGGCGCACATTTCCTCCACACTGAATTCCTCGAGAATGCGGAGGTAGCTCTGCGCACCTTCGGCGTGATTTTCCATGAACGCTCGGTCTTCCGCCCCTTTGGCCAGGATCAGTCGAGCCACGGCCATGGCCAGAAAGGCGTCGGTTCCGGGCCTGGGCCGGACATGGCGGTCCGCCAGACCGGCAGATTTGCTGAACACGGGGTCGATGAGCGCCACGCGCCCGCCGCGTTGCCGTATTTCACGGATGATGGGGATGAGGCTCACGTTGGTCGAGGCCGGGTTGCGGCCCCAGAGGATCATGGAGCGGCTGTTGAGGTGATCCAAAGGGTCGTGGGAGATGCGGCAACCGAAGTCGAGGTTCTGGGATCCCTGGCCCGTGCCGCCGCAAAGGGAGCCAGTCGTTGTGGTCACGCCGCCGAACAGATTGAAAAAATAGCGGTTCAGGAGCTTCAGGGCCGTGCGCTCGCCGTAGCCTTGGTAATAGAGGATGGCTTCCGGGCCGGATTCAGCTGCTATGGACTTCATACGTGCGGCAATGGAGTCGAGAGCTTCGTCCCAGCTCGCGGTTCGCCACGGTTCGTCGCGATGTGCCCGGACGAGCGGCCTGGTGATGCGTTCCGGACTGTACACCCGTCTGACGTACCGGGCCGCTTTGACGCAGGCTTTGCCCCGGGTCAGAGGATGCCTCGGGTCACCGCCGAGTTTGATCAACCGGCCTTCACGCACCGTTGCGACGAGACCGCAGGTGTTGGGACAGTCCCGGGTGCATGTGGTGACGACGGTTGTATCATGCATGCTTGAGTCCTTCCGAAAGAGATTGGCGCGAAGTGCGTCACGAGCATATTCGGCTGCAACTCGCCAGGCGTCAATGGTTTGGAAGCTCGGGCCTGCTTGACAATCGCGCTTCTCCATGTTCCCCAAATCGGCCATGAATCCGTCTGCATCCGACCTGCCCATGGCCCTTCGGGGGCGCTTGGCCCCAAGTCCTACGGGGTATCTACATCTGGGGAACGCCTGGTCTTTTCTCCTGTGCTGGCTCGCGGTCCGTTCGGCAGGGGGCCGGCTTGTGCTGCGCATGGAAGATATCGACCCTGCCCGTTCGAGAGCGCATTTTGCCGATGCGATCATGCAAGACCTCGCGTGGCTGGGCCTGGACTGGGACGAGGGTCCGGATGTGGGCGGGCCTTTCGCACCCTATACGCAGAGCCAGAGACTGGAACGCTACAATGAAGTCATCGAGACCTTGACCGGCCTCGGGCACACGTATCCCTGCTATTGCACCCGCAAGGAACTCAAATCCATGGCGTCGGCGCCGCATAGCGAGGATGCCGGTCCGGTTTATCCAGGTACGTGCCTCGGACTTACGGCTACTGAACGCGCCGCGCGGGAAGCGCAGGGGCGTCGGGCGGCGCTGAGGTTGCGAGGGGGGGGCGAGACGGTTTTCCGGGATTTGGTGCACGGGCCGGTTTGCCAGGATTGGGCGGCTTGTGGCGGGGATTTTCCTGTGCGTCGCTCCGATGGTGTCATATCCTATCAGCTGGCCGTTGCGGTTGATGATATGGACCAACACATAAGTCTCGTTGTCCGAGGGGCGGACATCCTGCAGTGCACGCCACGCCAGGTGCTTTTGTTCCACTTTCTGAATAAGCCGGTGCCAACTTATGCCCATGTCCCGCTCGTCCTTGACCATGCCGGGGAACGCTTGGCCAAGCGTCACCAGTCATGTGAATTGCGCGCGTTGCGTGAGGCCGGCGTATCCCCCCGTGCAATCGTCGGTTATCTTGGGTTCCGTGCAGGGCTCCTTGACGGCTGTCGTGGGGCAGAGGCGCATGATCTTGTGTCCCGTTTCAATTGGGGTAATCTGCCACGTAGCGAAGTGGTTCTGCCAGCGGACATAGAAGACATTTTGAAGGCGTTGTAAAAAATCAATGATTTTAGATGGTAATAAGGGCGCCTCGTCGGTGGGGGAAAAGAAATTTCGCAAATGCTAAAATTTTGGTTGACGCGAGTCGGCGAGTTCACATAGAGGCCTTCTTCCGCGGCGAGGAGCACTCCTCACCCGGCAGAAAGAAGCTCATTGAAAAGATCATATTTCGTCCTGGTGACCAAGGCGGAGGGGCCCCACCCGATTCCATTCCGAAC
>CALMTS010000426.1 GCA_937872685.1 uncultured Desulfomicrobium sp.
CATGGACCTGCGTTTTGTGGGACCGGCCCTGTTCCTTTGTATTCTGACCTTGCCCGCCCCGCTGCCGGACGTGCGACTTCCGCGCCTGGGCCTCACCCTCTGTCTGGGCGTGTTCTGCCTGCTCGTGACGCAAACGTGGTCGCGGTTTGAACGCGAGGAGTTGAGCGGCCTTCGCGAAACCTTGGCCGCTCTGCCGGTGTCAATCGGCGAGGAAATCTGACCCCTCATCGGCGTTGAATTTTGACCCCCCTTGGTGTTGATGACAGGTTGAGGTGGCGGTGCGGATTTCGGGGCCGGGGACCAGGGGGGAGTACTCCCCCCTGGTCCCCGGCAGGTCATTGTTCGATGGCTGTCCGGGCCTGACGGCTTTGCTTAAGCCGCCAGCTTTCGTTGCCTGTCTCGATGATCTGGCAGTGGTGGGTCACCCGGTCCAGCAGGGCCGTGGTCATCTTGGCGTCTCCGAAGACCTGGGGCCACTCGCCGAAGGTTAAGTTGGTGGTGATCATCACCGAGACCGTCTCGTAGAGCCGCGACAGCAGATGGAAAAGCAACTGCCCGCCGCTTTTGGAGAAAGGCAGATAGCCCAGCTCGTCCAGGATGATCAGTTGGAAGCGCGAGAGCTTGTCGGCGAGCCGTCCGCCTTGGCCGGCCAGCTTCTCCTGTTCGAGCTGGTTGACCAGGTCCACGACGTTGTAGAAGCGAACGCGGGCGCCTTGACGAGCCATATTGCCGCCGATGGCCGTAGCCATGTGCGTCTTGCCCGAGCCGGTGCCGCCCACAAAGACGACATTGCTGCGCTCGGCCACAAAGCTGCCCTCGTGCAGCGTCCTGATCTGGGCCTCATCCACCTGAGAGGCCTTGAAGTCGAAGCCCTCCAAGCCCTTGAGGACCGGGAATCGGGCCACACCAAGGCGGTAGCGGATGCTGCGCACGCGGCGCTCGCCGGCCTCGGCTTCCAGCAGGTCCAGGACGATCCGCTCCGGGGTGTTGCGGGCCTTCAGGCCCATGGCCACCACTTCGTCATAGGCGGCGTGCATGCCGTGCAGCTTGAGTTCCTTGAGCAAGGCGAGGACCGAATCACGCAACATGGCGCGCTCCCGACAACAGGGCGTCGTAGCGGGGGCAGTCCGCCACGGGCTCCAGGCGCAACTGCAGCCGATCCGGGAGGCCTGCGCAGTGCTCTTCGCAGCCGTTGTCCTCCTGCCGGGCCAGGATGTTGAGGACCACGTCGCCGCTGCAGGCGCGGCCCCGCACCGCCTCTTCACAGGCCTTGGCCACAGATTCCAGCCCAAGCCGGGGCACCTGGGCCAACACGGCCACGAACTGCCGGTCCCAGTCCGGATGTCGTTCCAGGGCGGCGCGCAACCGTTGCATGGGCTCCGGCAGAGGCCAGTCCTGGAAGGGCGCGCCGTTGCGCAAGGCCCCGGGCTTGCGCTCCAAAGCGGGGAGATAGTGCCAGGGATCGAATACCGTGCGGTCACGGCCAAAAACACGTTCGTGCTCGGCCAGCACCTCGGCCCCGGCCACAAAAACCACGCGGCGGGCGTACACTTTGACCTGGATGGCGCGGCCGGCGGCGGAGACGGGCACGCTGTAGCGATTGCGGTCCACCGTCGCCAGGGAGGTGGAAGAGACAGTGATCTCTCGCTGGGTGTAGCCGTCGAACGCATGGGAAACCCGCACCAAGTGGGCACGCTCCTGCTCGAAGACCTCCCAGACCATCTTGTCCTTGATCTCGGGATGGACCCTGGTCTTGGCCCAGCCGATAGCGCCTTCCAGAAGCATGGCGTTGAGCTCGTCCAGCGTCTGGACCTTGGGCCGCGGCGTGAACCAGCGCCCGCGCACAAACTTGACCTGGTTCTCCACCTGCCCCTTTTCCCAGCCCGCGGCAGGCGTGCAGGGCACGGGCTCGAACAGGTAGTGCGAGCACATTTGCTGAAATCGGTAGTTGAAATCCCGCTCCTTGCCGCGCTTCACGCGCGTCACCGCCGTGCGCATGTTGTCGTAGATGCCCCGCCGGCACAGCCCGCCGAAAAACTCGTGGGCGCGGGCATGGGCGTCGAAGAGCATCTCATGGCTCTCCCGGGGGTAGGCGATGGCCAGGAACATGCGGCTATGGCACAGGCGGATGTGGGCGACCTTGACCGTGGTCGGCATCCCGGCCAGCTCAATTTGCTCATGGCTCCAGTCGAACTGGAAGGCATCCCCAGCTGGAAAC
>CALMTS010000427.1 GCA_937872685.1 uncultured Desulfomicrobium sp.
GCGGTCTGGGAGAACAGCTGGGTGCGGTTCCCCCTGTCCCGGTTGGGAGCCTTCGCCCGGCACACCCTGGAGCGCGACCTGCGGGCCGACAAGGGCGATCCGGACTCGGGCCGCCGCAGAGACAGCGGAGATTTCTTCTTCACCGGGGGAGGGGAGGAATGGCTGCGCGTGCCCATCAGCTACCTCCTCAAACTGGCCCTGGCCGACCTGGCCGGGTCCTGCGCCCACGGTCCCGTGCGGCGGCTGGCCGAGTCCTTTCTGGATCATTTCCTGAACGACAACACGTCCCCCGAGACCTTTTCCTTCTATCCCGCGCCCATGAACGGGGCCTTCCAGGGCGGTCACGGCATCGCCCGCGAGACCAGCCAGCGTTTCCTGCTCTCCCAGCTCCTCCTGGACCACGCCAACGAGCGCTTCGGGCTCCTGGAGAACGGCCAGCGGGCCATGATCTATTTCGCGCCCGTGCCCCCGGCCAGGCAGAAGCAGCTCAACGAGCTCATCCCCGACGCCCACTACCGCGACCTGTTCATGAACCCCTGCCTGTCGGGCTGGGACCGCGGCGAGGCCAAGAAAGAGTACATGGGCCTGTGCCACCGCATGCTCTCGCGCAGCCAGCTCAACACCATCGCCAAGCTGCGCGAGTCGGGCATCCTGACCAACAACCTGGTGGTCCTGCCCAACACCTCCAACACCTGCCTGGCCAACAACGGGACGCACATCTCCCTCGGCAGCGCGCGCCTGGGCGCATTGATGAAGGGAGACGGGGACTTCGGAGCGGCCGGGGAAAAGTATCTGGGCGACCTGGTCATCAAGATCACGGAGCATTTCCTGCCGCTCTTCGTCGGCACCTACAGCGCCGCGCCCCTGCGCATGGATTTCGAGGACTTCCACCCCGAAAAGGCCCTGGGCTTCCTGCCCCACGAGCTCGACTACACCCACCTGCGCATGATCTGGCGCCGCTGGAAGAAAAAGGCCAAGCTCAAGGTCTTCGGACGCCCCCTGACCCCCTTCGGCCCGCCCCTGATGGACCGGGCCATCGCCAAACTCTTCGGCCTGCGCGGGGACTTCGTCCCGGATTTTAGGCTGCTGGACTACATGACCACCCTCATGAGCACCCACCGCTGCCCGGCCCTGGACGGGGAGCTCGGCAACGACCTGCGCCTCAAGCGCGACCTGGCCTCCCTGGGCGTGTTCCACGAGTCCATGTCCACGTACCTGCTCTACAAGCAGCGCTCCTTCGGGGTCATGGGCTTTTCGGGCTTCGAGGGCCGCTTCTACAGCCTCTTCGACTCCCTGGAGCAGGACATGCGCCCCGCGGCCGCCTTGCAGCAGTTCCTGACCGCATTGGCCGTGAAGCTGGTCCTGGGTGGCCGGGTCACCCGCGCCTCCATCCCGGACACGCCCGAGGTGGAGAGCGAGCGGCGGCAGATCTTCTTCGCCACGGCCATCTCCCTGCCCACGTTCTTCGTGCGCCGCGACACGGGCAACACGCTGCTGCTGGACCTGGTCTCGCGCGCCGGCCGCGTGCGGCCGAGCCGGCGCTACCCCGGCTACCTGCGCACCCACGTACAGGAATACCGCCTGGCCCTGCTGGACTTCATGGAGGCCGAAGGGGCGGACCTCATCGAGATGTTCGGGGCCCGCGAACTCCTCGCGGACCTGCGGGCGCGCATCGCGGACCCCGATCTGGGAGCCGCGGGCAAGCTGACCCGGCGCATCCTGGACCGCACGGGCGCCCGTACCCCCCTGTCCCTGCGGGGCCGAGACTTCAACATGGCGGCCGAGGACGTGTACCGCGGCGAGCTGCGACTGGCCCACCTGGCCGAGGCCCTGGACTATCTCGAGAAGGATTTCGGGACCGTCAAAAATTTCGGTTGCCTGCCCGAACAGTTCTGCCGCAGCGGCCTGCCCGGTCTGCTCGGCGGCCGGGACATCCTGGACGTCGCCCGGCAGGCCAGGGACGAACTGGAACGCACTGGCGAACTTCAGGACAGCCGTCCCGTCCTGACGCAGCTTCTGCTGCTGGTCATCGGCATGCACCGGGACAACGCACGCATCCACGCAAAGAATCATGGATAAGGAAACATGACGCATCAATACGTACTCAACGGCAGCGGCTCGGTCCGCGACGAGGAACTCTTCTGCGACCGGGTCATCGGCTACCTCTATTCCCGGGTCCGGGAGCAGGCCCCTGCGGTCTTCCGGGCCGTGGTCTCGGCGCGCACCTCGAGCCTGCTTGGCTTCGTCAACTACGACCTGCCCCTGGGCGCGCGGCTCTCGGGCGGCGAGTCCCTGGTGCGGCGCCTGGGCATCGATCTGGGCGAGTGCGTCGAGGAGCCCGGCTACTACACGACCCCGCGACGCATCTTCGAGCGCCGCATCCGCTACGATGACGTCCGGCCCATGGACGATGACCCCGCGGCCATCGTTTCGCCGGCCGATTCGCGCATGTTCGCCGGGTCCCTGAACGACGGGTCCGTGCTCTTCATCAAGGACAAGTTCTTCTCCTTCGAGGAATTTCTTGGGCGCAGGCAGTGGGTCGAGGCCTTCGCGGGCGGCGACTTCGCCGTCTTCCGCCTGACCCCGGACAAGTACCACTACAACCATGTGCCGGTCAGCGGTGTGGTCTGCGATTTCTACGAGATCGAAGGCGACTTCCACTCCTGCAACCCATCGGCCGTGATCTCCGAGGTCACCCCGTTCTCGCGAAACCGCCGGGCCGTGACGGTCATCGACACGGACGTGGCGGGGGGGAGCATGTGCGGGATGGTGGTCATGGTCGAGGTCGCGGCGCTCATGATCGGACAGATCGTGCAGGCCTACGCCGTCGAGGGGTACGAGCCGGCAGAGCCCATGCGCCAGGGCCTCTTCCTGAGCAAGGGCCGGCCCAAGAGCCTCTATCGCCCGGGCAGTTCCCTGGACGTGCTTTTCTTCCAGCCGGGACGCATGGCCTTCAGCCCCGACCTCGTCGCCAACCAGTTCCGAGGCGACGTGGGCAGCCGCTTCTCCAGCTGGCTGGGGCGGCCCTGGGTGGAGACGGACGTGCGCGTGCGGCAGACCATCGGACGGATTTCCGCAACCAGCAACGGGAAATGACCATCATGCAATATCTCTGGATCACGTGTTTTGCCGCGGCCCTCTTCGTCTTCATCGCCTGGGGAGGTCGGAACCTGCCCGGCGAGCGCTGGCAGATGCTGGCCAGCGTCCCCCTGTCCCGGAACGCTGACGGTTCGTGGCGGGGCCTCAACCTGACCTGGTACGGGGCCCTGAGCGCCCTGGCCTACACCCTGGCCACGGCCGTGGCCGTGGTGCTGCTGGCCTCCATCGGCATGGG
>CALMTS010000428.1 GCA_937872685.1 uncultured Desulfomicrobium sp.
CAAGTTGTATAGACATCTCGCTCAAGAATTGTCATCCGCCGGACACGATCCCGTCACAGACGTTTCCTAGTTAGGTTCAAACACGAGGAAACGACATGATCCAGATCAAGCAACTGACCAAGACATTCCGGAACACCAAGGGCCTCGACGACATCAACGCCACCATTGAAAGCGGTGAGATGGTCGCCCTCATCGGTTCGTCGGGCTCGGGCAAATCGACCCTCATGCGCCACATCTCGGGCCTCATGTGCGGCGATCCCGGCAGCGCCGGCCAGATCGAGGTGCTGAGCCACATCATCCAGCGCGACGGCCGCCTGTCCAGGAACGCCCGCAAGGTCCGCACGGAGATCGGCGTCATATTCCAGCAGTTCAACCTGGTGGACAGGCTCTCGGTCATGACGAACGTGCTCATGGGCTCCCTGGGCCGCGTGGCCACCTGGCGGGCCGTGTCCAATCTCTTTCCCCTCCCGGAGCGCCGCCTGGCCATGGAGTCCCTGGCCCGGGTCGGCATGGCCGACAAGGCCTGGCAGCGCGCCTCGACCCTGTCCGGCGGCCAGCAGCAGCGCGTGGCCATCGCCCGCGCCCTGACCCAGCGGGCCAAGGTCCTTCTGGCCGACGAACCCATCGCGTCCCTGGACCCCGAGTCCTCCCGGGTGGTCATGGACATCCTGGCCGAAGTGCATCGCCATGACAGGATGACCGTCATCGTATCCCTGCATCAGGTCGAATACGCCATCCGCTACTGCCCGCGCACCATCGCCCTGCGCCACGGACGGGTCGTCTACGACGGTCCGAGCCACTCCCTTACCCCTACCTTTCTCAAGGAAATCTACGGCGCCGAATCCGAGGAACTGTTCTCGCCCGCGGTGAACAGCGCCTCGGACCGCCAAGGCGCCCTGGGACGCAAATCGGCCACGGCGCCCGCCGCGGCTTAACCAACTGTTGCAATGCAAAGGAGTCTACGAATGATCCGCACGTTATTAGGCATGTTTCTCCTCCTGGCCCTGCTGGGAGCACAGACCGTAAGCGCCGAAACCACGGAGCTGAATTTCGGCATCATCTCCACCGAAGCGACCATGAACCTGAAGAAGGACTGGGAGCCCTTCCTGGCCGAAATGGAGAAGGCCACGGGCATGAAGATCAACGCATTCTTCGCTTCCGACTACGCCGGGATCATCGAAGGCATGCGCTTCAACAAGGTGCAGGTGGCCTGGTACGGCAACAAGAGCGCCATGGAAGCCGTGGACCGCGCCGACGGGGAAATCTTCGCCCAGACCGTGCCCGCAGACGGCACGCCCGGCTACTACTCGCACCTCATCGCCCACAAGGATTCCCCCCTCAATTCCCTTGAGGACGTGCTGAAGAACGCCGGCAGCCTGTCTTTCGGCAACGGCGACCCCAACTCCACCTCCGGCTTCCTGGTGCCCAGCTACTACGTGTTCGCCAAGAACAAGGTCGACGCCAAGAAGATCTTCAAGAACGTGCTCAACGCCAACCACGAGACCAACGCCCTGAGCGTGGCCAACAAGCAGGTCGACGTGGCCACCAACAACAGCGAAAACCTGGCCAAGCTGGAAAGGAGCCACCCCGACAAGCGAAAGGAAATCAAGGTGATCTGGACCTCCCCGCTGATCCCCAGCGATCCGCTGGTCTGGCGCAAGGACCTGCCCGAGGACGTCAAGGCCAAGATCAAAAAGTTCATCATGACCTACGGGACCACGGGCAACGAAAAGGAAAAGGCCGTCCTCGCCGCCCTGGGCTGGGCCCCCTTCAAGGAGTCCACCAACGACCAGTTGCTGCCCATCCGTCAGCTGGAACTCTTCAAGAGCCGCATCAAGATCGAAAACGACACCAACCTCGCCGACGACGAGAAAGCCAAGAAGATCGCCGAAATCGACTCCAAACTCGAAGCCATCAAGGCCAAGATGTAGCCAGCACCTCCGTTGGCCGGCCTCCCGGCCGGCCAACGCCCAGGAACATTTCATGACCACCCAGCAATCACTCCTCGTCAGCACCCGCCCGCCCAGATCACTGCAGAACACTCTCGGCAGGTTGGTTGGCTGGTGCCTCGTCCTGGCCGCACTGGCCTGGTCCTGGGACGGCGCGGACATGCGCCCCATGGCCCTCATCACGGACTCGCAAAACATGGCCACCCTGGCCGGTGATTTTTTTCCGCCCGATTTTTCGGACTGGCGGATGTACGTCGAGGAAATCGTCGTCACCTTCCAGATCGCCCTGTGGGGCACGTTCCTGGCCGTGGTCTGCGCCATCCCCTGCGGCATCCTGAGTTCCGAGAACATCTCCCCCTGGTGGATCTATCAGCCCATGCGCCGGATCATGGACGCCTGCCGGGCCATCAACGAGATGGTCTTCGCCATGCTCTTCGTCGTGTCCGTGGGCCTGGGCCCCTTCGCCGGCGTCCTGGCCCTGTGGGTCCACACCACCGGCGTCCTGGCCAAGCTCTTCTCCGAAGCGGTGGAGGCCATCGACCCCCAGCCCGTCGAAGGCATCCGCTCCACCGGTGCGAGCATTCTCGAAGAGGTCATCTTCGGGGTCATCCCCCAGGTCATCCCGCTGTGGATCTCGTACTCCCTGTACCGCTTCGAATCCAATGTCCGCTCGGCCACGGTCCTCGGCATGGTCGGCGCCGGCGGCATCGGCGTCATCCTGTGGGAGATGATCCGCGGGTTTTACTTCTCCCAGACCTGCGCCATCATCTTCTTCATCATCATTTCCGTGACCCTGATCGACCTGGCCTCCCAGCGCCTGCGCAAACTCTTTGTCTGAACCGGACCCCCCATGACATCACTGTGCTGCTCCAATGCCCGCATGATCACGCCGCAAGGCGTGATCCGCGGCTCCCTGCTGGCCCGCTCCGGCCGCATCAGCGAACTGGGCGCAAACACCAGCGTCCCGCACGCCGAGGATTTCGACGGTGACTACCTCCTGCCCGGGCTGGTGGAAATCCACACCGACAACATCGAAAAGCATTTTCTTCCCCGCTCCGGAGTGCGCTGGCCCACGAGCCTGACGGCCATCATGGCCCACGACACCCACATGACCGGTGCCGGGATCACCACGGTGCTGGACGCGGTCAGCGCCGGCGAGTTCAGCGCCAAGCGCATGCGCCGCGAGATCTTCGCCTGCACCCTGGCGGCCCTGAAGCAGGCCATGGAGAACAACCTCCTGCGCGCCGAACACCTGCTGCACATCCGCTGCGAGCTGGCCGACAGGGCCGTGGTGGAGATGTTCACCTCGGTCATGGACCACGAACTGCTGCGGCTGGTGTCGATCATGGACCACACCCCTGGTCAGCGGCAGTGGAGCGACCTCGAAAAATACAGGGCCTTTCACGCCGACAGGAAGTGGACCGACGAGGAGTTGCTGGCCGAGATCGAACGCCTGCGCGCCGTCCAGGCCAGCCACGCCGAGCCCAACCGCGAGGCCATCCTGAGCCTGTGCCGCGAGCGCGGCCTGCCCCTGGCCAGCCACGACGACACGACGGTGGAGCATGTGGAGGAAACGGCCCGGCTGGGCATGCGCATCGCCGAGTTCCCCACCACACGGGAGGCCGCCTCGCGCGCCAGGGAACTTGGTCTGGCCACGGTCCTGGGCGCGCCCAACATCGTCCGCGGCCAGTCCCACTCGGGCAATGTCTCCGCCCTCGACTTGGCGGAATGCGGGCTCGTGGACATCCTCTCCTCGGACTACATGCCGGCGAGCCTTCTGCAGGCGCCCTTCGTCATGCACCGGAAGCTGTGCATGCCCCTGCACCGGGCGTTGGCCACGGTCACGTCGGCTCCGGCCCAGGCCCTGGGCCTGCATGACCGGGGCGACCTGACGCCGGGCAAGCGGGCCGACCTGGTGCGCGTGCGCATGGTGGACGACGTGCCCGTTGTTGTCGCAGTATGGCGGGAAGGCCGGAAAGTGATGTGATGGGAGAAAAAGGGATTCCTCCGGCGGACTGGGCGCCCTCCAAAGTCCGGACAAGGGTGTGGTTATCCAAGGACGAACGATGATGTCTGAAACCAGGTACGCCGTATATTTCGCCCCGGCCCAAGGGTCCGGGCTGGAGCGCGTCTGCTCCGCCGTCCTGGGTCGTTGCGCCCGGACGGGCCA
>CALMTS010000429.1 GCA_937872685.1 uncultured Desulfomicrobium sp.
CGCCTCGGCGAATTCGGCGTTGATGGTCAGGGCGCGGTCGGCGGCGGCGATGGCTTTTTTCCAGCTTTTCATGTCCAGATAGACGCGGCCGAGGTTGAAGTAGATGACCTCGTCGTGGGTCTGGCGTTCCAGGGCCTGGATGTAGAACTTCTCGGCCTCTTCAAGGCGGCCCGACTTGCGCAGGACCATGCCCAGCTTGTTGAAGACATGGGCGGAGTCCGGGTTGTCGGCGTAGGCGGCCTTCAGATATTCCAGGGCTTCGTCGTACTTGCCGAACTCCAGGAACATGTCGGCGATGGTGACCTTGAGTTCCGTGTCGGTGCGGGCCGCGTCGATGAGGCGGTTGCAGATCTGAAGGGCCTTGGGGGCTTCGTCGGCTTCGAGGTGTTTTCGGGCCAGTTCAAGCTGCTTGCGCCGGAACTCGGCCAGGGCGGCCAGGTGCGTGTTGGCCTCTTCGGCAAGATTTTCCTGGAGGAAGGCCAGCAGGGCGTAAAGGCTGGCAAGAAGTTCCTTTTCCTCGCCCGGCTTGTAGCTGATCTGCAGCGGGTAGATTTTTTTGAGTTCCCGGTCGTTGGCCAGGGTATAGGCGGCCCTGTCCAGGGCTTCGGTGAAGGCCTGCAGCTCGTGTTTCATGAGCGAGGCCCTGAGGATGAAGCCAACGGCCTCGTGCATGTTGGCCACGGCCGCAAGGAGCTTTCCCTGTTTCAGCAGCATGCTGGTTTCTCCAAGCTGTTTTTTTGCCTTGAGAATCTCTGCCGACATGGGTGCTCCTTGCGCGTGGTGCGCGGGCTGAAGGGGTGTTACTGAACCTGGCCGGTCTCCAGCATGCGTCTGAATCGTCCGAAGAAGTACTGGCTGTCGTGGGGGCCAGGTCCGGCTTCGGGGTGGTGCTGTACGCTGAAAATGGGCTTTGTCCGGTGCCTGAATCCTTCCAAAGTCTGGTCGTTCAAATTCAGATGCGTCTGCTCCAGGAACGGCAAGTTGCTGATGTCTACGCAAAAACCGTGGTTTTGTGAAGAAATTTCGATCTTTCGGGTGATGTCGTCCTGCACGGGGTGGTTGATTCCGTGATGACCGAATTTGAGCTTGAAGCTGGTGCCGCCCAGGGCGATGCCCAGAAGCTGGTGGCCAAGGCAGATGCCGCCCACGGGGAAGAGTTCACAGAGTTCGCGGATGATGGCGATCTCTTCCTTGAGGGTGGCGGGGTCACCGGGGCCGTTGGAAAGGAAGACGCCGCTTGGAGACAATTTTTTGACGAGCTCGGCCGGAAACTTGGGCGGGACGGCCAGGATGGTCAGGTTCTCGGCGGCCAGCAGGCGCAGGATGTTCCATTTGATGCCATAGTCGTACACGACGACGCGGATGCTGTTTTCGGAGCCTTCGGGCCACAGGGGCAGGTCGCCGTCCATCTTCGCCGGGACGGGTGCGGTGCCGTTCCAGGAGTATGGCTCCTTGGGGGCCACGAAATCGACCAGGTTGGCGCCTTCCATGGAGGGCAGGGCCGCGGCCTTGGCGACAAGTTCCTCGGGCGTGAGGTCCTCAGTGGAGATGATGCCGCGCATGGCGCCGTGGATGCGCAGGTGCCGGGTCAGGGCGCGGGTGTCGATGCCCTCCAGGCCCATGATGCCGTGGCGAACGAGGTAATCCGGCAGGCTTTCCGTGGCGCGCCAGTTCGAGGGCTTCTTGCAGCACTCCTTGACGATGAAGGCCGGGCAGTGGACGCGGGAGGACTCAACGTCTTCGAGGTTCACGCCGTAGTTGCCGATGAGCGGGTAGGTCATGCAGACCATTTGCCCGTAATAGGAGGGGTCCGTCAGGATTTCCTGGTATCCGGACATACCGGTGTTGAAGATGACTTCGCCGCCGGCCTCGCCGGGGCCGGTGAAGGACTGCCCGGCAAACCAGGTTCCGTCCTCAAGGGCCAGAATCGCTTTCATATATGATCTTCTCCTCGCATGAGTGCGCTGACTGTTAGCAGGTCTTCGGGGCGGTCCACGCCGTGGCTCTTGTGCCGGGTGAGGACCACATGGATGGGGATGCCGGCTTCGAGCAGCCGGAGTTGTTCGAGCTTTTCCAGCTGCTCCAGCGGACTTTCGCCCAAAGCGCTGAATTTTTCAAGGATGCACATGCGCAGTCCGTACAGGCCGATATGCCCCAGGTATTCCGGGGTGTTGTCGCGTCCGAAGGGGACGGCTGCGCGCGAAAAATAGAGGGCCCGGCCATCGGCCGCGCGCACGATCTTGACCCGGTCCGGAGACTGGGCTTCCCGGGCCGTGATGGAATGCCCAAGCGTCGTGACCTGCACGGCGGGATCTTCGAAGGGGCGGATGAGTTCCGTCAGCATTTCGGGGTTCAGGGCAGGCTCGTCGCCCTGGACGTTGACGATGACGCTGTCCGGCGATGCGCCGAGCAGCCGCGCCGCCTCCAGCACCCGGTCCGTTCCGCTGGCGTGCTCCGGGCTGGTCATGAGCGCCGTCATGCCCAGGTCCGCGGCGGCCCGCAGGATGCGCTCGTCGTCCGTGGCCAGGGCCACGGTGCGCACCAGCGGGCACAGGCTCGCGCGGTGCATGACGTGCCAGAACATGGGCTTGCCGTGGATGAGGGCCAGGGGTTTGCCGGGAAAGCGGGAACTCTCGTACCGCGCCGGGATGATGGCATAGACGTCAGTCATGGTCGCTCCGTGAGAGAAAAGGGCGGATGAGGCGGGCCGAGGCGGCCGAGGCGCCTTGCCGGGCACGCACGTATTCCCGCGCCCTGGCGTGCACCTCCTGCCGCGGCGGGGCGGGGGAGAGCAGGGTGCGGGCCAGTTCGGCGATGTCTGCGCTGCGGAAGACCAGGCCGTCGAAGATGTCTTCGCCCACCCAATCGAAATTGCGGGTGTGGGGGCCCACGCAGGGCAGGACGCCCTGGGCCAGGGGTTCCAGGAAATTCTGTCCGCCGAGCCGCGCCAGGCTGCCGCCGACAAAGGCGCGGCGGGCCAGGGCGTAGGCCTGGTTCATCTCCCCGAACCGGTCCCAGAGCAGGACGCTGCCGGGTTCTGCCGCGCCGGTCAACGCGCTGCGGTGCGTCCAGGGGATGCGCGCCTGAGTGAGGAGGCTTTCCCAGCCTGCGATCCGGTGCATGTGGCGGGGAAAGAGGCCGATGACGCAGTCCGGATCCCCGGCGAGGAGCTGCCGGATGAGCCCGAGAACGGCCGGTTCCTCCTGTTCCCGCACGGAGCCCAGGACGAGGAAGGCGCGGTCCTGGGGCACAAGCGGGGCCAGAGGGTTGGCGGCGCGTTCCAGCAGGTCCGTGCCCGTGGCCCGGTCGAACTTGATGTTGCCGGTGACCAGGGCGCGATCAGGGCCGAAGACCAGCCCGAAGCGCCGCGCGTCGGCCGTGGCGATGGCCCCGATTCGGGCCGGGGCGCACAGCCGCAGCAAGGGGCGCAGAAACAGGTAGCCGGCCAGGGAACGCGGCGTCATCCGCGCGTTGACCACCACCACGGGGATGCCCCGGGCCGCGCAGGCCATGAGCAGGCCGGGCCAGATCTCGGTTTCGAGCAGCGCGACCACCTTCGGTCCGGCCTGGTCCAGCATCCGGCCCATGAGCACGGGCAGATCCAGGGGGAGCATGCGGGCCTGCAGGCCGGGAGCGGCCGTCTTGCCCAGCACTTCGAGCCCCTGGCTGGTGCAGGTCGTGGCCAGGACCCGGGCGTGGGGGACATGTTCGAGGATGCTCGCCACCAGGGCGCATTCGCCGGCAGAGGCGCCCTGAATCCAGATGTCGCAGGGCTCCGGGCGGCCGAACCCCAGCCGCTGCCGCCAGCCCTGGCGCATCCGGGGCGAGAGGAAGACGAGGGGGCCGGCCACGCACCACACGAGGGTGTACAGGATGTTGAAGGCCCGGCGCACAGCCGCGGAAGTCCGTCGGGAGGCCTGGGCCATCAGCGTTTCTTGCGCAGGCCCAGTTCGATGAGCCTCTCCAGGAGTTGTTCGAAGGACAGGCCCACGGCCTGGGCTTCCTGGGGCAGGAGGCTCGTGGCCGTCATGCCGGGCAGGGTGTTGACCTCGAGGATATAGGGCGTGCCGTCGGCCGAGAGCATAAAATCCGCACGGCTGTAGTCGGACAGGCCCAGGGCGTCGTGGGCGGCACGGGCCATGGACTGCAGCCGGGAGGTCAGTTCCGCGGATACCGGGGCTGGGCAGATCTCTTCCGTGGCGCCGGGCACGTATTTGCTTTCGTAGTCGAAAAATTCACCGCGCTTGGGCCGGATGAGGATGGGTGGCAGAGTTTCTCCGTCGAGCACCCCGCAGGTCAGTTCCTGGCCGCGGATCAGAACCTCGGCCAGGAGGTCCTGCCCCGCGATCTCGGGCTGCGCGAGGTAGGCTTCAAGCTCCTCCTCGCCGTCCAGGATGCCGACGCCCAGGCTGGAGCCTCCCGTGTTGGGCTTGACCACCAGGGGGAAGGGCAGCAGTGGCCGCCATTCGGTCACATGGCTGGCCGGCACGAACTCCCACTCCGGTGTGGCCAGTCCGACCGCCTCGAAAATCTGCTTGGCCACTGCCTTGTTCAGGGCAAGCAGCGATGAGCGGGCGTCCGAACCCTGGAAGGGCATGCCGATGCGTTCCAGCAGGCACTGGATCAGTCCGTCCTCGCCAGGGGAACCGTGCAGGTTGATGAAGGCGAAGTCGTGGCCTTCGGCCGCGGCGTACAGGCCGCGCAGGTCGCGCGCCGGGTCGAAGAGGGTGACGCCGTGTCCCAGGGCGGTGAGCCCCTTTTCGATCTGTCTGGCTCCGCTCAGGGCAACTTCGCGTTCACCGGACCAGCCGCCGGCGATCAAAAGGATATGCATGAATGTCTTCTCCGATGTAGGTGCTGAAAATCCGTTCGAGTTCCACGCCCTGGTCGTGGGAACGCCTGACGAGGGTTCGGCTGCGTTCCGAGTGCCCGTATCTCGACATGAGGTCCTCGAAGCGTTCGTCGATGCTGACGATGGCGTCGTGTTTGACCCGCTTGTCGGCGTAGATGATGGCCAGGGGCAGAAAAAATCTGTCCGGGTCGAGGTCGCCCGGCCAGTACACGTGGTGGACGACGCCCTGGGCGATGTGCTGGTTGCGGGTGAGTTCCATGACCCAGGCCGCGCCGAACTGGCTGTGGTTGCCGCCGTGGGCGATGGAGTAGGTCTTGCCGAGGTCGTGCAGGAGGCCGCAGGCGCGGACGGACTGCACGAAGGCTTCGCGCGGGAGCCCCATGGGGTTGCCCAGGTTTCGGTCAGCGGCCAGTTCCGCGAGGTCCGTGGCCACGCCGGCCACGAGTTCGCTGTGCACCTTGATGTGCTCGAGCATGGCGTATTCGTCCCACCAGCCCCGGCATTCGTCGTCGGATGGAATGTTTCCCCACGTGTCGACGGGGACGAAGGTCGGCGGGATGTCGGACTGGTTCATGGCATGGGCCTTGGCGTTTGAAGCGGGTGCGGGAAGAGTGTCATTGACACGAAACAGGCAGGGATTTAGCAACAGCGGTGACAAAAAGCAAAGCGGGAGATATGCGCCATGTGCCTGGCTATTCCAATGGAAGTATTGAAGATCGACGGACAGAGCGCCGAAGTGCAGGTCGGCGGGACGCGGCAGACGGTTCGGCTTGATCTGATTTCCGAATTTCCGGAGGTGGGCGACTTCGTCATCGTCCACGCAGGCTTCGCCCTGACCCGTCTGGATCGGGAAGAAGCCATCGCCACCCTGAAACTTTTCGAGGAAGGGCTGAACATTGAACTTGTTTGACAACTTCAAGGATCCCGAACTGTGCAAGGTCCTGCTTGACCGCATCCACTCCGAGCTCGACGGCGAGCTGCGCTTCATGGAGGTGTGCGGAACGCACACGGTCTCCATTTTCCGCAGCGGCGTGCGTTCGCTGCTCTCGGACAAGGTCGTGCATCTCTCCGGACCCGGCTGCCCGGTCTGCGTGACCCATGACAGCGAGGTGGCCGCGTTTCTTGAACTGGCCGGAAAGAACGCCATCATCACCACCTTCGGCGACCTCATGCGCGTGCCCGGCCCGGACAAGAAGAGCCTCAAGAGCGCCCAGGCCGAAGGCGCCCGCGTCAAGATCGTCTATTCGCCCTTCGACGCCCTCAAGATCGCCCAGGACAACCCCGGCGACAAGGTCGTTTTCTTGGGCGTGGGCTTCGAGACCACGGCCCCGGCCATCGCGGCCACGGTCAAGGTGGCGCGCGAGCAGGGCATCTCCAACTTTTCGGTGCTCTGCTTCCACAAGCTCGTGCCGCCGGCCCTGGACGCCCTGGTGGGCGACCCGGACCTCAAGGTCCAGGCCTTCCTTCTCCCCGGCCACGTTTCGGCCATCATCGGCGTCGAACCCTACCGCTTTCTGGCTGAAAAGCACGGCCTGCCCGCGGTGGTGGCCGGCTTCGAACCAGTGGACATCCTGCAGGCCCTGCACCTCTTCGTGACCATGCGGGGCGAGGGCCGCGCCGAAGTGGTCAACGCCTACAGGCGCGTGGTCTCCGACGCCGGAAACCCCAAGGCCGTTTCCGTCATGAACGAGGTGTTCGAGCCGGCCGACGCCCTGTGGCGCGGCATAGGGCTCATCCCGGGCAGCGGGCTGACGGTTCGCGAGGAATACGCGGCCTTCGACGCCATGCGTGTTTTCGGCATGGAGCTCAAAGACGTCCCGGAGATCAAGGGATGCCGCTGCGGCGACGTGCTCAAGGGCAAGCTTTCGCCCGAAAAGTGCCCGCTCTTCGGCAAGGCCTGCACCCCCGCCGCGCCGGTGGGGCCGTGCATGGTCTCCACCGAGGGGTCGTGCGCCGCCTACTACAAGTACAGAGTTTGATGGCCAGCGCCCTCGGGGTGCGGTTTGCTGATGACGCGGCGGGCCTTCCGTCCACCGCGATCCGGACAATACTTTTACGCCAGAGGTATGCGAGTGGATCGGGTTCTTCTTGATTATGGCAGCGGCGGCAAGGCTTCTCACCGGCTCATCGGCGAACTTTTTCTCAAATATCTGGGCAACGCGGTCCTGAACCGTCTGGACGACGCGGCCTTTCTGGAAATCAACGGCCCGCTCTCGGTGAGCACCGACACATTCACGGTCGATCCCATCTTCTTTCCCGGCGGGGACATCGGCTCCCTGGCCGTTCATGGCACAGTCAACGACGTGGCCATGCTCGGGGCGCGGCCCAAATACCTGACCTGCGGCTTCATCCTGGAGGAAGGGCTGCCCATGGCCGACCTGGAGCGTATCGTCGAATCCATGGGCCGGGCGGCGCACGAGGCCGGCGTTCTCGTGGTCACCGGAGACACCAAGGTCGTGCCAAGGGGCGCCGTTGACAAGATTTTCATCAACACCACCGGCATCGGCGAGATTTTCGTGGCCGAGGCCCCGAGCGGGCACCGGGCCCGGCCCGGCGACGCCATCCTCATCAGCGGGTTCGTGGGCGACCACGGCCTGGCCATCCTGTCCAAGCGGGAAGGCTTGACCTTCGAAGCGCCAGTCCTGTCGGACTGCGCGTCCCTGAACCACCTCATCGTGCGCCTGCTGGAATCCATTCCCGAAGTGCACGTGTTACGCGATCCCACGCGCGGCGGCGTAGCCACCACCCTGAACGAAATCGCGGGGCAGTCGGGCGTGGAGTGCCGGATTCTGGAATCGAGCATCCCTGTCCGCCCTGAAGTCAGCGGGGGCTGTTCCTTCCTGGGCCTGGACCCGTTGTACCTGGCCAACGAGGGCAAATTCCTGTGCATCCTGCCGCAGGAGCACGCCGAGGCGGCCCTGTCCGTCATGCGTTCGGACCCCCTGGGCCGCGACGCCGTGCAGATCGGCACGGTTCGGGCGGACCATCCCGGCAAGGTCGTGCTGGAGACCCCCCTGGGCGGGACCCGGCTCATGGACATGCTCGAAGGCGAACAACTGCCCCGCATCTGTTGACATGACCCGCGCCAGGGCCTTCGTGGCCATCGATTTCGAAACCGCGGATTCGGGCCGCGACAGCGCCTGCGCCGTTGGCCTGACCAAGGTGCGGGGCGGCGTCATCGCGGACGCCCTCTACGGGCTCATAAGGCCTCCGCGTTCGCGGTTTTCTCCCTTTTGCGTGGGCGTGCACGGCATCCGCTGGTCCGACGTCAAGGACAGCCCGAACTTCCGCGAGTTCTGGATCGAGCATGCGGGCTTTCTGGAAGGCGTGGATTTCCTGGCCGCCCACAACGCCAGCTTCGACCGTTCCGTGCTCGGGGCCTGCTGCACCATGGCCGGCCTGCCCATGCCGCGCCTGCCTTTCGTCTGTACCGTGAACCTGGCCCGCAACCAGTGGGATCTGCGTCCCACCAAGCTGCCCGACGTCTGCCGGCACCTGGGCCTCGACCTCAACCACCACCATGCCGGCTCCGACGCCGAGGCCTGCGCCCGTATCGTCATGGCCGCCGTGGAGGAGAACCCCCGCTGCCTCGAACCGTTCGGGGTCTAGGAGGACACATGCCGCTCACTCAGGCCCAGATGCGGGCCCATATCTATCTGGTGATTCTCGACAAGTTTTCGAACAGCGCCGAACGCCGCCGGGAGGCCCTGGCGGAGTATTTCCTGGTGACCATGCCCAACATTTCGCAGGATGCGGCCGAGCGTCTGGCCACCCTGATTCCGGATCTCATGCCCGAACTCTATTCCAAATGGATCGGTGAATTCTGCGAACGCCTCTTCGAGACCATCCCCGATGAACAGATCCAGCACCTTTGCGACGGCACCACGGAGAACAATGCGGCAATGGGTCTGGTGTTCCTCATGTTCATGGAGTCCGAGCGCATGGAGAAGCAGGTTGAAGAGGACCTTCGCAGCTATGCCCTGAAGCACTCCGGCAGCGACGACATGGGCGACCTGGTGGCCGCGTACCTGCGCGGAAAGGTGGACGCGTTGCGCGAGGAAGTGGCGGGGGAGAAGATTCAGTAGG
>CALMTS010000430.1 GCA_937872685.1 uncultured Desulfomicrobium sp.
GCGAGCTGACCATCATGGGTTCCTCCCCGGAACTGCTGATCCGCTGCGAAGACGGCCTGCTTCAGCTGCGGCCCATCGCCGGCACCCGCGTCCGCGGCGCCACCGAGGCCGAGGACCAGGAACTGGCCGAGGACCTCCTGGCCGACGAAAAGGAGCGCGCCGAACACGTCATGCTCGTGGATCTGGGCCGAAACGACCTGGGGCGCATCGCCGCCCCGGGCACGGTGCACGTGGACAGGTACATGCAGGTCGAACGCTTTTCCCACGTCATGCACCTGACGTCCTATCTCTCGGCCCGCCTGGGCGAAGGGCTCGACGCCATCGACGTGCTGAAGGCCGGGTTCCCGGCGGGCACCGTCTCGGGCGCGCCGAAGATTCGGGCCATGCAGATCATCGCCGACGAGGAGCAGCTCGACCGCGGGCCCTACGCCGGCGGCATCGGCTGGATCGGCCTGGACCAGGGGCAGGTCAACCTGGACACGGGCATCACCATCCGTTCCCTGTGGGTCGAGAACGGGCAGATCCATTGGCAGGCGGGCGCGGGGCTGGTCTTTGATTCGGACCCCGAAAAGGAATGGCAGGAGTGCCACAACAAGGCCAGGGCGATCCTGAAGGCCATCACCAGCACCGGAGGCGGAGATGATTTTACTGATAGACAACTTTGACTCGTTTACTTTCAACCTGGTTCAGGTTTTCCAATCTTTGGGCGCAAACCCCTTGGTGCTTCGTAACAACGAGCCGGAAATCCTGAACCTGGCCACGGACCCGCGCCTGCAGGGCGCCATCATCTCCCCGGGCCCGAGCCACCCGCGCAACACGGGTCTGTGCCTGGAATTCCTGGACCTGGTGCCCCGCACCATCCCGGTCCTGGGCGTGTGCCTCGGCCACCAGACCCTCTCGCATTACAGCGGCGTAACCGTGGGCTCTGCACGGCGCATCATGCACGGCAAGACTTCGGACATCCTCCACGGCGGCGAGGGCATCTTCGAAGGGTTGCCGAACCCCATGCAGGTCGGCCGCTACCACTCCCTGGCCGTGCACGAGGAAAACCGGACGGACCTGCCCTTCGAGGTCACGGCCCGCACCGCACGCGGCGAAGTCATGGCCCTGGCCTTCAGGGACCGTCCATGGGTCGGCGTGCAGTTCCACCCCGAATCCGTGCTCACGCCGGACGGACCGAAACTGTTGGGTAACTTCCTGAAAATGTGCAACCTCTCTGCGGAGTACTGATATGAGCACCATCAGCCACATCCTCGAACACCTGACCACGGGCGCGGACCTCACCGCCCTCCAGGCCAAGGAAGCCTTCGACCTCCTGCTGACCGGCGAAGTTTCGCCCGTCCAGGCCGGCGCCTTCCTCATGGGCCTGCGCGCCAAGGGCGAAACCGCGGCGGAACTCTCGGCCGCCGTTGAAGCCGCCCTGGGGCAGGCCAGACTCATCCCCGGCCTCTCGGGCAGACGCATCGACACCTGCGGCACGGGCGGCGACGGCCAGCACAGCTTCAACTGCTCCACCGCCGTGTCCTTCTTCCTGGCCGACATGGGGTACCAGGTCGTCAAGCACGGCAACCGCGCCGTGTCGAGCACCTGCGGCAGCGCCGACGTGGTCGAAGACCTCGGCTACCCCCTGGTCACGGAACCCGACGCCGCCCGCGAAGAACTCGCCAAGCGCAACTTCGTCTTCCTCTTCGCCCCCCACTTCCACCCGGCCTTCAGGCACGTGGGCCCGGTGCGGCAACAACTGGGCGTGCGCACCATCTTCAACCTCATGGGACCGCTTCTGAACCCGGCCCTGCCCACGCACCAGATCCTGGGCGTGCCGGACTTCCGCTTCGCGCCCATGATCGCCCAGGTCCTGGCCGCCAGGCAGGGGCTGGAACGCGCGGCCATCGTCCACGGCGCAGGGGGGTTCGACGAACTGACACCCTGCGGGCCGGGCCAGGTCATCTTCATCGACCACGGCGTCATCCGTGAAGCGGTCATCGACCCCGCCGACTTCAGCCTCTCGACCTGCGTACCCAGGGACCTGACCTGCGACAGCAAGGCCGAGGCCCTGAAGCTCCAGCGCAAAGTCCTGGCCGGCCAGGGCCCCAAGTCCCTCAGGGACATGGTCACCCTGAACCTCGGCGTGGCCATTCATCTTCTGGAGGACAACATGCCGCTGGATCGTGCCATGGAAATGGCGCAAAGCAAGGTGGAGCAAGGGCTCTCCAGCGGAGCGCTCCATGCTTGAGAAATTCCGCAAGGCCAAGGAAGCCGAAATCCGGGAACTCCTGCGCATGCGTGACGCCGGCCATGACTTTGAACCCTGGCACGGTACCCGCCCGGGCTTCGGGGCGGCTCTGACACGCCCCGGGTCTTCGGGCATCATCGCCGAGTACAAGCGCGCCTCCCCCTCCAAAGGCGACATCAACCTCGGCACACCGCCCCGCCAGGCATGCGAAGGATACGCCCGGGCAGGGGCCTGCGCCCTTTCGATCCTGACCGAAAGCCGCTATTTCAAGGGAGAGCTGTCGTTTTTGGACGAAGCCGCGCCCATCGGGCTGCCGCTTTTGCGCAAGGACTTCATCGTCAACCCCCTGCAGGTTGAGGCGACGGCAGGCACCCCGGCCTCGGCGATCCTGCTCATCGTGCGCATGTTCGAGGACCAGGACGACCTGGCGTTGCTGCACAGTCTCTGCATTTCCAAGCGGCTTGAACCCGTGGTGGAGGTCTTCGACGAATATGACCTGGACCGCGCCAAGGAACTCGGGGCGCGCATCATCCAGGTCAACAACCGCGACCTGGACACCCTCGCCACCGACCTCAACCGCTGCCTGGACCTGGTGCGGCGCAAGGATGACGGGGAGATCTGGATCGGCGCCAGCGGCATCTCCACGCCGCAGCAGGTCAGGGAACTCCGTGCTGCGGGCCTGGACGCCCTGCTGATCGGCACGGCGCTGATGCAAAACGCCGATCCGGCGCAGGGCCTGGCCGCGCTGACGGGAGGAACGCCATGATCGTCAAGGTCTGTGGAATGACGCGGCAGGAGGATGTGGACTTCTGCGATGCGCTCGGCATCGACCTGCTGGGCTTCATCTTCCACCCGACCAGCCCGCGTAGCGTCGCGCCGCAATGGGTGGCCGCCCAGAGGCCCGAAAGGGCGCTGAAGACAGGCGTCTTCGTGCGGCAGGGTGTGGATGAAATCAGCGCCATCGCCCGGGAGGCAGGGCTCGACCTCCTGCAGCTTCACGGTGGGCACACCCTGGAACAGTGCCGCGCCCTCGGCCCCGAAAGGATCATCAAGGTCCTCTGGCCCCAGCGGTACGCCACGGCTGAACTTCTCCAGGCGGACATGCTCCTTTTCGCCCCCGCCTGCCGTGCCATCCTGCTTGACAGCGGCACCAGCGGCGGTGGGCACGGCACAAGCCTCGATCCCCGGGAGCTTCGCCGTCTGAAATGCCCCCACCCCTGGTATCTGGCCGGGGGCCTGGGGCCGCACAACCTGGCGGACATGAAAACCACCGGCGCAGCCGGCTTCGACCTCAACTCCGGCGTGGAAAGCGCCCCCGGGATCAAGGACCACGACAAGGTGCGCCGCGCCTTCAACATATTGCGAGGAAAACCATGAGCAGAATATCCGACATGCTCCCCCGCCACTTCGGCCCCTATGGCGGCCGCTATGTGCCGGAAATGCTTGTTCCGGCCCTTGAGGAACTGGAACAGGGTTATCTGAAATACAAGGACGACCCCGAGTTCACGGCCGAACTGGCCGGCCTGTATCAAAATTACTGCGGCCGGCCCACGCCCCTCTACTTTGCAGAGAACCTGACCCGCGAACTCGGCGGCTGCAAAATCTATCTGAAACTCGAGGGGCTGGCGCACACCGGAGCGCACAAGATCAACAACGCCCTGGGTCAGGCCCTCCTGGCCAAACGCCTGGGCAAGACCAAGGTCATCGCCGAGACGGGCGCGGGCCAGCACGGCCTGGCCTCGGCCACGGTCGCGGCACGCTTTGGCCTTGAGTGCAAGGTCTTCATGGGCGAGGTCGACGTGCGCCGCCAGTACCCCAACGTGTACGCCATGAAACTTCTGGGGGCTGAGGTCATCCCGGTCACCGACGGCACGCGGACGCTGAAGGATGCCGTCAACGCCACCCTCAAATACTGGATTCAGAACCTGAAGGACACGCACTACATCCTGGGCTCGGCCCTGGGTCCCTTTCCCTACCCGGTCATGGTGCGCGACTTCCAGTCCGTCATCGGCCGCGAGGTGCGCGCCCAGATCATGGAACACGAAGGCCGTCTGCCCGACCATCTCGTGGCCTGCGTGGGCGGCGGCTCCAATTCCATCGGCCTTTTCCATCCCTTCCTGGGGGAAAAGGGCATCCGCTTCCACGGGGCGGAGGCGGGCGGGCGCGGCCCGGCCATCGGCGACAACGCGGCCCGCTTCGGCGCAACGCCCAAGGTCGGCATCGTGCAGGGTTACAAGAGCTACTTCCTGCAGGACGAGAGCGGCCAGTTGCAGAACACCCATTCTGTCTCGGCCGGTCTCGACTACGCCGGCGTCGGGCCCGAGCTGGCCTGGCTTTATGATCAAAACGTCATCGAGTTCGCCCCCATAACCGACACAAAAGCCCTGGACGCCTTCAAGCGGCTGACGCGGCTCGAAGGCATCATCCCGGCCCTGGAGTCCTCCCACGCCGTGGCCCGGGCCATCGAACTGGCCCCGACCCTGCCAAGGGACGAGGTCATGGTCGTCAACATCTCCGGCCGGGGCGACAAGGACATCTTCATCACGGCCATGGAACTGGACCGCGACAACTGGATTGCCTTTTTGGAAAACGAGGTGCGCCATGGAAAATAGAATCGACACGGCCCTTGAAGGGGCGACGGGCATCCAGCTCATGACCCATGTAGTGGCCGGGTATCCGAGCCTGGAGGTCAATGAGGAACTGATCCGGCTCATGGCCCGGTGCGGGGTGAAACTCATCGAAATCCAGATTCCCTTCACCGACCCCCTGGCCGACGGCCCGACCATCATGCGCGCCAACCAGGCGGCCCTGGACGCCGGCGTCACGCCGGACCACTGCTTCGACCTCTGCGCCCGCCTCTCCAGGGAACTCGACGTGGCGTTCATGTTCATGACCTACGCCAACATCCCCTTCGCCATGGGCCTGGGGAACTTTCTGGACCGGGCCGCGGCCAGCGGCGCCAGCGGTCTGATCCTGCCCGACCTGCCCTGGGACGAGGCCGACGGGGACTATGCCGAGGAAGCGCGCAGGCGCGGCCTGCATCCGGTCATGGTCATCTCGCCGGACACGCCTGAAGCGCGTCTGCAGAGCATCCTGAAACGCGCCTCGGGTCTGCTGTACACGACTCTCAAGGTCGGCATCACCGGCGCCGGCGCGACCATGGACCAGGCCGGCGTCGACTACGTCAGGAACCTCAAGGCCAAGGCAGGGCTGCCCATCGCCGCCGGCTTCGGCATCTCGCGCCCCGAGCACGTGCGCATGCTCTCGGGCCTGGCCGACGCGGCCGTCATCGGCAGCCACATCATCAACCTGCTGGACGCGGA
>CALMTS010000431.1 GCA_937872685.1 uncultured Desulfomicrobium sp.
GACAAGTCCAGGGCGCATGACCTGGCGACGCCCGAAGGCCTCTATTTCATCGCATACAAGAAGGTGAGGACGCGATTTCACCGCACCCTGGGCCTGTCCTACCCGAACCTGTCCGACGCCCAGCAGGGTCTGGCCGCTGGCGTGGTGTCCGGGACCGGGTACGCGAGAATCCTCGACGCCGTCAGGAAATCGAGGCCGGTGCCCTGCGATACCGGCCTGGGGTGCGGCATCGCCATCCACGGCGGCGGGGTGTTCCGGCAGTTCGGGGAGTTCAGGGAGAGGGACTGGACCGAGGGGTGTGTCGCGCTGGACAACAGGGACATCGAGGCGCTGTTCAGACTTTGCGGGCCGGGCGACCCCGTCCTTATCTTCAACAGCGGCAGGAATCTGCGCGGCATCCTCAGGCCGTTTGCGGAAGTGCGCGACCTGGACGGGCAGGGCAGGCCCGTCTGCCCGGACGGGGTGTGCGCGTACGAGGTCCGCCTGATGACATCCCTGGGCATGACGAAGGCGGTCATCCGGGAAGGCAAGGCGTATGGCATGTCTTTGGAGGCAGAGGTCTCCGGGCAGGGCGCCGGGGGGGAACCGCGGCTGGTCCTGACCGACCGCAACGCCGACGGCGAGATGTCCTTCCTGGACAGCGCGACCGGCAGCATCGCCGGGAATTCGTCCCCGCAGGCCGTGTACGACATGCTGCGGGAGGCGGTCGTCGAGGCCCTGTCCGCGGGCGTCATGCCGGTCGTCGGGAATGCGCGTTAGCTTGCCGTTCTTGCTGGAATTACGTAGTCAGGCGCGGATCGAAACCGAGGGGAATGAAAGGGGGGAAGCGTGGAATATCCGTTGCGCCGCAAGGACAGGAAGATGGACGAAGGCGAGGCCCTGGGCATTCTGCGCCGCTGCTACTGGGGCGTGCTTTCCCTCGTCGGGGCGGACGGGACGCCTTACGGGGTGCCGCTCAATTATGTTCTCGATGAGCAGGGGGGGACGATGCGGCTCGTCATGCATTGCGCCCGCGAAGGGCGCAAGATCGACTGCCTGAACGCCAACCCCCAAGGGGCTTTCGTGGTGGTCGAGGGGGCCCGGATGCTGCCGGAAAAGTTCAGCACCGCCTACGCCAGCGCCATGGTCTCCGGCCCGGTGGACATCGTCGACGGCCGCGAGGAGAAGCGGGACCTGCTGCGCCGTCTCGTGGCCCGGCTTTCGCCGGAGTTCACGGAGCGCGGCGAGAAGCACATCGAACACCGCCTGGACGACTGCCTCGTCCTGCGGCTGGAAATCCGCACTGCCTGCGCAAAGGGCCGGAAGACGGAAGAGCCCTACGCCCTCGGGCATCTCGGCTTCTAACCCCTTCGAGCGGGTCCGGCATGGCCAGGGGTGATCCGCAGGCTCAAGCGTGTTCCCGCAGCACCCCGAGCAGCGCCGGCAGCAGGTGCGCGTTGGCCGCAGCCAGGCGGTTGGTGTGCAGCGGCGGCTCTTCCCCGAAAATATCCGAAATCTCACCGCCGGCCTCGGTCACGAGCAGCATCCCTGCGGCGATGTCCCAGGCCTTGAGGCTCTCCACGAAGAACCCGTCCATCCGTCCGGCCGCAACGTAGGCCAGGTCCAGGGCCGCGGCTCCCGCCCGGCGGATGCCCGCCGCGCAGCCCGCCATGCGGCAGAAGCGCGCCAGGTACGCGTCGCGCCCGGGCCAGCGCGGCGGCGGCACGACCGTGCCCACCAGCGCCTGTTCCAGCTCCCGGACGGACGAGACCCGCAGGGGCGAGCCGTTCAGGAAGGCCCCCCGGCCCAGGACGGCCCAGAACGTCTCCTTGCGCACGGGGTCGCCGACCACGCCCAGGACCACCTCCCCGTCCACGGTCAGGGCCAGGGACACGGCATAGAACGGGAACCCGTGGACGTAGTTCATGGTCCCGTCCAGGGGGTCGACGATCCAGCGGCAGCGGGACGAACCGCTGGCGCCTCCCTCTTCGCCGGTGAAAGCGAAATCGGGGAAGGCGGCCTGGAGGCGCGTTTTGACGGCTTCTTCGGCGCGGCGGTCGATGACCGTGGTCACGTCGCCGGGACTCTTGGTCGTGACCATGTCCCGGCTGAGCAGGTCCCGCCCCTCTTCCAGGATGGCGCAGGCCTCTCCCGCCGCGTCGAGGGCGGCCGCGAGGGCGGCGTCCAGGTCCACGACTTCTCCGACAGCGGCCAGACGGTTTCCGGTCGGCATGTTCATTCCCCCGCGCCTTGGCATGCGGCCGGCGCTTCCACCCGGATCTGCGCGCCGGCGCCCAGGATCTTCCGGGCCAGGGCCGCCGCGCCGAAGCCGTTGTCGATGTTGACCACCCCGATGCCCGGCGCGCAGGAGTTGAGCATGGCCAGCAGGGCGGCCAGCCCGCCGAAGCTGGCCCCGTACCCCGTGGACGTGGGCACGGCGATGAGCGGGGCCTGGACGAGTCCGCCCAGGACGCTGGGCAGCGCTCCCTCCATGCCCGCCACGGCGATGACCACCCTGGCCCGGCGCAGGGTATCCAGATGCGCCATGAGGCGGTGGATGCCGGCCACGCCGACGTCGGCCACGAGGTGGGCCTTCAGCCCGAAGAAGCGCGCAGCGCCCAGGGCCTCCCGCGCCACGGGCAGGTCCGTGGTCCCGGCGGTGACGATGGCCACCTCGGCCTCTGTTTCGGGGCACGGGGCGCAGATGTCGCGCCCCACGCAGAAGAGGCCGGCCTCGGGCCACAGGCAGCCGTCCGGGAACCGTTCCCGCAGCGCCGGGCCGTGTGCCGCGGCGAGGCGGGTGACCAGCACGGGGTGGGCGTCGCGCAGCGCTTCGATGGCCGCGGCGATCTGGTCCAGACTCTTGCCCTGACCATACACCACCTCGCCCACTCCGGTCCTTTCCTGCCGGTGGCGGTCCGCAACGATCTCGGCGAACATGCTACACCTTCTGCCCGCAGGCCGGGCAGAACCGGAAGTCGTCCCTGGTCAC
>CALMTS010000432.1 GCA_937872685.1 uncultured Desulfomicrobium sp.
AGACCGTCAGCTTCTCCTCCATGTGCCTGGCCCTGCTTGTGGGCTCCGTCATCATTCTCGGCAGCATGTGGACAGGTCGCAAGGCGCAGGCCGCCGCAGCGAACTAGCTTCTCCCTGTTCCGAGCAGAGATCCCGTCTCTTCCGCGAAGCCCCGCATCATAGCGGGGCTTCGCCTTTTTCGTGCTGCGGAGCGCATGCCCCGCAGCGAGGGCTTTTCATGAAACCGCCGACGGTGTATGCATGCAGTCGCATGCGTTCCCGCGCGCCCATCCCTCACTTCCGCAGAATCCGCTGTCACGCACCTGTCACAATCGCCTCAACATCCTGTAACAAAGCGTGCCTAGTTAGTTCTCCAACGCATGATGCGAAACCGAATTCGAAACATCGCCAAGGAGGCACTCTTATGAACCGTTTTCTGAGAAAGTCCATTTTCGCCCTGGCCCTGCTGCTGGTCGGCGCCGGCATGGCCCAGGCTCGCGACCAGGTCAAAATCACCGGCTCGTCCACCGTCTTCCCCTTCTCCAGCTATGTCGCCGAAGAACTGGGCGCCACCACCAAGTTTCCCGCCCCCGTCGTCGAGTCCACCGGTTCCGGCGGAGGCCACAAGCTGTTCGGCGCCGGCATGGGCCCGAACACCCCCGACATCGCCAACTCTTCCCGCCGCATGAAGGACAGCGAGTTCGAGAATGCCGCCAAGAACGGCGTGGTCGACATCACCGAAGCCAAGATCGGCTTTGACGGCATCGCCGTGGCCCAGAACAAGGACAACGCTCCCATGAGCATCTCCCTGGAAGAACTGGCCATGGCTGTCGCCGCCAACGTGCCGGTCGACGGCAAGATCGTCCCGAACCCCTACACCAAGTGGAACGAGATCAACCCGAACCTGCCCGCCCGCAAGATCGTCTTCTACGGCCCGCCGACCTCTTCGGGCACCCGTGACGCCTTCGAGGAAATGGTCGTCGAGAAAGTCTGCGGCAAGATCGAAGGTTACGAAAAAGGCTACAAGAAGATCCGCCAGGACAGCGCCTACGTGCCGGCCGGCGAGAATGACAACCTGATCGTGCAGAAACTCTCCAAGGACAAGGACGCCTTCGGCATCTTCGGCTACAGTTTCCTGGAAGAAAACTCCGACACCATCCAGGCCGCCTCCATCAATGGCGTGGAACCCACCCCCGAAACCGTGGCAGCCGGCAAGTACCCCATCTCCCGCTCCCTGTACTTCTACATCAAGAACGCCCACTACGACGCCATCCCGGGCCTGAAGGAATACGTCGAACTGTTCATGAGCGAGAAGATGATCGGCAAGGACGGCCTGCTGAAGGGCATCGGCCTCATCCCCCTGCCTGACGACGCCCGCGCCAAGATCCGCGAGGACGTGCTGGCCAAGAAGAAGCTGACCCTTGAAGACCTGAAGAAAAAATAGCTGCGGGACCACATGTCTCCAAAGGGCCGAGCCGTGATCCGACGGACCGGCCCTTTGCCACGCCCGACACAAAGCGAGGACTCTCGTGACAACAACATACCTGGCCCAGTACATTTTCACCGGTCTGCTGCCCCTGGCCCTCTTCGGCTATCTCCTCGGCCGCAGGAAGATCCGCAGCCAGCAGGATCCGACCGCCAGATACAAGGCCTCGGAAAATCTGTTCGGCTGGTTCGCCGTGACACGGATGCTCATGCCCGCCGCCCTCATCGGCGCGGGCGCGACGCTTCTGGACCTGTTCGATCTCATCGAGGTCCCCTGGCCCATGGTCGCGGCCACGGCCCTCCTGCTCGGCGCCGGCGCCATGTGGCTGGCCCTGCGGGCCATCAATCCCGGCCTGCGGGTACGCACCGCCATCGAGAAGACCATCGTCCGCATCCTGCTGCTGGCCTCGCTCATCTCCATTCTGACGACCATCGGCATCGTGCTGTCCATCGTCTTCGAAGCGGTCCATTTCTTCCGCATCGTCAATTTTTGGGACTTCCTGACCGGCACGACCTGGAACCCCGACGCGGCCACTGTCGGCGCCGACGGGAGCGTCCAGCACCTCTTCGGTTCGGTCCCGCTTTTCGCCGGCACCTTCATGATCACCGCCATCGCCATGTGCGTGGCCATCCCGGTGGGGCTCTTCTCGGCCATCTGCATGTCCGAGTACGCATCCCTTCGCACGCGGCGCATCGCCAAGCCGGCCCTGGAGATTCTGGCCGGCATACCCACCGTGGTGTACGGGTTCTTCGCAGCCATCACGGTCAGCCCATTCATCGTGCGCATGGCCGAGAGCGTCGGCCTGCAGGCCGACTTCACCAACGCCCTGAGCCCTGGTCTGGTCATGGGCATCATGATCATCCCCCTGGTCTCCTCTCTTTCCGACGATGTCATCAGCTCCGTGCCCCAGAGCCTGCGCGAAGGGTCCCTTGCACTGGGCGCCTACCCGTCCGAAACCATCAAGCGGGTCGTGCTGCCCGCCGCGCTGCCGGGCATCGTCTCGGCCTGCCTGCTGGCCGTCTCCCGCGCCGTGGGCGAGACCATGATCGTGGTCATGGCCGCGGGCCTGCAGCCCAACCTGTCCTGGAACCCGCTGGTCGGCATGACCACGGTCAACGTGCGCATCGTCGACGCCCTGACGGGCGACCAGGCCTTCGACAGCCCCGAGACCCTGGCCGCCTTCGGCCTGGGGCTGGTGCTCCTGGTCCTGACGCTGTGCCTGAACATCGTGTCCCTGACCGTCATCCGCAAATTCCGCCAGAAATACGAATAGGAGCCGCCATGAGCATTGAGATCGATCCGCGCAGCCTGCGCTCGCGCAAGAACGCCGAAGCCCGCTTCAGGGCGCTCTCCTACATGGCCATAGGCGTGGCCGGGATCTTTCTGGTCGTCTTCTTCGCCGACATCATCCGCCAGGGCTACACCGCATTCCAGCAGACCGAGATCCAGGTGGAAATCGCCTATTCCCAGGCCATCCTCGACAACCCGCGGTCGGCCATCGACGCCAAGATCGGACCTCTTGTCAGCCGCGGCGTGACACGCATCCTGCCCATGCACCTGCGGGAGAACCCGGGGCTCATGGGCACGACGGAAAAGCTGTGGGTCCTGGCGAACGCCGAGGTGGACCAGTACGTAAAGGGCAAGGCGAACCGGCTCAAACCCAGGGAAATCGCCCTGGTCGACGAACTCGTGGCCGCCGGCGCCGTCAAAAAGGCCTTCAACACCGGCTTCTTCACCAACGGCGACTCCAAGCTGCCGGAAATGGCCGGCATCCTGTCCGCGGCCGTGGGCACGCTCTACCTCCTGGGCATCACCTTCATCTTCAGCTTTCCGGCCGGCGTCATGGCCGCCATCTACCTGGAAGAGTTCGCCCCGGACAACCGGCTCATGCAGATCGTGGAAGTCAACATCAACAATCTCGCGGCCATCCCGTCCATCCTCTTCGGCCTGCTGGGCCTGGCCATCTTCATCAATTTCATGGGCTTCCCCAGGTCTTCGGCCCTGGTCGGCGGCCTGACCCTGGCGCTCATGACCCTGCCGGTCATCATCATCGCCACCCGCGCGGCCGTCCGGGCCATCCCCGACTCCATCCGCGAGGGCGCCCTGGCCCTGGGGGCGACGCACTGGCAGGTGGTCTGGGACCACATCCTGCCCCTGTCCCTGCCCGGCATCCTGACGGGCACCATCATCGGCCTGGCACGGGCTATCGGCGAGACCGCGCCCCTTCTGATCATCGGCATGGTCGCCTACATCCAGGACATGCCGCGCGGCGTGACCAGCGCGGCCACGGTCCTGCCGGCCCAGATCTACGTCTGGTCCTCGGAGTCCATGCGCGCCTTCACCGAACGCACCTCGGCCGGCATCATCGTGCTGCTGGCGGTGCTCCTGTCCATGAACGCCCTGGCCATCCTGCTGCGCAACAAATACGAGCGCAAATGGTAGCGCAGGCTACGTGATCATGCCTTCGAAGGGAGGGGCTCAGAGGCCCTTCCCTTTTTTTGTGCGGAGGCTTCAGAAACGACCGAACAGCCCCTCCAGCACCTCCCGCCTGAAATCGAAGATCGCCTCCAGCCTGGAGGCCACGAAGCCCCCGGCAAGCTCGCCAAGGGGCCAGCACGGCAGGGCGTAATGAACTTCGTCCTCGACCTCGACGCCGCCTTCGACGGGCCTGAAATGGTGCTTGTGGTGCCAAAACCGGTAAGGCCCGAGACGCTGCTCGTCGACGAAGAACGAGGGCTCGCGCACATGGGTGATCTCCGTGACCCAGCGCACGTCAAGGCCGGGCAGGGCCCTGACCTTGTAGGAAAGGATCTGGCCGGCAAACATGGGCCCGGGTTTCCGGGTGACGATGCGGAAGCGCAGCCACGGCGGGGTGATGCGGGCAAGGTTGGCGGGGTCGGAAAAGAAGTCCCAGGCCGCGGGGAGGCTCACGGGGAGGGACTGGACGCGGTGCAGGCTGCGCAGGGTCATGGGAACTCCGGATGATGTGTGCCGCCCGGCGTTGCCTCACGGGCGGCTTTGAGATAGCCCGGCCGGACATGGAGCGCATCATGCCAATTCTTCCCGAAGATGAACAGGTCCGGGGCGGGGTGTACCTCTGCCAGACAGGTCCTTGCGTGTCCTGCGGC
>CALMTS010000433.1 GCA_937872685.1 uncultured Desulfomicrobium sp.
ATGATTAAGACAATATTCCCCCCTCGCAGGGCGAACAAGTCTCAACGAATCCCCTTCGAGCAATATAAGGCAAGAGAACTTGATAAACGTTAGCTGACCTACTGCATAATTCAATAGCTACACAACTCCAACTCTCTCACATTAGGGGTGGATGCATGAGTCATCCATCCCCTGTTATCACTCTTCTATTTTGACCACTTCTTCAGACGTGACATCGGGAGTGCTTTCTTCACCCTCTTTTGAGTTTGATAGTTCCGACATCACCGCCACTGCGAATACGCCGGCAACTCCTGCTATGCAGCCGCAGATAAAACTCAGAATCTTTCCCATTCTGTCCTCCATGGGCATGATTTCTTCAGTCATCGAGAGTCTCCCTAACGATTTCAAGAACAGCGATTGCTATCGCTATGGCTGGTCCCCAACTCATATGCTCCTTCCTCCCTTGTAGTACCCGCTGGTGAAGACGTTACGGACATGCCCCAGACGAATGATGATCCTGTCAGGCGGCCCGAGGATCGGCCCTTGAAATCTCTTTACGTTCATGATGCCTCCTTTTATGTATTTGAAACAAAACGGGGGACCATTGGCCCCCGCATGTTTGTTGACTGGCTGAAATGAGTCAGCGTCCGAGAATCGCGCCTTCAAGCAGTGTGAACATCGCAGGCGCCAGTTCTGCCATGGAATTCACCACGGCACTGCGCCCCGGCAGGAGCACGTTGATGCCGGGACTGGTGATCCCGATGCCGTATATCTCGAAGCCGGCTCTCTCCCCCTGCGCGATAGCCTGGTGCGCGCAGTCCAACGAATCCGGTTCGCCGTCCGTCACGACAAGGATGAGCTTACGCCTCTCACCCAAGGGCAGCATGTTCTGCATGACCCACCACAAAGCTTCCCCCATGGGCGTTCCGCCAGAGGGGACCAAATCCAAACCGGCATGCACTTTCTGGCCGTGCTTGATGACGGGGGAGACGGTTGAGTAGGAACCGTTTGGCAGCTGCGAACTCGGAAACGCAGTTACGGCGACATTGATCTTCGAAGCCTCCAAGGCGGAGGCGACAGCGTAGCAGGAGCAGCAGGCCAAGCGGATCCTGCGTACCATGGACCCTGAGCAGTCGAGCAGGATGTGCACGGCGGTATCGATCCCGGTTCTCTCGGCCTTGCTTCGAAACAGTCTGGGATCCGAAACCGCCAGGCGATGAAGTTGTCCGGTATCCAGACGCCCCCTTCTGCCGCTTGAAGCTCGTGCCAGGATCTTTGTCTGCAGGAGGCCCTGCAGTCTGGTCCGCAGCGCCATGGACGCTTGCCTTGCCTCCAGGACATCAGCCTCGGTCAGGGGGCCTGCACTTTTCTGCGTGGGAATGGCCACGGTGACGGCACCGTCCTGCGACTGCCGAGACGTGGATTGCAGAGCGTCAGCCAGGATATCGCCGAGGCTGTGCGGGAGGGCTTCCTCCCCTGCACCGAGCAGATCACGGACATAATCCCTGGCCTGGTCCTGATTCTCGTTTCCCGTGGAAGCCGCCGAGACGTCGGTATCATCTGAGCCGCCCCCGCCATCTTTGCCTTCTTCGGCATCCGGAGCCTCGCCCTCCTGCCCCTCCTCGTGGCATTCAGACTGGGCGCTGTTTTCATCTTGGTGGCCGGTGTCATTTTGTTCGTTACGTCCATTGGCACTTTGCTCGTCCGGTTCGCACCCGGCATCCTGTGCTTCGTCCTGGTCAGGCGGCACCGGCTTCTCGGTTGAACTCGCATACTGATCCAGAACACGCACAATATCGCGGGCGAAGTCTATGGCGTCCTGAGTCGAACGGCACTTGGTTCGAACCAACTTCAGCACATGTTCGACCTTCGGCCGCACCCCAGGAAAGGACATGTCCACCTGTCCAGCCAGATTGTCCCGCCTCCTGGACAGGGCCTGGACATCCCAAGAACGGACTTCAAGCAGGAGCCAGTTGAGAATGATGGCTGCAGGCTGAGCAGGCTCGTCATACGACGCCGTGCCGAAGACATGCGCAATCAGCCAATCGAAGTTCTGGCGGCACCCTGGGAATATGGACGCAAGTTTGTGCTCGACCCTTCGATCTTCCAAAGTGTTCCACACATGCTTTTCGAGCGGCGTGAGCGAAGCAGCCTTCAAGGCCTGGAAGTCAGTATCCCGAACATGCCCGGCCTCGTGGTCCAGGTATCCGCGAGCCATGGCCAGAAAGGTATCCGGGACATCGCCTGGCAAGGACGGCAACCGGATGACCGTGCCGTCCGTGTAAGCGTCAGTACCTCCTATCTCGACTGTAACTCCATATTTTCTGCCGACCAC
>CALMTS010000434.1 GCA_937872685.1 uncultured Desulfomicrobium sp.
CACACTGGCCATCGCCAAGGACACCTTCGTGGCCGCGGATCAGCGGGAACATTATTCAGACATGCTCTATTCGGTCCGGCTTTCGGGCGGGAAAACCGCATTCGTGTACCTGCTCTTCGAACACAAGAGCAGCCCCGACCGCTTCGTCGTTCTTCAGCTGCTGCGCTACATGCTCGAAATCTGGGAACTCCACCGCAAGCAGAACAAGGCCGGGAAGACCCTGCCGCTCGTCATCCCCATTGTGGTCTATCACGGCAGAACACGCAGGCAGCCCGTAGGGCTGCTTGATCTCATGGACCTGCCGGCCTGCGGTCTGGAGCGGTACGCGCCGGTCTTCGATCAGGCCTTTTACGATTTCTCCCCGGAATCGGACGAGGAGATCAAGGGGACCATCCTTCTTCGCCTGGCGCTGACGTGCCTGCGGGCGAAGAACAACCCTGCCGTGGAACGTCATGTGCGCGACATCTTCCGCATGCTGGGCGAGCTCGGTGATGACGCGACTTCCCTGCAATGGCTGACGACCATTGCCGGCTACGTGTTTCAGACCATGGACATCGATCGTGAGGTCATGCAGAATATCATCAGTACAACCCTCGGATCAGGCAAGGAGGAAACGGTCATGACACTTGCGGAACGTTTGCGCAGCGAAGGCAGGCAGGAAGGCAGGCAGGAAGGACGGCATGCGGTTCTCCACCGTCTGCTTGCACGGCGCTTCGGTCAGGACATCCTTGACATCCGCACCCAGGAACGCTTGCGCGCCGCCACGTCAGAGCAACTCGACCTCTGGGCTGAACGAATCCTCGACGCCCGCACCATCGAGGATGTGTTTCATGATTGATGGGGCGACAAAACCTGTAACCATTTCATCTCCGGGCCGCTTTCTTCTTGGCCCCAGGTGCGAACCACCTTACATCTGCACGTCCTTCAGCTAGCCGTTCCGGTCTCTGCCCTGGGTTTCAGCCCTTGGGCCGATAGCCTGACGACAAAGGCGAATGCGCAGGATAATTTCCGCGTACGCTTGAGCCGGCTATTCCACCAATCCATATCTGGGTGATTCAGTAAAAAAAAGGAGTCAGCTTTTGAAGTCTGACTCCTTGTATTCCGTGTGGCGCGCCAGGGAGGACTCGAACCCCCGACCGATTGCTTAGAAGGCAATTGCTCTATCCGCCTGAGCTACTGGCGCGCAAAATGGAAGCATTCCGTATTTTTTCCCGCCTTGAAAGTCAAGTGATGGGGCAGGGGATTTCAGTTGCCGCCGTCCGGGGAACCTTTTATGAATGCTCCCCGGATGGTTTCCGGGCCGGCTGTTGCACGTTGGGTCGGGTCTTTTGCTGAAAATTCAATCAATCCGAGTTTCCATGAAATTCGCTTCCTTTGCCGATTTCCAGGCTTATCTCGACAGTCTGGGCCTTTTTTCCATGCAACTGGGCCTGTCGCGGATGCACGAAGCCCTCGCCCGACTCGGGCTCGGGCGGTCCGGGCGGGTCGTGGCGCATGTGGTCGGGACCAACGGGAAGGGGTCCACGTCGGGGTTTCTCGATGCCCTGGCGCGCGGGCACGGGCTCAGGACCGGGCTCTATGTATCCCCGCATCTGGTCAGCGTGCGCGAGCGCATCCGCGTCGGTGGGCGCATGCTGCCCGAGGCGCGGTGGGTGGATGCGGCCAACGCGGTCATGGGCGCTTGCGCGGACGTGGGGCTGACCTATTTCGAGCTGCTGACCGTCATGGCCCTGCGGATTTTCGAGGAGGAGGGGCTTGATCTGGCCGTGCTGGAGGCCGGGCTGGGCGGTACTCACGACGCCACCTGCGCCGTGGCCGCAGACCTGGCTGTCATGACCCCGGTGGGCATGGACCACGAGCACGTCCTCGGACCGACCCTGGCCGACATTGCCGGCGACAAGGCCGGGGCCCTGGGGCGCTGTCCCGCCGTGTCGGGACTGCAGTCTCCGGAGGTCGCGGACATCTTGGGCCGGGCCGCGGCGGGGCACGATTTTCTGCGCCTGGAGGAGTGCCGGACAAAGGCGGGGTATGTGATCCCGGCCGAACCAGAACCTTTTCTGCTGACCCGGGCGCACCTCCCCGGCCTCCCTCCGTACCAGCTCGAAAACGCCGCCCTGGCGCTCTTGGCCTGGAGCCGCCTGGCCCGTACCGGACGCTGGCAATTTGATGCGGGTGTGTGTACACAAGTCCTTGGCAGGACGCGATTTTCCGGGCGCTTTTGCCGTCACGGCCGCGTGCTGGTTGACGGGGCCCACAACGCCATGGGGCTGACGGCCCTGTGCGAGGCCCTGGAAGAATCGGGGGAGCGTTTCGACCGTCTCGTCTTCCAGGCCATGCGCGACAAGCTCCAGGACCCGGCCATCCTGTCCCGGCTGAAGCGCCTGGCGGACGAAGTGGTCATCCCGCGGCTGGACCTGGACCGCGCGTGTGACCCGCAGGCCCTGGCCCCATGCTTCGGCCCGGAGGCCAGGAGCATCCAGAGCCTGGCGGCGGCCCTTGAGACGGAGGGTTCGATTCTTGTCTGCGGCTCCCTCTACCTTGTGGGCGCCTATTACGGGCTCCACCCGGAATATCTGGAATTTTAAGGAGATCCGAGTGTCATCACTGTTTCGGCACATCCCATCCGTGGACCGTTTTCTGCAAGATATGGAGCAGGATCAGAGCCTGAAAAGCCTGCCGCGTCCGCTTCTCAAGGACCTTGTGGGCGAATTCCTGGACCTCTGCCGCGAGGAGATTCGCTCCGGCGCCATCAACGACGAGGCCGCCCTGGCCCTGACAGCACTTTCCGCCAGGGCCGCCGCATACGTGCGCTTCAAGGCGCGCCCTCATTTCAAGCGCGTCATCAACGCCACGGGCGTGGTCATCCACACCAACCTGGGCCGCTCCATCCTGGCCGGCGAGGCCGTGGAGGCCGTGGTTCAGGGATGCCGCCATTATTCCAATCTGGAACTGGCCCTGGAGACGGGGCAGCGGGGCAGCCGCTACTCCCATGTCGAGAAGCTCCTCTGTCGCCTGACCGGGGCCGAGGCGGGGCTGGTGGTCAACAACAACGCCGCGGCCGTGCTCCTCGTCCTCGACACCCTGGCCAAAGGCCGCGAGGTCGTGGTTTCACGCGGACAGCTGGTCGAGATCGGCGGCTCCTTCCGCATCCCCGAGGTCATGAAGAAGAGCGGGGCCGTGCTGCACGAGGTCGGGGCCACCAACCGCACCCACCTGCGCGACTATGAGGAGGCCATCGGCGAAGGGACGGCCATGCTCATGAAGGTGCACACCTCCAACTACCGCATCATCGGCTTTCACAAGGAAGTGGACATCGCGGATCTGGTGACCCTGGGCCGGGAGCGGAACCTGCCCGTCTTCGAGGATCTGGGCAGCGGCAACCTCTTTGATTTCTCGCCCTACGGGTTCATGCCCGAGCCCACGGTGCAGCAGGTGCTCAAAAGCGGGGTGGACGTGGTCTCCTTCAGCGGCGACAAGCTCCTGGGCGGCCCCCAGGCGGGCGTCATCGTCGGCAGGAAGGAATACATCGACCGCATCAAGAAGAACCAGCTCAACCGGGCCCTGCGCATCGACAAGATGACGCTGGCCGCACTGGAAGCCACGCTGCGCCTCTACCTCGATCCGGAGCTTGCGCGGCGCAAGGTGCCGACCCTGGCCATGATCACGGCCGGCCGCGACGAGCTGTCGGCCCGGGCCCGGCGTCTGAAGCGCAGGCTGGCCCGGGATTTGACAGGCCTGGCCGAGGTGTCGGTGCGTCCCGGGTTTTCGCGCGTGGGCGGCGGCTCCTTCCCGGAGCAGGACCTGCCCACCGCCCTGGTGGCCGTGAGCCCGGCGGCCATGGATGTGGAGTCCCTGCGGCAGGGCCTGCTGGCCACGGACATCCCGGTCATCGGCCGGGTGGAGGACGGGCGCTTCTGCCTCGATCCCCGGACCCTCTTGGATGAGGAGTTCGCGCTGGTGGCCGGGGCCGTGAGGACGGTCCTTCAGGACGGGATGAATTGATTTTTCAGGCAAAGCCGAAGGAAACGCAGAACGCGCCGCACGTTGAAAGTCGGGCGCGATGAGAGGAGAATATATGACCAAGGTTCCGGTGAGACCGGAGATGGAGGGTTTCAAACCCTACTCGCCCGGCCTGAGCATCGATGAGATCAGAAAGCGGTACGGCCTGTCCAGGGTCATCAAGATGGCCAGCAACGAGAATCCGCTGGGCACGTCCCCCGTGGTTCAGGCCCGCTTGAACGGGACGAGCCCCCTGGCTTTCCGGTACGCACAGGCCGGCTCCCCGGCCCTGAGCGAGGCCCTGGGTGCGCATCTGGGCGTGCCTTCGGCCTGCGTGGTGGCCGGCAACGGTTCGGACGAGATCATCGACCTGCTGCTGCGGGTGGTGGCAAGGCCGGGCGTGGACAATGTCGTGGCCTTCAAGCCCTGCTTCAGCATCTATGACGTGCAGTCCCGCCTGTGCGGCGTGGAGTTCCGGCAGGCGCCACTGAACGAAGATTTCTCTTTTCCCTTCGAGTCGCTTCTGTCCCTGACCGACGACAACACGGCCCTGGTCTTCGTGACCAACCCGGACAACCCCTCCGGCCACGCCTGCAAGGCCGCGGAACTGGTCGAACTGGCGGCGAAGCTGCCGTCGCGCGCGCTCCTGGTCGTGGACGAGGCGTACATCGACTTTGCCGAGCCGCTGGAGGAGTATTCCATGCTCCGGCATTTCGGGAGGGTTCCGAATCTGGTCATCCTGCGCACCTTTTCCAAGATGTACGGGCTGGCGGGGCTGCGGCTGGGGTACGGCGTCATGCCCGAGTGGCTGGCGGACCTGCTGCTGCGGGTCAAGCTGCCGTTCAGCGTGAACATCCTGGCCGAGCAGGCCGGATTGGCCGCCCTGGAGGATGACATCTTCGTGGCCGAGACCCTGCGCGTAGTGCGCGAGGGGAGGGAGGCGCTGACGCGCGGGCTGACCGCCCTGGGCTGCACGGTGTGGCCGTCGCAGGCCAATTTCCTCATGTTCGACCCGCCCATGGACGCGCGCGCCCTGTTCGAGGAGCTTCTGCGGCGCGGGGTCATCATCCGGCCCCTGGCCAGTTACGGCATGCCGGGCAAGCTGCGGGTCAGCATCGGCAACGAGGACGAGAACCGGGAATTTCTGGAAAAAACAGCGGAGGTGCTGCGTGACAACCATCGTCACTCTTGATGGACCGGCCGGCGTCGGCAAGACCACGTTGGCCACGACCCTGGCCGAACGCCTGGGCATCGCGTACCTGGACACGGGGGCCATGTTCCGCTCCGTGGCCCTGTCCTTCGGCGAAGGGGCCTGGGAGCGTTCCGTGGACCAGCTCGTGCCGGAACTCAACCGTCTGGATTTCGACCTGGAGGGAGTGGGCAGGCATTCCGAACTGCTGCTGAACGGCTATCCTCTCTCGCCGCAGATCCGCAGCGAGGAGGTGGGGCTGTGGGCCTCCCACCTGGGGCGCATCCCCGTGGTGCGGGACTTCCTGCGCCGCAACCAGCAGGCCATCGGCCGCATGGTTTCCCTGGTGGCCGAGGGGCGGGACATGGGCAGCGTGGTCTTTCCCGACGCACGCCACAAATTCTTCCTGGACGCCTCCATCGACGTGCGCGCCAAGCGCCGCTACTCCCAGCTCAAGAGCATGGGCATGGAGGAGGACCTGGAACGCATCCGCGCCCAGATCCGCATCCGCGACGACCAGGACCGCAACCGCGTCGTGGCCCCCCTGAAGCCCGCCCCGGACGCCATGATCGTCGATACCAGCGCACTGGATGTGGACCGGGTGCTGGAGAAAATCCTGGCGCACATCAAGGAAAAAGGGCTCTAGGCAGGCTGCGGGATTCGATTCACGCAACCTGCCTCGTGCCCTGGAAATCCATGCGGCAGGTCTGTTCACGGATTGTGAGAGGGCGCATGGGGCCGATTGCCCTCCGACTTTCGCAGTCTGCTTGTACCTGAGCTTGGGCGTTACTCAGCGGCCTTTTTTTATTTCGTCCCAGAGAACGTCCATCTCGGTCAGAGACATGCTGTCCAGTTCCAGCCCGCGTTCCCTGGCCAGGCCTTCCATGGCTTCGAAGCGCCGCAGGAACTTGGCGTTGGCCACTGCCAGGGCCGAGTTGGCCTTGATGCCGCGGCGCCGGCCATACTCCACCAGCGCAAAGAGGTAATCCCCGAACTCTTCTTCCCTGGCCGCCGCGTCGTCTCCGGCCAGGGCGCCCTGCAACTCGTTCCATTCCTCGGCAAGCTTGGCCTCCTGGTCGCCGTCCGTAGGCCAGGTGAAGTTTGCGCGGGCGGCCTTGGAATTGATGCGGTAGGCGCGCAGCAACGGCGGCAGGCTGGCCGGCAGGGAGGCGAAGACGCCCGGGTCCTTCTCCTTTTCGGCCTTTTCCTCTTTCTTGATCTTTTCCCAGTTCCTGACCACCTCGGCCACGTCGGCCGCCTTTTCGCCGTATACATGGGGGTGGCGGCGGACCATCTTGGCCACGTTGGCGGCCATGGCGTCCTGCAGGAAGCCGGGAATCTCACGGTCCATGTGGCGGCCGATGAAGAGGAGCAGGAAGAGGACGTCGCCCAGTTCCTCGGCGATCTCGGCAGGGTCGTTCTGGCGGATGGCCTCCACCAGTTCGAAGCATTCCTCCACCAGGTAGTCGCACATGCTCTGCGGGGTCTGTTCCTTGTCCCAGGGGCAGCCGCCGGGGCCGGTCAGCGTGTCGATGACCTCGACGATGCGGTCGAAATTATGTTTTTGCACCGGTATTTCCTTTCATATCCTTGAGTTTTTCCATGACCCGCTTTTCCCACTCCTGCTGCAGTTCGCGGCTGCGCAGGAGGAACTGGTCGCGCATTTCCTTGGGCAATGCGTTCGAGAGCATGGTGTTGAAGGTGTTCACGTAGGGCACGATCTGCGATTCCGTCAGGATGGTCGCCTTGGATGGCAGGAAGGCGGTCAGCGCCATGACGATGATGCTGCACAGGAGCGCTCCCTTGAAAAAGCCCAGCAGCCCGCCGCCGATGCTGTCCAGCCAGCCGAGCATGATGAGTTGCAGGATTTTGCGGATGAGGGACGCCAGCAGGAAGACAGCTGCCACGGTGCCCAGGAAGATGCCTAGGTAGGCGGCGAGATTGGCCAGCCCCGGTCCGCCGAGGGGGCGTACGAGCAGGGGGGAGAGTTCCGCGTGGAAGGCGTTGGCCAGGATGAAGCCCAGGATGAGGCCCAGAATGGAGGCCACCTCCTTGATCAGGCCGCGGAAGATGCCGCGCAGGCCCAGAAAGCCGAGAATGACGCAAAAAACGATATCAAGAGTGTTCATGTTCGCCCCCGCTGTGTTGTGGGTCGGCTACCACAAAGGAACCCGGGCGTGAAGGGCGCAGTTGCGCGACCTTGACACTGCCGTATGCAGCTCTTAATCAATTGACCTTTGGCCCAGGCGCGCTTTTCGCGCGGACCCGGGCCGCAGAAAACTCGACGAGGTGACAATGTACGATATCAGATTGGTCAAGCTGGTGAACGGCGACATGGTGCTGGGCAAGTGGGATCAGGAAAAGGGTCTCATCAAGGACCCGGCCATCCTGCAGACCATCCCCACCCAGCAGGGCGGCGTGCAGATGCTGCTGCTGCCTTTCGGCTACCCCTTCGACCAGGAAATGGAAGGCGAGATCGACCAGCGGCACGTCATGTACCAGTACAAGACCGTGCCCGAGGAGCTCAAGACCAAGTATCTTGAGGCCACCACCAACCTGACCCTGTCGGCCCCCGGCGGCCTGCGCAATCTTGGCGGCATGGGCGGCGGCGTATCCGATTTCAGCAAGTTTCTGAAAAAGTAACCCGAACGCGGGGCTTCCGCAGAAAAGGGTGGCTCTGCCACAAGTGGCGTGCCGCCTTTTTTTCTGCCCGGCTTCCGTCTCCCAAGGACACATGAAGGCTCTTCTTCCCCTTTTCTCCCGGCCCAGCCACTATCTCGGCACCGAGATCAACAGCGTGCACAAGGACCCGGCCACGGTTTCGGCCCATGTGGCCCTGGCCTTTCCAGACCTGTACGAGGTGGGCATGTCCTACCTCGGCCAGAAGATCCTCTACGACATCGTCAACGCGGACGACCGCTTCTACGCCGAGAGAGTCTTTGCGCCCACCGAGGACGTGGCAGCGGTGCTGCGCGAACACGGCGCGCCCCTGGCCACCCTGGAGAGCGACACGCCCCTGGGCGGCCTGGACGCGGTGCTCTTCAGCATCACCCATGAGCTGTGCTACACCAACGTCCTCTACATGCTCGACCTGGCCGGGATTCCCCTGCGCGCCGCCGAACGCCGTGACGGCCACCCCCTGGTCGTGACCGGTGGCGGCTGCACCTTCAACGCCGAGCCTCTGGCCGCCTTCGTGGATGTCATGGTGCTGGGCGACGGCGAGGAAATTCTGCCGGAGATGCTCGGGGTCATGGCCCGCGGGAAGGACGAGGGCCTCGACCGGGCAGGGCTCATCCGCCGTCTGGCCGCGTTGCCGGGCGTGTACGTGCCGTCCTGTTTCGAGGACGACGGCAGCGGGGCCATGCGCCCTGTGGGGGGCGGGCAGGAAAAGGTGGAGAAGCGCGTCGTCCTGGACATGAACAAGGTGTCCTTCCCCACGCGGCAGATCGTGCCCTTCGGCAAGCCCGTGCATGACCGCCTGTCCGTGGAGATAGCGCGCGGCTGCACCCGCGGCTGCCGCTTCTGCCAGGCGGGCATGATCTACCGGCCCGTGCGCGAGCGCGAGGTGGACGTGCTCGGCTCCATCATCGATCAGGGCCTCGCCGGGACGGGCAGCGAAGAACTGTCCTTCCTGTCGCTGAGCACCGGGGATTTCAGCGCCCTGGAAGCCCTTTTCCTCTCTTCCTACAGCCATTGCCGCCAGGAGCAGGTCTCCATTTCCCTGCCGTCCCTGCGCGTGGGTTCGGTTTCCGAGGACCTCATGCGCCTCATGGGCAAGATCCGTCACACGGGCATGACCCTGGCCCCCGAGGCCGGCACCCAGCGCCTGCGCGACGTCATCAACAAGGGCGTCACCGAGGAGGAACTCCTCGACCATACCTCCAAGGCGTTCCGCCTGGGCTGGCAGCAGGTCAAACTCTATTTCATGATCGGGCTTCCCACCGAGACCCCGGACGACCTGGACGGCATCCTGGACCTCTGCCTGAAGGTGGCGGCCAGCGCCGGCAGGGGCGCCAAGCGTCTGCAGATCACGGCCGCGGTCTCGCCTTTCGTGCCCAAGCCGCACACGCCCTTCCAGTGGGAGCGGCAGATTTCCATGGCCGAGATCGAGGAGCGCATCGGCTACCTGCGCAATATCTTCCGGCCGTACCGCAAGCTCAAGCTCAAGTGGCACCACTCGCACATGACCTATCTCGAAGGGGTCTTCTCCCGCGGCGACAGGCGGCTGGCGCCGGCCCTGGAGGCGGCCTACCGCAAGGGCGCACTCTTCACCAGCTGGTCTGACCACCTGCGTCTGGAACCCTGGCTCGAAGCCTTCGAGGAGACAGGAGTGGAGCCTGACGCCTATCTGGCCGCGCGTGATCCGGAACGTCCCCTGCCTTGGGACCACCTGGCCTCGGGCGTGAGCCGGAAGTTCCTGCTGACGGAACGTCGGCGCGCCCTCGAAGGGGCCGTGACGCCCGACTGCCGCTATGAATCCTGCCGCGCCTGTGGTGTCTGCACCCTGGATGGCCGGTCTTCGGAGCTGTCCGGGCAGGCCGCGCAGAGCGAAATCCTCCCCGTCATCAACCGCGCCACCCGCGACCAGGAAGAACCCGGCGGGCTCGATGACTCGCCGGCGCCGGCCGTGGACCTGCAGCACAGGGAGCAGCGTTTCCGGTTGTGGTATTCCAAGACGGGCCCGTCCATGTACCTGAGCCAACTGGAGTTGCAGCGTATCTTCGAGCGGGCTTTCCGGCGGGCGCGCTTGCCCCTGGCCTTCAGCGGAGGGTTTCATCCCGCGCCGCAGCTGTCCTTTGCCCGGGCTCTGCCCGTGGGCGTGGGCAGCGTGTGCGAGTGGATGGATTTCTTTGTCCGCGAGCGCCTGGACGTCTCGGACCTGCCCGCCCGCCTCGATGCGGAGCTGCCTGCGGGTATGCGCACCGCGCGGGTGGACGAGTTGCCCTGCCAGCGCCGCGCCCCCATATCGGTCCGCGAGCGTTTCCAGCTGGGATTTGCGCGCAAGGAGGACAGCGACCGCTTTTCCTTGCGTCTTGCCGCTTTTGTCGAGGCCGCGGAGTGGAAGGTGTCCAAGCTGACCAAGAAGGGCGAGCCCGGGGAGGTCGACGTGCGGCCCATGGTCCAGTCCGCCGACAGCAGCGAAGACGGCTATGTCATTGATTTTGATTGGCAGGCCTTGTACGTCAGCCCGGTATTCGTGCTGCAGGCCATTGATCCGGATTTCTCCCTGCTGCAGGGGCGCCTGCTCAAGACGGCGCAGTTCTTCGAGGGCGGGGAATGAAAAAGGGCGAAGCGTTTGCTTCGCCCTTGACTGAGGGGAGCTACTTCTTGACCCGTTTTTCCCAGAGCTTCATGTCCTGCATCTTCTTGCGGCGGTCGCGAGCCAGGGATTTGGCCACCAGGGACGTACCCTTCTTGTAGCCCCATTTTTCCCGGTATTCTTCGGGAGTGAGGCCGTGGGTCGCCAAGTGGCGTTTGGTCAGTACCTTGAAGGATTTTTCGCACTCCATGCAGATGATGCTCTTTTCGCGGATGGCCTTCTTGGCGTCTTCCGCAGAAGGAGTCTTGACCGGCTCGGGCTGCGTTCCTTCAGCGACATTCTTGATTCCTTCGGTCAACGAACGAACCATGGATGTCAGCTCTTCCTCGGTCATGTTCCGCACACTGGCTTGTGCTTTGACGATTTCGAGGGCCTGCTTTACATAATCTTCCATGCTTAACCTCCAACTATCGCGTATTTGTAATTTGGATCGTTACGTTTCCCCGCAAATTTTGTCAATAAAGATCGAGTAACGTATTCATACATGCTTTTTCGTAGTCAAAATGTTTTATCTCACGACTCTAAATTGTTCATTAAGGTACAGGGAGTAAAAAATGGCAATTCCTCAGAATGCGCTGATTGACACGGCTGAAGTTTTTCATTTCGAGTTCTGGCTCCGCTATTATTTTATCGCGGAGAGAGACGGAAATCTTTTCATTGAATTGACCGAAGAACAGATTAAGCAAATGCAGGCACAATTCCCGGACTACTGGGAACTCGTAGAGCGTGTGCAAGGCCGTCCGCTTTCTCCGGAGTTGTCCCAGCAGTCTGTGGTCGAGTTCCTCCAGCTCAATCTGGAGAGTGGCAGATACCCGTCGAATACCGTTGTCAAGGTCTTGGACAGCAAGGAATTTTCCGTTGAGATGTACCTCTTCGACACGTGGGTGGATCTGCATGAGGAACAGCTCATGCAGAAGATCTACGGTTTCGATTACTGGATGCACGCTTTCAAGGAATGGAAGGGCTCGGCCCAGGCCCTGCAGCTGATCCAGAACCTTCAGGTTCAGATGCAGGAAGAGCGCGGCGCCATGAATTGATCTGGCCCGGCGTGTGCTGCCGGGTATTCGTACGGGCAAAAAAGAAGCCCCCGGGAGGAGACTTCCGGGGGCTTTTGCATGTTGGAGAGGGCGTTTGGGGGCTACTGGAACAGGGCGCCCTGGCTGGCGAAAAAGACCTGGGATGTGCCCTGGGCGCCCATGGTGTTTTTCTGGGCCGTCAGCTCCATGCGGTAGCCGAAGGAAATGTACAGGGGGCCGGAAGAGCCCAAAGCCTCGGGCGTGAGATGGAACTCGAAGGGCACGCCCGTGTCGTGATCCAGGCTGGTGGGCAGGTAGAGGCGGAGGTCCTTGGCCAGCACCCGGCTCTGGTCGTCGCTCAGGTAGATCTGCATCCACAGGTCCTGGATCCAGGTGGCCCATTCAGGGACGGCTCCGGCAATGGGTTTGGCCGTGCCGGTGACGATCAGCTTGTTGTCCTCCAGGCGGCTCGTGTAGGTGAACTCCCAGTAGCGCATGGCCAGGGTTTCCTGCTGTCCCAGGGTCCAGGGCTTCTTGTCCAGGTGCACGACGCTCAGGTGCGCGCAGGAGGCCATCAGCAGGGTCATTAGAATGAGGGCCGTCATCAGGCGTGAATGCATTGCCAGGCTCCTTGGTTTCACGATTCGGGTGCCCCCTGAACTATCATCTCCGCCAGGGTCAGATCAACCCGCGGCATGGTGCGGATCTTCCCGGGACCGACGAACTGCACTTCGAGTTCCATGAGGCGCGTGTACAGGGGGGTGCGGTCCAGGACCGGGTAGGACCCGCCTTCGGCGCACAGTTCCTGGCTGCGGAAACAGCCCGGGAAGTCGATCACACGCCCGTTGGGGTAGCGCAGGCTGTTCGGCACGCCATGCAGACGGCAGATCATCAGGCGGTGCGCGTAGACCCCGCAGCGCCCGTCGTCGTTCAGGGGGCACATGATGCGGGGGCGTTCTCCCCTGGCCAGGGCGTTGTGCGCCTCGCGCACGTAGTTCCGTGCCCTTTCCTCGTAGGCGGCCCTGCGGGCGGCGGGCAGTCCGGCCAGGCCCTGCAGCAGGTAGGCCCATTCGATACGGGTGTGGTGCTGGAAATAGCTGGTGCAGCAGTTGTCCGTGCAGTTTTCGCAGGTCAGGCCCAGGGCCTGGGCATATCTGACGTAGGCGTCCTGCATGTCGGCATAGAGGGCGGCCAGCTTGCGGAAGGCCTGGGCCGGCAGGAGTTTCTTGGTCACGACAGGTCCTCGATGGTTCCGGAAAGGGCTTGGATAATTGCGGTGCAGGTCTGGCCCGGGCTTTCCTCGTCCGTGCGCACCCGCACCTGGGCGTAGCGTGCATACAGGGGCGCGCGCTCGTCGTAAAGGTCCTTGATGGTCTGCCCGGGACCGATGGCCAGACCACGGGAGAGGGGGTTCGTCAGCCGGCGGGCGATGTTTTCATAAGATGATTCAAGGTACACGATCCGTCCCTGGCTTGCCAGATGAGCCATGGCCGGCTCGGAATAGACCACGCTGCCGCCCGTGGCGATGACGCACTTCTTGAGAAACGTGCGCATGACCTGCTCGGCCTCGGCCCGAATGAAGGCTTCGAGGCCGAGATGGTCCTTGATCTTCTGCAGTGGCGCTCCCCACCAGGCCTCCATGAGAAGGTCCGTGTCCGCGAAGGCCCAACCGAGCCTCCTGGCCAGCCGTTTGCCCACGGTGGTCTTTCCGGCCGCGGCCATGCCGATGAGGATGATGTTGTCGTTTTCCATTGTGTGTCCGCCAAAAACGAAGCCCAAGCAATGACGCCCGGGCTTCCTGAGAAATGGGGAAAGCCGGGGCTCAGCCCCCGAGATAGGCTTTCTTCACATCCGGGTTGTTCATGAGTTCCTTGGCGTTGCCCGAGGCCACGATGGCCCCCGTGTCGAGGACGTAGCCGCGGTGCGCGAACTGCAACGCGATGCGCGCGTTCTGCTCGATCAGCAGGAGCGTCATGCCCTGGGAATTGAGTTCCTTCAAGGCCCGGAACATGTCGTACATCAGGAGCGGAGCCAGGCCCATGGAAGGTTCATCGAGCATGATGAAGTCGGCACCGGTCATCAGCGACCTCCCGACGGAAAGCATCTGCTGCTCTCCGCCCGACAGGGACTCACTGCGCTGCTTGCGCCGCTCGTAGAGCCGGGGAAACAGGTCGTACACGCGCTTGAAATCTTCCTGGATGGTGTCGTGGTCATTGCGGGCGTACGTGGCCAGTTGCAGGTTCTCTTCGACCGTCAGGTTCCCGAAGATGTGCCGGCCTTCAGGCGAGAGGGCGATGTGCAGATCCTGCACGACCTTGTGGGCTTCCACGCCGAGGATGCTCTGGCCCTTGTAGAGGATGTCGCCCTGGGTGACCTTGGGCCCTTCCGGCGGGGGGACGCGCGTGATGGTGTGCAGGGTCGTGGTCTTGCCTGCGCCGTTGGCGCCGATCAGGGTGACGATCTCGCCCTTGTCCACGTTGAAGGAGATGCCGTGCAAGGCCTCGATATTGCCGTATTTGACGTAGAGATTCTTGATTTCAAGCAGCATTATATATTCTCATCTCCAAGGTAGGCCTTGATGACGTCCGGATTCTTCTGAATCTGTTCCGGAGTCCCCTCGGCAATGGTCACGCCAAAGTCAATGACTTTGATCCACGAGCACAGCGACATGACGACGTCCATCTGATGCTCGATCATCCAGATGGCGATCTTGAACTCGCCGTGAATCCACTTGATGAGCTTGATGAGGTCCTTGACGTCGGCCGAATTGAGGCCCGCCGCAGGCTCGTCGAGGAGCAGCAGGGACGGGTTGATGGAAAGGGCCCTGGCAATCTCCACGCGCCGCTGCAGGCCGTAGGGCAGATTCTTGGGCTTTTCCAGCGCGAAGGCCTTGAGGTCGAGGGCTTCGAGGATCTCGTAGCCGCGGTCCGTCAGGCGTTTTTCGTTTTTCATGTAGCGCCCGCTGCGCAGGAACGCGTCCAGCAGGTTGTATCCCAGGTTGTAGTGCTGGGAGATCTGGATGTTCTCGAGCACGGTCATGTCGTGCCAGAGGCGGATGTTCTGGAAGGTACGGGCGATGCCCAAGGCCGTGACCTGGTGCGGCTTGAGGCCGGCCAGGTTTTTTCCCTTGAAGACGAGCGAACCTTCCGTGGGGGAATAGAAGCCCGACACCATGTTGAAGACCGTGGTCTTCCCGGCGCCATTGGGCCCGATCAGGGCGATGAGTTCCTGGCCTTCGAGGGAGATGGAGAAGTCCGAGACGGCCCGCAGCCCTCCGAAGGTTTTGGACATGTTTGTAATCTGCAGTAGAGACATAGGTGCTCCAGGTGATGGAATCGGCGGCCAGACGCTGTCCCGCGCGCTATTTGAAAGAGTAGAACCGCTTCAGCCCCGGGAAGATGTCGGACAGTTCCCGGTTGCCCATGATGCCCTCGGGGCGGAATTGCATGAGCAGGATGAGGATGAGCGGAATGATGACCCATTTCCATACTTGGCTCAGTTCGTAACCGTCCGGGAGAAGGTGGGCGTAGTGCAGGACCGTGTCCATCCACGGCAGGACGAAGCGCAGCGACTCCAGCAGCAGGGTGAAGATGATGGCCGAGAGCACCGAGCCGCTCAGGGAGCCCATTCCGCCCAGGTAGACCATGACCAGGCATTCCGTCGATTTGAGGATGCCGAAGGAGTTGGGGTTGATGTAGCCCAGGATGTGCGCGAAGAGTCCGCCGGCGATCCCGGCCAGCCCGCTGGAGAGCATGAAGGCTACGAGCTTCATGCGGTTGGTGTTGACACTCATGATCTCGGCGGCCACCTCGTCCTGTTTGATGGCGATGATGCCCTTGCCGTAGGTGGACGAAACGAAGCGGCGGATGATGAACACCGTGCCGATGGTGAAAACCATGACCCAGATGAGGATCCAGGGCACGCTGAGGCTGTCGTCCATGGCGAAGAGGACCTTCTTCATGCCCATGAAGCCTCTGGCGCCGCCGATGGAGTCCATGTTGATGATGGTGCTGATGATGATGTAGTTGGCCGCGATGGTGATGATGGCCAGGTAGTCATCCCGGGTCTTGAAGGAGGGAATGGCCACCAGGACACCGGCCAGCGCCGCGGCGACACCGCCGACGAGGAGGGTGACGGGGAAAAGGAAGACGGCCAGCTCGGGGGAAAGAAGGGCGTTGCCGAAGACCTTGTCGTCGGTGAAGAGCATGACGTTCAGGATGGACGTCACGTAGGCCCCGACCGCCATGAAGCCGGCGTGACCGCAGGCGAATTCTCCCATGTAGCCGTTCACGATGTTGAAGCTGCTGGACAGGATGATGTTCACGCCCATGAACATGATGACGGACTGGATGTACAGGTCGATGTACTCCTGGTGCGACATGAACACGACTACGCCGGTCATCGCCAGGAGCAGCGTGGGTACGGTAAGTTTCTGCATTGTATTCCTCGAATTCCGGATGAAGCGAAAGGCCGTGCCGCAGACGTGGCTGCGTGCGCGGGCGCCATCAGATCTTGGTCGTGCCCGCCACGCCGAACATGCCGGTCGGTTTGATGCACAGGATGACCATCAGGATGGCGAAGGCGATCAGGTCCCTGTAGGTCGAGGGGAAGACCGCGACGACGAGGATTTCCACGAAGCCGAGGAGGAATCCGCCCAGGAACGCGCCCCGGATGTCGCCGATTCCGCCCACCACCGCGGCGATGAACGCCTTCCAGCCGACCATGGCGCCCATGTACGGGTCCAGGATGGGGTAGGAGAGCGCAAAGAGCAACCCCGCCAGGCCGGCGAAGGAGGAGCCGAGGATGAAGGTGAAGACGATGACGGTGTCGATGGGGATGCCCATGAGCGGGACCGCGAACTTGTCGTAGGAGATGGCCCTCATGGCCATGCCGATCTTGGTCTTGGTGACGATGAACTGAAGAAAAATGAAGACCAGGACTGCCGAGAGCACGACCCCTATCTTGAGGTTGGTCATGCTCACGTCGCCTATGCTGTACACGACCTTGTCGACCAGTTCCGGGAAGCTCTTCCGGCTGGCGCCGAGCAGGGCCAGGTTGCCGTTTTCCAGCACCAGGCCGCACATCAGGGCGGTAATGACGACATAAAGCCGGTGCGCGCCCTTGCGGCGCAGCGGGCGGTAGGCGATGCGTTCCAGGGAGACGCCGACCAGGGCGGTCAGGATCATGGTCGCGGGAATGACCATGGCCAGCACCATCCATCCCGGAAGCGACATGGCCATGCCGAGGATGGCCGTGGCGATGAAAAAGGCGATGTAGGCGCCGACCATGAAGATGTCGCCGTGGGCGAAGTTGATCAGACGCAGCACGCCGTAAACCAGCGTGTAGCCGAGCGCGATCAGGGAGTAGAAACTGCCCCACTGGAAGGCGTTGAAAAGGTTCTGGATGATACTTGCGAGCACGAAATTTCCCCCATCTGTCCTTGGAACCGTCAATCCCGGGATACCTGGAGCCCGGGATGACCACGTTGGCGTGAAAAAGCGAAAAGGTGCGCGGGGACGGGTCCCCGCGCACCGTGAATGAGTCTTACGGGCAAACGGACTTGGTGAAGACGAATTCACCCTGGTCGCTGATCTTGACGACGACGGCGCACTTGATGGGGTCGCCCTGCTCGTCGAATTTCATGTTGCCGGTGATGCCGGGGAACTCTGGGATGGCGGCCATGGCGTCGCGGATGGCCTTGCGGTCGGCGCGCTCCTTGCCGGTCAGCCCGCCGGTGTTCTGGATGGCCTGCAACACCAGGCGGGTGGCGTCCCAGGTCAGAGCGGCCACGTCGGCGGGCTCATAGCCGTACTTGGCCTTGTAGCGATCGATGAAGACCTTGGTGTCGCCGGTGGCGCCGGCGGCGGCGTAGTGGGTCGAGAAGTACTGGCCTTTGCAGTCGTCGCCGCACAGTGCCATCAGTTCGGAGTTGCCCCAGGCGTCGGCGCCCATGAAGGGGCCCTTCCAGCCGAGGTCGTGGGCCTGCTTCACGATGAGGGCGACCTCATTGTAGTTGTCGGGCAGGAAGATGAAGTCGGGCTTGGCGGCCAGGATGGTCGTCAGCTGAGCGCTGAAATCCTGATCCTTGGAGGAGTAGGACTCGAAGGCCTTGACGGCGCCGGCGCCGTTCTTGGCGTTGAAATCGTCACGGAAGATTTCAGCCAGGCCCTTGGAATAGTCGTTGTCCAGGGCGTAGAGCACCGCGGCGGTCTTGGCCTTGAACTGCTCCATGGCGAAGTCCACTGCCACGGGACCCTGGAAGGGGTCGAGGAAGGCGGCGCGGAAGACCCACGGACGGTCCTTGGTGGTGTCGGGGTTGGTGGACCAGGGGGAGATCATCGGGGTCTGGTTGTCGTCGCACACCTGGCCGGCCGGGACGGCCTGCTTGCTGGAGTTGGGGCCGACAATGGCCAGGACGCCGTCGCGTTCGATGAGCTTCAGGGCTGCGGCGACAGCGGATTCGGCCTTGGATTCGTTGTCCTCGTAGATGAACTCGAGCATGTACTTTTTGCCGCCGACTTCGAGGCCGCCCTGGGAGTTGATGTCCTCCTTGAGCATTTCTCCGGCGAACTTGGATTCTTCACCCACTTTGGGGATGTCGCCGGTCAACGGGATGTTGAAGCCGATCTTGATGGTTTCGGCGCCCGCGGCCGCAGCAAAGAGCAGCACGCATACCAGGGCCAGGAAAACACGGGCAAATTTCTTCACAAACAACCTCCATAAGTAAGTGTTACAAAGTGACGGTTTTTCTAAACGAGAAAACCAAAAAAAGAAAGGTATTTGAGGGTCGTGCACCCTATTTTGTAAGAAACTCCGGACTCTCGGAAAGAAATGCGTGATTCGAACTGCTTAGGCATGGTTTGATTGTGCAATCATCGTGCCTTCGCCAAACCGTATGCGCTTGCGAATCATCGACGGCGTTCAGGGGCGCTACGCTACGTAAATTCGCTCCTTGTCTGGCTTTGCGGGCGATTGCGCCGATTCGGTTTCGCATTCCGAAATTGTCAATCCCGGGCGGATGCGGCGCTGGCAATTTTGCATTTTTGTATAATCAGGACGCATGTGCGCGGGGGAAGAAACCCTTGCCAAAGGGCAGGGGGGAACTTACAAACCATGGTCCTGTTCAACGATCAAGGGGAGGGGCAGTCCATGACCGATCGCGTACTGCGGATCATCACGACCCATGCGCAGGATGGCGCCACGCTGCGGACCGCGTTTTTCGCCGACCATGCGGAGCAGGTCGCCGAGGTCGCCCGGGCCATGGCTCTGAGCCTTACGGGCGGCGGAAAGATTCTTTTCTGCGGCAACGGCGGGAGCGCCGCCGACGCACAGCATTTCGCGGCGGAGCTGGTCAACCGGTTCATGATGGAGCGACCGCCACTGCCGGCCATCGCGCTGACCACGGATTCGTCGGCCCTGACGGCCATCGGCAACGACTATTCGTTCGAGCAGGTCTTCAGCAAGCAGGTGCAGGCCCTGGGCCGGCCCGGAGACGTGCTGATCGGGATTTCCACCTCGGGCAAAAGCGCCAACGTCAACGAGGCCCTGCGCGTGGGCTTGGAGAACGGTCTGGTAACGGTCGGGATCGGCGGCGGCAACGGCGGGACCATGGTCCGGCACTGCCATCACGCCCTCATCGTGCCTGATACCCGGACTCCGCTCATCCAGGAAATTCATGCCGCCATCGGCCACCTGCTCTGCGGCCTGGTGGATTACTATCTGTTTGAAGCGGTTGACGAGCTCGAACCTTTCCTGGGCTCCGAGCAATCGTAATTTAAGGAGGACGCATGCCTATTTTTGAATACGTCTGCAATGCATGCCAGAAGGAGTTCGAGGAGATCGTCCTCGGCGGCGAGCAGCCAGTCTGCCCGGCCTGCGGGTCAGGGGATACGACCAAGCTCATTTCGCGCGGGGTGTTCCGGACCGGCGGTCCCATTGTCATGGGTTCGCCCAGCGCCAACGCCATCACCACACGGGGCAAGAGCGGCTGCGGTTCCTGCAGCGGCGGCAACTGCTCCAGTTGCGGCTAACCCTCAAAGGACTTTTGATGAACAACATTCGCATCGCCACCCGCGGGAGCAAACTGGCCCTGTGGCAGGCGCATCACATTTCGGATCTGCTCCGGGCCCAGTATCCAGGCATCAACGTCGAACTGAACATCATCAAGACCAAGGGCGACAAGATTCTGGACGTCCCGCTGGCCAAGATCGGCGGCAAGGGCCTGTTCGTGAAGGAGATCGAGGAGGCGCTGCTGGCTGGCGAGGCCGACATCGCCGTGCACTCCATGAAGGATGTCCCGGCGGAGCTGCCCGAGGGGCTCAAGCTCGGCATCATCCCCGAGCGCGAAGCGCCCACGGACTGCTTTCTGAGCGCCGCGTACCCCGACATCGCCTCGCTGCCCGCCGGCGCCCGCGTCGGCACTAGCAGCCTGCGCCGTCAGACCCAGCTCATGGGCATGCGTCGGGACCTGTGCATCGTGTCCCTGCGCGGCAACCTGGACACCCGGGTCGGCAAGCTCATGGCCGGAGAGTTCGACGCCATCATCGTGGCCATGGCCGGCCTGAACCGCCTGGGCCTTGGCGCGCCGCACATGCAGGAGCTTGCCCCTCCGGCGTTCTACCCTGCCGTGGCGCAGGGCGCGCTGGGCATCGAGTTCCGCACCGACCGGCCGGAGCTGGACGGGCTGCTGGCCTTCCTGGACCATGCGCCCACGAGGGCCTGCGTTGAAGCCGAGCGGTCCTTCCTTTTCGGGCTGGACGGCGGCTGCCAGGTGCCCATCGCCGGTTTTGCGACCCTTTCAGGCCAGGCGCTGACGCTGACGGGCCTGGTGGCCGATCTGTGCGGGGAGCGTGTCATCCGGCACGAGGCTTCGGGCCCGGCCACGGAGGCCGTGCAGCTTGGGGCGGGAGTCGCCAGGGCGGTCCTTGAACAGGGCGGCCAGGAGATTCTGGACGAGGTCTACAGGAGCGGCGCGGCGGTCTGAACCGGGCCGCTTCCGACGCGAAAGGGCAGGCGGGTTGACCGCCCGCCCTTTTCATTTTCCGGCGTTCACACCTGCCGAGGCGAACGTGGCCATTTCGTTGTAGATGTTGGCCGCGCTGCGCAGGATGAAAACGGCCATGGCCGCTCCCGTGCCCTCGCCCAGGCGCATGCCCAGGTTGAGGATGGGGGCCGCGCCCACTCCCTCCATGACGGCGGCAAAGCCCGGTTCGGCCGAGGCATGGGCGAAGAAGGCGTATTCGGCCACGGTCGGGCATATGGCCCGGGCCGCGGCAAAGGCGCTGCTTGAAATGAAGCCGTCGATGACCAGCGCCATGCCCAGGCTCGCGCCGCCCAGAAGCATCCCCGCCAGGGTGGCGATTTCGAACCCGCCCAGGCAGGCCAGAATGCCGATGGGGTCGCCCGTGGCGACGGCCGGCGCGTGCAGGGCCAGGGCCTTTTGGATGACCCGGATCTTGTGGCGCACCCCTTCCGCGTTCAGACCCGTGCCCGGACCCGTGATGGCCTCGGGGTCAAGGCCCAGGTAGGCGCTGAAAAGGGCCGTGGCCGGGGTGGTGTTGGCGATGCCCATCTCGCCGGTGCAGAGGGTGCGGATGCCGTCCTCCTTGGCGGCGCGGGCCAGGCGAATACCGTTTTCCAGGGCCTGGACGCATTCCTCGCGGGTCATGGCCGCGTGGGTGGTGAAGTCGCGGGTGCCCGGAGCGACCTTGCACTGCACCAGCGCGGGGTGTTCGGGGAACGCGCCGCCCAGGCAGCCCGCGTCCACAACCCTGAGGTCCACTCCGGCCGTGCGCGTCAGCACGTTGATGGCCGCGCCGTTGCGAACGAAATTTTCGACCATCTGCCGCGTCACTTCCTGCGGGAAGAGGCTCACGCCCTGGGCCGCAACCCCATGGTCACCGGCGCAGGTGTACACGCGCGCCGGGTCGACCGCGGGCGCGCCCCCGGCGGCCAGGGCCACCAGGCGGCAGGCGATGCCCTCCAGGGTGCCAAGGCTCCCTTTGGGCTTGGTCTGTGTGTCGAGATGGGCCTGGGCCAGGTCGAAATATGTCGGGTCGAGGGGGCGTATCCCGTCGATGGCGGACTGCAGAAGTGACATGAAGCCTCCGGAATGTCAGGTTTTTCAAGGAATGCAATCGAGTTCATAGGGCTACAGGATGGACCACACGATGACAAGAGACGATTTCCGGCCGGCGCAAGACCGCTGCATTCTGGTCAGCGCCTGCCTGCTCGGCGTGTATTGCCGTTACGACGGCCGCATGGAAGCCGATGAACGCATTACGGCCCTGGCCGATCGCTTCACCCTCATTCCCGTCTGTCCGGAGCAGCTGGGCGGCCTGCCCACGCCGCGGCAACCGGTGGAACTGCTACAGGGAAAGGCCGTGACCCGTGACGGCTCTGATCTGACCGAGGCTTTCAGGCGCGGCGTTGAGCAGGTCGTACGTATCGCCCGGCTGACAGGGGCCCGAACCGCAGTGCTCCAGCCCAGGTCGCCGAGCTGCGGCATCGGGCTGATCTACGACGGCACGTTTTCCGGGACCCGCATTCCGGGCCACGGGATGCTGGCGGGTCGCCTGGCCGATGAGGACTTTCTCCTGTGCACGCCGGACGGCTTGGACAGGCTCGGCTGAACAGCCCCTTTTCTTTTCCCCGGGAAGGACTATACGATGAGATTAGTCTCCAAGATGCCGGGGATGGGGAGGGAAGGATGGCCGACGACGCAACAAACAGGCGCGCATTCCCGCGCCAGCGCAAGGACAACAGCGTGAAGTACAGCTTGGTGGACAGTGAAGAGTACCACGACGGCCGGCTCATCGACATGGGCGAAGGCGGGTTGTGCATGGAGACGTGCTCGCCGCTTCGGACCGGCTCGGTCATCTATGTCCAGCTGCTGAATCTGCACCCCGAAAAGAAGGGTTTGGCCGCGCACCGCAGCTTTCAGGGGCGGGTGCGCTGGACCAGGGACCTGGGGTGCACGGACAAGACGCGATTCGGCATCGGCGTGCAGTACACTCGGCCGGTTTCGCGGCCATGAAACAAGCAGGGTAATCCAGATGTCAGCATTCGAAGAGGAACTCGAGGCGAGCGCGGAACTGTTGAAGGGCGGGAAAATCGCCAAAGAGCAGGCCCGAGCCTATGCGCGCTCCCTGGTCTGGTTCCGGGAACACAGCCAGGAACTGGCCGAGGCGGGCTGGACCGTTGCGGACCTCTACCGCATCGGAACCCTGGCCTTCCCCTATTCGGAGTGGGGGCCCGGCTGGCTGTCGCTGTGGAACAACGAAAAATGTGAACCCCGGCTGGGAAACCGGGGTTCGCTTGAGTTCGTCCTGCACGAGGCGGGAGGTGACGTGGTCCAGACCTGCTGGCTCGTCAAGAATTTCCTGTCCTGATCATTCCCCGGCTTTTCGGGGTTCTTCCGTCGCGTTTTGAGCGTCCGGCTCCGGCCTGGGCTGACGGGAGCGCTCCTCCACCGCGTCGGCGACCTTGACCAGAAGGTCGCCGGCCCTGCCGGTCATTCTGACCCGTTGCGGGTCTTCCAGGCCTCTTCTGTACATCCACTGCGCCAGGTAAATGAGCTCCGAGGCGTCCATGCCCTGCGGGCTGGCCACGGTCACTATGGCCTGCAGCAGGCGCTGGCGTGAAATCTCCCGGGTCTGGATGGTCGTCTTGATGCGTGTGCTGGCTTCGTCGCGGGCCGCCAGGGATGCGTTTTCGCCCTGTACGTTCCAGAAAGCCAGATGCGCCTGGCTGACGTTTTCGATGTCCTCAAGATACTTGGCCACCAGCGGCCGGATGGAATCCGTGCGGGCCAGGGCCCCCATGGTCTGGCCCACGGCGCGCAGGCGGGCGGCCAGCATGGTCAGCATCTCCTTGCGCTGCTCCTCGGTGACAGGAACGCTCTTACCGGAGGCCAGAGTGTGGCTGGTGGAGCTCAGGGCCGCATCCAGGCTGTCCAGGAAGAGCGGGGTGTAGGCGGCGTGCAGAAACTCCAGCACCGGCTCCTGCAGCACGTGCCCGAAAATGGCCTTGCGGGAGCCGAGGGTGTCGACGGGGTCAACGTTCATCCCCGGGAAATCGATCCCGTAGCGCATGTTCACGGATTTGACGTTGAGGTCGAAGCGTCCTTGGGGGGCCGGGTTCTTCTTGGTGCCGCCGGGGAGATAGCGGGCTACGAGGTATTCGCTCAGGTCGCTGACGAAATCGTGGCGCAGGATCTCGTCCGCGGCAGGCTGCAGGGTGGCGTTGGTCCCGGCGGTGGCGTTGACCTCGGCGCTGGCGTTTGTGGCGTTGAGCGCAACGGGGGCGGTGGCGTTCAGGGGCTCGGGCGCCTTGGCCGTGCTGACCTGCCAGCGCTGCGGGGCCACTTCCTTGGCCACGGGTTTGGGGAAAAAGCGTTCGCGGTTCTGCAGGAACCAGTAGCCGCCGACGGCCAGGCCCAGGACGGCAAGGATGACGAGGACGCGTTTCATGATTTCTCCGTCGTTTTCATGCAGGTGAACATGGCTTGCGGCTGGCCGGTGGATTCCAGGACGGACCGCCAGTAGTTGGAGCGGATGTTCAGCCTGCGGCGTTTGGAGGTGACCAGGTTGAGGGGCAGGTGGAGATAGCGGTCCTGGAGCTTGGACACGACCATCCCCGTCTTTCCGGCCATGGCCGCGTGCACGGCGTGCTGGCCCAGGAACCCGCAGTAGATGCGGTCGTTGGAGTTGGCCGGGATGGAGCGGATGATGTAGCTCGGGTCGATGTACTTGAGGGTGAAGGGGACGTTCGTTTCGGCGAAATACTTCTTGATCTCCGCGCGCAGCACGTCGCAGATGTCGCCCAGAATGGGGTTGCCCGAAAGATCGTGGCCGTTGTCCGCCCGGCAGAGGTCCTGTCCGGCGCCTTCGGCCACGACGATGACGGCGTGCTGCCGCTGTTCGATGCGCGTCCTGAGCTGGGCCAGGAACCCGTCAGGGCCGTGCAGCTCGAAGGGGGCTTCGGGCACCAGCACGAAGTTGACTTCCTTCAGGGCCAGGCTGGCCTGGGCGGCAATGAAGCCCGACTCCCGGCCCATGAGCTTGACCATGCCGATGCCGCCCGGCGCGCCCAGGGCCTCGACGTGGGCGCAGCGTATGGACTCCGTGGCCTTCTCCACGGCCGTGTCGAAGCCGAAGGAGCGGGTCACGAAGTTGATGTCGTTGTCGATGGTCTTGGGGATGCCGACAATGGCGATCTTGAGCCCGCGCCGAAGCACTTCCTGCGTCACGGCGTCGGCCGCCTTCATGGTCCCGTCCCCGCCGATCATGAAGAGGATGGAGACATTCATGCGCTCCAGCGCGTCCACGATCTCCTCGGGGGGCTGGGGGCCGCGCGACGAGGACAGCACCGTGCCTCCGAACTCGTGGATGTCGGCGACGTTGTCCGGCGTCAGTTCCATGATGTCGTGCTTGAAGCGGGGGATGAACCCCTGCAACCCGTAACGGATGCCGAAGGTTCCCGAAACATGGTAGTTGTGGTGCGCGCTCATGACGATGGCCCGGATCACGTCGTTGATGCCGGGGCAGAGACCGCCGCAGGTGACGATGGCGCATTTGGTCTTGGGCGGGTCGAAATAGATTTTCCGGCGCGGTCCCGCTTCCTCGAACTCGCAGAGGGTGTTGGGGCCGATGGCGTCCTCGATGACATCTCCGGAGAGGAACATGCGCATCTTGGCCGTGTCGTCGATGTGATGGCAATAGGGCAGCGGATTGTCGACCCGGCAGGCCCCCAGATCGGGGATGGTGGTGTCGAAGATCGGCGCGTCGTGCATTGCGTCTCCCTGGGTTTATGGGCAAAGCCCCAAAAAAAATGCTTCTTGTCTGGTAAGCCAGGGAGGCTCAAAAAACAAGAAGCATGCCCCTGAGAGGCAAATCGGTAACGTCAGGCGGTCTTGAGGGCGGGTATGACGTCGGCCAGGGCCTTGTCCAGGTCCGGATGGGCGAACGTGAACCCCAGGGCCCCCAGGGCGGCCGGCACGCAGCGCTGTCCCGTCAGGAGCATTTCCGCTGCCTCGCCCATGATCAGACGCAGGGCCGGGGCCGGGACGGGCAGGATGGCCGGCCGTTTCAGCGCCCGGGCCAAGGCCGCGGTGAAACGCGCGTTGGTCACGGGGTCCGGCGAGCAGGCGTTGTACGGGCCCGAGGCCCGGGGCGTTTCCAGCAGAAAGCTCATGACCCTCACCAGATCCTGGATGTGAATCCAGGGGAACCACTGTTTCCCGCTGCCCAGCCTGCCTCCGAGCCCCAGGGAGAAGGGGAGGAACATCTTCGCCAGAGCCCCGCCGTTTCCGAGGACCACGGAGATGCGCGGCATGACCACGCGGTGGCCGAAACCTTCGGCGCGCAGGGCCTCGGCCTGCCAGGCCGCGGCCACATCGGCCAGGAAACCTGTCCCGCGCGGGGAGTCCTCGGTCAACAGCCTGTCACCGCCGTCGCCGTAGTACCCGACGGCGTTGGCGCAGAGCAGGGTTTTTCCCGCCGTCCCGGCCAGGGCGTCGACGATGTTGCGGGTGCTCATGATCCTGGTTTCGAGGATGCTCTTCTTTGCGGCTTCGTTCCAACGCGTTGCCACCGGGCTTCCGGTCAGGTTGATCACGGCGTCGTGCTGCGCGATCAGGTCCTGCCAGGGGCCGGGGGAGGTCGGGTCGGCCCTGACGACGTTCACACCGGGCCCGAAGCTCGCCTTTGCCGAGCGGGCGGCCACGGTCGTCTCGTGGCCGCGCTCCTGAAGATGGGGCACGAGATGCGCGCCGACAAACCCTGTTGCGCCGAAGGCCAGAATCTTCATGGCCGCCCCCTTGTTCCGGGCCTAGAGCCCGAAATGTTTCTGGATGTAGCCGGACATGACGGCCTGGGCGTTTTCCTGGCATTCGCCGCAGCCCGTGCCGATTTTGGTCATCTCCTGCAGTTCGTGGAAGCTCCGCGCCCCGTCCAGAACGGCATGTTCAATGTCCTCGTCCGTGACCTGCATGCATTCGCACACGATCTTCGCGCCCTTGGTCTTGATGCGGTCTTCCATGCCGTTCTTGCCGTAGTAGTCGTCGATGGCGGCCCTGAGCGCCTTGTCGCCGAGCACCGAGCAATGCACCTTGTTGTCCGGCAGGCCGTCCAGCTCCTTCAGAATGTCCTTGGCCGTGATGCCGTAGGCCTGGTCCAGGGTCATGCCGATGACCATCTCCGAGAGGATGGACGTGCTGGCTATGGCGCTGGCGCAGCCGTATGTGCGCCACTTGCAGTCGGTGATGGTCAGCTTTTCGGGGTCAACCTTGATGTAGACCATCATCTCGTCCCCGCACTTGATGTTCCCCGTCAGTCCGATGCCGTGGTACTCGGCCTCGTTGTCCTCGCGCAGGATGTTGCGCGGGTTCATGAAGTGGTCCTTCACCTTGTCTGAGTATGTCCATTTGGCCATTTATCTTCTCCTGTACGCAGTGGACATGGTCCGGATGCGGTCGATGATTTGGGGGAGGTGTTCGAGCATGTACTGCACGTCTTCCATGGTGTTCTCGCGGCCGAGGCTGATGCGCACCGAGCCGTGGGCGTTCTCCACGGGCACTCCCGTGGCCATGATGACGTGGGACGGGTCCAGGGAGCCCGACGCGCAGGCCGAGCCCGTGGACACGGCGATGCCGGCCAGGTCCAGATAGAGGAGGATGGCCTCGCCTTCGGCCCCGGCGAAGGACACGCTGAGGGTCCCCGGCAGGCAGTATTCCGGATGCCCCATGAAGAGCGTGTCCGGGATGGCCTTGGCGATGCCCTCCTTGAGGGCGTTCTTGAGTTCAAGGAGCCGCTTTTCCTCGGCGTCCATCTCCAGGGCGCGCATCTCGATGGCCTTGCCCATGCCGATGATGCCCAGGGAATTCTCCGTTCCGGCGCGGCGGCCGTTCTCCTGGTGCCCGCCGAGAATCAGCGGGCAGTAGGGCGCTCCCTTCTTGACGTACAAAGCGCCGATGCCCTTGGGCCCGTAAATCTTGTGGGCGGACATGGTCAGAAAGTCCACGTCGAGGTCCCGGACATCCACCGGAATCTTGCCCACCGCCTGAACCGCGTCGGTGTGGAACAGGGCGCCTGCCGCATGGGTGATGCGGGCCGCTTCCTTGATGTCCTGGATGGTGCCGATTTCGTTGTTGGCCATCATGATGGAAACCAGACCGACCTTGTCCGTGACGGAGCGGCGCAGGTCTTCCAGATCGATCCGTCCGTGCCGGTCGACGTGGAGGTAGTGCACGCCGTGCTTCTTGCGTCCGAGGCTGCGGGCCGTGTTCAGTACGCAGGGGTGCTCGATGACCGTGGTCACCAGGTCGTGCCGGCCGCTCAGGGAACAGGCGCAGGTCGTGCTGTCGCAGTTCAGGAGGGACAGGACGGTGTTGTTGGCCTCGGACCCGCTGCCGACGAAGAGGACTTCCTCGGAGTCGGCGCCGATGAAGGACGCCACCTGCTGCCGGGCGTTTTCCACGCGTTCCCGCGCTTCGCGGCCGAAAGCGTGCATGCTGGATGGGTTGCCGAATATTTCGAGCCCCTCGACCAGAGCTTTTTTGACTTCCGGGTGCAGGGGTGTGGTGGCGTTATTGTCGAAGTAAACATTGCGATGTTCCATTGAGAACTCCTTGTTTCGCTTTGAAGACGATCAACCTCTAATCCCTAATCCCGACCTGTCCACCCTGGAAAGGGTTGAAACGTGCCAGGCGCGGGATGTTCGGGCTCCATGCCTGTTTCGTGCCAGAGGCCGTCGTCCCAGTTGAAGAGTTGGTGCGGGCTGAACCTGGCCTTGTACGCCATCCGCTCGCAGCCGGCCACGACATAGCCCAGATAGTAGTAAGGCAGCCCGAGCCTGGCGGTCTCGGCGATCTCGCGCAGCACGCTGAAGGTGCCGAGGCTCAGGTGCGAGACGGCCGGATCGTAGATGAAATAGACCGAACTCAGGCCGTCGCTGCCGATGTCGAGGTATCCGGCTCCCAGAAGCCGCCCGTCCTCCTCGTAGCGTGAGAGCAGGGTCGGGCAGGAGGGCGCATGCAGGCTCGCGGCGAAATCCTCGAAACTGTGCTCTTGTCCGAAACGAACCTTCGAATGTGTATGATACAGGTCAAAAAGTGCGTTTTCGTAGCGCAAGGGTCCGAACGTGACCCGCACGTGGGCGCAGCGGCGCAGGACGCGTTCCTGGCTGCGGCTGGGGCGGAAGCGGGCGACGGGCACGCGCAGCGGGATGCAGGCCCGGCAGCCGGGGCAGGCAGGGCGGAAGAAGGAGTGCCCGAACTTGCGCCAGCCGCTGGAAAGAAGACGGGAAAGCTCCCGGCTGTCCAGGCAGTCGGCGTAAAATGTCGAATAGACCAGGACCTTGTCCGGCAGGTACGGGCAGGGCATGGGCGGCGACAGCTCGGGCCTGGTGTACAGGATCATGCCGTTCTCCGGAAAGAAAAACGGCATGGGCAGCCCATGCCGTCCATGCCGTCCAAAACGTCCATCGTGTTCATTCTTCCCGGGAGTCCTACCCCGCCACCTTGGCCCACGAGTCCCTGAGGGTCACCGTGCGGTTGAAGACCGGTTTTTGCGGTCCGTGGTCGAAGCGGTCGGCGCAGAAGAATCCCTGCCGCTCGAACTGGAAACGGTCTTCGGGAGCGGCGTCTGTCAGGCTCCGCTCGACCTTGCATCCGGTCAGCACCTCCAGGGAGGCCGGGTTGACCTGGGTCAGGAAGTCCGCATCCCTGCCGGGGGATTCGACGGTGAAGAGCCGGTCGTAGAGGCGGACTTCGGCCGTGGCGCAGTGCCGGGCGCTGACCCAGTGCAGCGTGCCCTTGACCTTGCGTCCGTCGGGGGCGTCGCCGCCGCGCGTGGCGGGGTCGTAGGTGCAGATCACGGCCTCGATGCCGCCTTCGGCATTGCGGACGACGTCCTTGCAGGTGACCAGGTAGGCCCCGCGAAGGCGCACCTCCCGGCCGGGAGAGAGGCGGAAGTACTTGCTGGGCGGATTCTCCATGAAATCGTCCGCTTCAATGAATATCTCGCGGGAGAAACCGACCTTGCGGCTGCCCATTTCCGGATTCTTGGGATGGTTGGCCAGTTCGAAGAACTCCTCCTGCCCTTCCGGATAGTTCTCGATGACCAGCCGGACGGGGCGCAGCACGGCCATGGCGCGCGGGGCCGCGGCGTCGAGGTTCTCGCGCACGCAGTTCTCGAGCACGCCCATGTCCACGCAGCTGTCGGAGCGGCTGACGCCGATGCGCTCGCAGAAGTCGCGGATGGCCGCGGGCGGGAAGCCCCGGCGGCGCAGGCCGGAGATGGTGGGCATGCGCGGGTCGTTCCAGCCGGCCACCACGCCGTTCTCGACCAGGGTCTTGAGCTTGCGCTTGCTGGTCACGGTGTAGTTGATGTTCAGGCGGTTGAACTCGTACTGCACCGGGCGGCTGGGCACGTCGAGCTGGTCGAGGATCCAGTCGTAGAGGGGCTTGTGGTCGGCGAATTCCAGGGTGCAGATGGAGTGGGTGATGTGCTCCAGGGAGTCCGACAGGCCATGGGCGAAGTCGTACATGGGGTAGATGCACCAGGCGTTGCCGGTGTTCTGGTGCTCCTGGTGCAGGATGCGGTACAGGGCTGGGTCGCGCATGTTCATGTTCGGCGAGGCCATGTCGATCTTGGCGCGCAGGATGTGCGCCCCGCCGGGGAACTCGCCGGCCCGCATGCGCCGGAAGAGGTCCAGGTTTTCCTCCGCGGAGCGGTCGCGGTAGGGGCTGTTTTTGCCGGGCTCCGTCAGGGTGCCGCGGTACTCGCGCACCTCCTCGGCCGACAGGGAGCAGACATAGGCCTTGCCCTTCCTGATGAGCTCCTCGGCGAACTCGTAAAGCCGCTCGAAATAGTCCGAGGCGTGGTAGAGGTGTTCGCCCCAGTCGAAGCCCAGCCAGCGCACGTCTTCCTTGATGGAGTTCACGTAGACGGGGTCTTCCTTGCCGGGGTTGGTGTCGTCGAAGCGCAGGTGGCAGCGCCCGCCGTAGTCCCGGGCCAGGCCGAAATTCAGGCAGATGGACTTGGCGTGACCGACGTGCAGGAAGCCGTTGGGCTCCGGGGGGAAGCGGGTGTAGACCCGGCCTTCGTTCTTGCCGGTTCTGAGGTCTTCTTCGATGATGGCGCGCAGAAAGTTGGTCGGGGTGGATGGCGTGTCCATGGTGGTCCTTACGGGTGTGCGTTCTCGTCTAAACGGCGTTCAAAGCCGCAGTGCATACGGTCAGGGGCATGGGTTGGCAAGCCCGGCCCTGGAGGTGCGCCCTGAGGGCGTCGCGGGTGCTGGGGAAGGCCAGTGCGTCCCAGGGGATGTCTTCCGGCGCGAACAGGGCCAGATCCTCGGTCTCCTCCCCTGCCTGGGGCGAGGCCTCGGCCAGACGGGCGCTGTACACGATGATGACCGGGGGCCATCCGGCGTAGGAGAAGACCCCGACGAGCCCGTCGAGGCTGACGTCGAGGTTCACTTCCTCCCGGATTTCGCGCATGGCGGCCGCCTCGACAGGTTCGCCTTCGTCCACGTATCCGCCGGGCAGAAGCCATCTGTGCGAATCGTCGGGCCGCTTGCGGCGCATGAGCAGGATTTTGCCGCCGATTTCAAGGATGACGCAGGCCACGACCTTGGGGTCGAGGTAGACCACGCCCGTGCAGGCCGAGCAGACCAGCCGGGGAGGGCCGTCGGCATGGATGCGGTGCAGGGCGAGGGGGGCGCCGCAGGCCGGGCAGAAACGGTAGCGGTCGTGGCGGATGGGTCCGGTGGTGGAGATCATGCGTAGGTGTCGGTCCTGATCTTGTGATCCTTGAGGTTCTCGCGGGCGTGGCCCCTGGGCGATTTGGCGGGATACCCGATGCTGATGACGGATTCAACCCGCAGATGCGGGGGGATGTTCAGAATCTGCCGCACGCGCTCCTCGGCGGAGACGGACTGGTCGAAGGCGCGCAGGCGAATCTGCACCCAGCAGCTGCCGAGCCCCAGGCTCTCGCAGGCGAGCTGGAGGATGATGGAGGCGATGGCGCAGTCCTCGATCCAGGTGTCGGCCTTGGCCTCGTCGCCGAGCACTACCACGCCCAGGGCCGCGTCGCGCAGGAAATGCGCCCCGTGGGGCTTGGCCGTGGCTAGCTGCGCCAGCAGGGCCTTGTCCGTGACGAAGACGAACTCCCACGGGTCCAGGCTGCGGGAGGAAGGGGCGCGCAGCACGGCCTCCCGAAGCTGTTCCATGACCTCTGGGGAGATGGCCTGACCGGTATAGTGGCGGATGCTGCGCCGTTTGCGCAAGATGTCGAGCATGTGTTCTCCTGGGCCGCGGACAGCCGCTCGGGCAGAGTTTTCCACGCTTCTTGATCCGCGTGGACGCATACCGTATCAAAGCCCTCATTGGGCGGCAATTGCCGATTCCCGCCCCGCCCTGGAGGAACCATGGAAGGACTCATTCTCGTCTTGACACTGCTGGCCGGGTGTCTCATGCCGGTCCAGCCGGCCGTAAACGCGGTCACCGCCGTTTATCTGAACAGTCCGTACCTGGCCTCGTTCTTTTCGTTTCTGACAGGAACCATGGCCCTGGGACTCATCTGCCTGGCGGTTCGCCTGCCCTGGCCGGCCGGGAGCGTCGTGGCCGGCCTGCCGTGGTGGGCCTGGACGGCCGGGCCCATGGGCGCCTATTTCGTGACCATGACCATCGTGGCCGTGCCGCGTCTTGGAGCCATGAGCGTCATGGCCTTGCTCATCGCCGGACAGATGACCGTGTCCCTGGTCATGGACCATTTCGGCTGGCTGGGCATCCCGGCCCAACCCATTTCCCTGTGGCGGGTCCTGGGGGCGGTGCTGCTTTTTGCCGGCGTGATCCTCATCCGTAAATTTTAGGGGGGCCAGATCATGAAAACAGCTCTTTTCGTCTTCAACGGCGACCCGATGTGCTTCATCCACGTGCTCCTGAACGCGCTGGACATGCACGCAAACGGCCACGAGGCCGTGATCGTGATGGAAGGCGCTTCCGTGGCCCTCCCGCCGGCACTGGTCAAGCCGGACCATCCCCTGGCCCGGCTGTTCGCCGAGGTGCGGGAGAAGGGTTTGCTGGCCGGGGCCTGCAAGGCCTGTTCCGTGAAGCTGGGCGTGGCCGCCGCGGTCGAGGCCGCAGGCGTGCCGCTCATCGGCGAGATGAATGGGCATCCGTCCATGCGCGGCTATATGGACGCCGGCTTCCAGGTCGTCACTTTCTGAAAAGCCAGGCCAGGAAGCTGAGCGCCAGGCTGATCAGAATCCCCGTGGTCAGGGGAAAGTAGAGTTTGAAGCCAGGCCGGTCGATGACGATGTCACCGGGCAGGCGTCCCAGGGGCAGCTTGCCGATGAAGGGCCAGGCCAACCCGACGGCGAGGATGATGAGGCCGGTAATGATGAGGGCGCGTTGCATGGGTTTCTCCTGCCATGTCCGTGGCAGAGTGCGAGGGGTCCTGGCAAGGGGCGCCGGGGAGGATTCTTGATCATCAATGTCGGTTCCATGAATCCGGTCAAGCTGGGCGCCATCCGCGCGGTCATGGAGGTGCGTTTCCCCGGGGCGGAGTTCCGGCCCGCAGCCGTGGATTCCGGGGTTTCCGTCCAGCCCATCGGCCTGGATGAAACCCTGCGCGGCGCCTGCAACAGGGCCCGGGCCGCCTTTGCCGGGTGCGACCTCTCCGTGGCCCTTGAATCCGGGCTCGTGCCGGTGCCAGGGACGGCCACGGGCTACATGAACCTCACGGCATGCGCCATTTTTGACGGTCACGAGATGTTTTTGGGCCTGGGCCCCGCCTTCGAACTGCCGGCCGAAGTGACACGCCTGGTGGTGGAGGAGGGGCTGGAACTGGACCCGGCCGTGCGCAAGGCCGGGCTGACGGACAACGAACGCATCGGCTACGCCCAGGGCATCATCGGCATCCTGAGCGGAGGGCGCGTGACGCGCATGGACTACAGCCGACCCGCCGTGTCCATGGCCATGGTCCGCATGGGCCTTTGAGTTGAAAATTTCATAAACCATTTGCCAAAGAGGAACGCATGTCCCGTTCATATCTAGTCTATCGCTGCAAGGAAGGAGAGGTCCTGAAGAAGCCCGAGGCAGTCATTGCCCTGTGGGACGAGGACCTGTCGCGTTTTTCCGAAATTCTGGACGAGGCCACAGCATCCCGGCCGGATAAGGCCCGCAAGCCCGGAGAATACTGGGAAATCGTGACCAAGGAGAAGGCCGACGCCTACGACTGGGAGAAGGTGGTCAAGCCCATGCAGAGCAAGGAGCACGACCCCTTGGGAGACATGTGGAAGGAGCGGGCCAAGATCGAGAAGCTCATGGAGGAGGGGGCGACGCTGGAGCAGGCCCTTGAAGTGATGACGCCCTTCAGCCACACGTTCCGCTACGAATCCGAAAGCCCCAAGAACATCCTGCCCAGCATGGACGAAGTCGAATCGTAGCTCTTACGGGGCGCCGCCCCGCCAAGGAGGCTCTCATGCGCTGGATATTCCTGCTTCTGCTGCTGGCGCCCCTGCCAGGGCTGTGCGGCGGCCCCGCGCTGTCTTCCGGGCAGCTTCTGTATGTGCCTGTCTATTCGCACATCTACACCGGGGACAAGGAGCGGCCCTTCAACCTGGCCGTGACCCTGTCCATCCGCAACACCGACACCAAGGGGACGCTGCGGCTTACGGCGGTGGACTACTACGATACGGAGGGAAAGCTCGTCAGAAGCTATCTCGACGCGCCCCGTGAACTGGGGCCGCTGGCCTCCATTCGCTATGTGGTGGCCGAGAGGGATGTCAAAGGCGGCTCCGGGGCCAATTTCATTGTCCGCTGGGAGTCTGCGGCGCCCGTCAACGCCCCGGTGGTCGAATCGGTCATGATCGGGGCCCAGTCCGGGCAGGGCATATCCTTTACTTCCCAGGCCAGGGAAATCCAATAACCATCTGCAACAAGGAAAAGTCATGGAAAATACGGTGGCTGAACTGGAGGCGTTTCTCTCCGAATGGGAGCCCTGCGACTCCAAAGAGGCATTTCTGGCCTGCCGGCAGGCTCTTGAGTCCATTGAAGGCGTGGCGCTTGATTTCAAGGCCCGGCCCGGCATCACCTACTCCCTGCGCGGCTCGCATCCGTCCCAGCAGGGGAGGGAGTTGTTCGCACTGGTCGATGTCATCGACGACGACCCTGAACAGCGTTGGCTCTCCGTCTGTTTTTACGACGACATGATCAGCGATCCCGAAGAGCAGGGGGACTGGGTGCCCGGCGGCCTTCTGGGCGAGGACGCCCGTTGTTTCAACGTCGACGAACTCGACGAGGATCTGGTGGCCTACGTGGCTGCGCGCATCCGCGAAGCGGGGGACAGCGCGGCGAAGTGACGGACAAGCCGGGCCATGCCCGGCTTTTTTCACGCCGGCGGGGGACGCATGCGGTATCGGGGTGAGATTTCCGAGTGGCGCGACGATCGCGGGTTTGGTTTCATCACGCCCGTGGGCGGTGGTGAACGGGTCTTTGTCCACATCAGCGCGTT
>CALMTS010000435.1 GCA_937872685.1 uncultured Desulfomicrobium sp.
TCGTCCAGGACCGCCGTGACCCTCGGGGAGTACGGCAGGATGATGTTGTGGTAGTAGTGGGAGCTGGCCGCCATGAGGGCCGCCAGATCCACCTCGTCGTCGAAGCGCTCGCTCGAAGCGATGTTCTGCCCGAAGGCGTCATTGGAGATGAGGAGCTTGTCTTCGGGAATGTAGGAAAACATGGAGTCCGGCCAGTGCAGCATGCGCGCTTCCAGGAAGTGCACGGTGCGCTTGCCCAGGCTCAGGGTGTCGCCGGTCTGGACCGGATGGTAGGGCCAGTCGGGCTGGTGGAAATGGTCGAGCAGCATGCGGTGGCCCAGCTTGGAGCAGAAGACTTTCTCGGGCTGGATCTTCTCCATGAGGAAGGGCATGGCGCCGGAATGGTCGGGCTCGATGTGGTTGCAGACGATGTAGTCGATCTTCTCCAGCGGAATGATGGAGCGGATCTGGTGGTACAGGTCCATCTGGAACTTGGCCGGGACGGAATCGAAAAGCGTGATCTTGTCGTCGATGACCAGGTAGGCGTTATATGTCGTTCCCTGGGGGGATCTGGAGTATCCATGGAAATCGTGGATATTCCAATCCACGACGCCTACCCAGTAGATGTCTTTCTTGATTTCGGTGACAGGCATGGTTTGTAGTCCCTTTTGGATATGTTAACCCGCCTGGGGCGGGGGATATTGTTGTATTGAAAACAACGGCAGCCCAGTGAATCCGGGCTGCCTTGATGCTCTGTTCAGCTTTCCTTGACGAAGTCTGACTTGCCTGCTCCGCAGACCGGACAGGTCCAGTCGTCGGGGATGTCCTCGAACTTGGTGCCGGGCGCGACGCCGCTGTCAGGGTCGCCGATGGCCGGGTCGTAGACGTAGCCGCAGAGAGTGCAAACGTATTTGTCCATTTGAGATGTCTCCTAGTTTTCGGTTTTCCATTGTCCGTGCAGATTGCAGTATTCGCGAGCCGTGACCTTTTCGGCCTGGATGCAGAATTCGGCTTCGGGGGCCTGGCCGGGGTTCAGGTACTGGCGATAGACCTTGCCGTCGGCGATGAGTTCGATCCATTCGATCCAGTGGGTATCGATCATGGGGTGGGCGACGGAGCCGACCACGACCTTGTAGCCGTTGGCCGTCTTTTCGATGACCGGGACGTGTTTTTCCCGCGCCGCATCAACGGTCCCTTCGACCATGAGCTTCATATCCTCGCCGCAGCAGACCAGGGTTCCGCCTCCGCCATGCATGACTTCAACAATATTGCCACACAGTTCGCATTTGTACACTTCAAGTCGTTCAGCCATTTTTAACCTCCGCGTTTAATAAATATGGATACGCAACGACTGTACCAGAGAACGACGCACTGTTCCAGTCATTATTCCGATTGAGATATGTTTGACACGAAATGATGGGGTCATTGCTCGGGATTGCCTGACTTCTGGCATTCGGGGCAGACGCCGGAAAATTCCAGCGTGTACCCGGTGATCCGGAAATCGGTGGCGAGCGCATTTTCGATCCCCGAAATGTCCGGGGCGTCGAAAATGTCGCCGACCTTCCCGCATACGTCGCAGCGGATGTGGTGGTGGGGGGACATGTCCCCGTCGAAGCGCTTCTGCCCGGCGGCGTTTTCCAGCTTCCGGACCAGCCCGAGGGAGCTCAGCACTTCAAGGTTGCGGTACACGGTGCCAAGGCTGATGCGCGGCATCTTCTCGCGGACCATGCCGTAGATTTCATCCGCCGTGGGGTGGCTTGTGACGGACTGGAGCTGTTCCATGATCATCTTGCGCTGGTTGGTCAGGCGCATGTCTTTTCCCAGTAGTTCTTTCATGGGGGCACCTCTGTCGTAATTTGATAATTATTACTAATAAAATTTGAATTCAGCGTCAAGAAAAACGGGGAATTAGTTCATGGATTGCAAAGAATCAAGGAGTTCAAGAAGAAGCGTTGCCGAAACGCCCTTCATGCAGGCATTGTCGAGGGTGCAGGCGTGCTGGCCGTGCAGGGAGCACGGCGCCTGGGGGCAGGGAATCTGATGGACGATGTCGCGCGGGCCCGAAGGGTAGAAGCCCCATTCACCTGTGGTGGGGCCGAAGAGCGCGATGGCCGGGGTTCCGACTCCCGTGGCCAGGTGCATGGGGCCCGAGTCGCCCGTGATCAGGCAGGAGCAGCGGGCGATGATGGCCGCTGTGGAGCGCAGATCGGTGGAGTTGGTCAGGTCCCGCGGGGACCCGGGGAGCAGCGGGGCGGGATTGCGCCCGAGGATCAGGACTTCCCGGCCGCGGGATTCGAGCTCCTGCACGGCCTTTCTCCAGACTTCGGCATCGGGGCTTTTGGCCGGGTGCGTGGCATAGGGATGGATGGCCACTGGGTTGGCGAGACCCAGGCGGGCCAGGGTCGCCTGGGCCCGGGCCTGCTCGTCTTCGCTCAGAAAGATGCGGGGCCTGAGGGCCGCGGCGTCCGGGGCCGTGCGTTCCAGGGCCAGGCTGTAGCGTTGGGGCACGTTCTCGCGGCGGAGTCTCCCGGCGAAGAAGGGATGGCGTGTGGCCAGGAAAAGCCGGCGTGTCAGGGAGCGCTTGGCGTAGGCCCGGACCGGTCCGGTCCACAGGGTGCGCAGGATCAGGGTGCGCAGATTGGCGTGCAGGTCGATGAGCGGGATGCGTCCGTACGCCTGGGCAAGTTCGCGGCAGAAGCGCGGCCAACGCAGGCCGTGCAGGTCGCCTTCGTCGACAGTGATGACCTGCCGCACGGCCGGGTGATGATCGAAGACCGGCGCCAGGGCCGGCCTGGTCAGCACATGGAAGGTCAGGCCGGCGTGCTCCCGCCAGTATTCGAGCACGCCCGTGGTCAGGATGGCGTCCCCCAGGGCGCTGAGGCGCACGGCCAGGCATTCGCGGTTGGTGAAGGGGAAGGTCATGGGGCCTCGCTGCCCGCGACGAGTTCGGCGTAGATCTGCATGAGTCTCTCCGAAGTGCGCGCGGTATGGAAATTTTCGGCGTGGCGCTGTCCGCGCTCGATCATGCCTTGGCGCAGAAGTTCGTCGCCCAGCACCCGTGCCAGCGCCGCGGCCAGTTCGGGGGCGTCGCCGGGCGTGGTATAGACGGCCGCATCACCGCCCGCTTCGGCAAAGCATGAACCCGTGGAGGTGATGACGGGGGTCCCGCTGGTCTGGGCCTCCAGGATGGGGATGCCGAATCCCTCGCCCACGGAAGGGTAGGCGAAGGCGCTGGCCAGCCGGTAGAGGCCGGGCAGGTCGGGGCCGGGCACCTGGCCGAGGAAGCGGGTCTGGCTTTCAAGCCCGGATGACCGGACCTGTTCCCGCAGGGCAGTCTCCAGCGGGCCCTTGCCGACGATGACGAGACCCGGGCGGTCGGCCGGGGGCATCAGGGACAGGGCGTCGACCAGAGTCCGCACGCCCTTGCGTTCGATCAGGGAGCCCACGAAGAGCACAAACCCGGCAGGGAGGTTGTGACGGCTGCGCAACCTGTGGCGCTGCGCGTCGTCGAGGGGGGCCGAGAATGCCGGGTCGCAGCTCTGGTATGCCACGCGGATCCTGTCCGGGCTCACGCCGAAGACCTCCTGCACATCCTCGGCGGTGCGGCGGCTGATGGCCACGACCAGGTCCGCCTTCAGGCAGCTGCGGCGGTACTTCCAGGCGTAGAGCTGCCGGTCCGCCCACGGATAGAGGTGCGGGTGCGTGAGGAACAGGAGGTCGTGCATGGTGACCGCGGTGCGGGTGCGGGGCGTGAAATTCGTCAGGGGCAGCTCATGGGACAGGCCGTGGTAGATGTCGAGGCCGTCGGCCCGGGCCGCCCGCGGGATGGCCAGGCTGCGCCACAGCGCCGGGAGTCTGCGTCCCGCGGGGCACGCTTCCTGCACATGAAGGGCGGGCGGAAGGGCGAGTGTGCAAAACGGTCCCGATACGCGCGGCGCGTACAGAGTGTATCTGTGTTCCGGAAAGTGCCCGGCGAGGCCCAGGACTGTGCTGCGAGCGTAGTTTCCCAGGCCCGTGACGTTCTGGAAGAAGCGTTTGCCGTCAAATCCGATGTGCATGCACAAGTCCCTTTTTTTGCACAAGCATGTCCAGATAGGCGCCCAGGTCCCGGCTCAGCCAGTCCGGCCGGCCAGGCCCAGCCGGGCAGGCCTGCACGGTGCCGACGGAGGGGTCGAGTCCCAGCTTGATCGCCTCATCCCGGCCATGCCCGGTCAGCACCAGGACCGTCTCGGCGCAGCCGATGGCCCGGCCGAAAGCGATGTCAGCGGCTTTGTCGCCGATCATGACCGTGCTTTCCGGGTGCAGCCCGAAACGGGCCGAAAGCTCCGTCCACATCCCCGTGAGGGGCTTGCGGCAGGAGCAGTCATCAGCCGGGCCATGGGGGCAGAAGGCCGCGCCGGCCAGCGTGATCCCTTCGCTCTGCAGAAGCGCTTCGAGCCTGGCGTGGACGGCCAGGTAGTCGTCGGTTGTCAGCAGTCCGCGGCCGATGCCGCTCTGGTTGCTGGCCAGGAAGAAGCGGCAGCCGAGCGCTGCCAGGCGCCGCATGGGTTCGGCCACGCCAGGGACGAGGACGACCTGCTCCGGGTCGCGGAGGTAGTGCCGCTCCTCGATCAGGGTGCCGTCCCGGTCGAGCAGGATGGTTTGGATGCGGGTCATGTATATCCTTGAAGAATGCTTGCGATGGGCTTTTTTGATCGGTTCGCGCAGGCAGGTCAAGAAAGGAAATGGAACCCGGGCCCCTCTGCCGGCCGCCGGGTCCGCCGGATGAAAATGTTGACGAAACCGGTCTGGTTGTGGATAGCGCGTGCGACGAGCGCGCTTCGCGTCGTGACAGGTGGAGCCGGTTCATGGTAGGAGCCGGGGCACAATGAAATCGGAGATTGAATGAGTACTTCCAAGAATCAGAAATGGGTCTATCTGGCCGCCGTGCTGCTTGTCGGGGCCGGGGTCGGCTATCTCATTTTCAGCGGCCTGTCCCAGAATTCAGTCTATTTCCTCAACGTTTCCGAGGCGCTGGCCATGCCGGCCGAAAAGCTGGCCCAGGCCCGCCTTTTCGGGACAGTCTCCGCCGACGGCCTGGTCCACGAGCCTTCGGCCATGGGCGTGGACTTCAATGTCCTGGACAAGGACGACCCCTCCAAGTCCATCCGGGTAACGTATCGAGGCGCCGTGCCCGACACCTTCAAGGCCGGAGTGGAGGTGATCCTGGAAGGGTCTTTCAAGGCCGGCGCCCGGCAGTTCGAGGCGACGACCCTGCTGACCAAATGCCCCTCCAAATACGAAAAGAACGCAAGGGGCCAGATGCGTCCGCCCGGATCCGAGGGCTAGGACCGCGTCCCGTTCCCTTCCGCAACCAGAACCCCGCGAGGATACCCCTTTTCATGCACGCCATCAGTTTCACCGCACTTCTCCTGAGCATGCTGGCCGCCGTCGGGCTGACCGCCCTGGCCGGGATGAAGGCCCTCAAAGATGACTACGGCACCGTAGCCCTGTTCGAAAAAGGCCAGGTCCTCCTGACCATCGTGGTCCTGGCGGTCTCGGCGGTCCTGCTGCAGGCCCTGGTCGTGCGCGACTACTCCTACGTGTACGTCCGCGACTACACCGACAATCTCCTCCCCATGTTCTATGCCGTGACGGCGTTCTGGGCAGGGCAGAACGGGTCCTTCCTGTTCTGGTACCTGTGCGTGGCCGTCATGGGTTGGTGCATGATATACACTCCGGGCTATTCACACCTGGACAACCGGACGAAGGTCTATTTCTGGATCCTTTTCTTCCTGACCGAGATTTTCTTCCTGTTCGCCCTGACCGGACCGAGCAACCCCTTCACGAAGCTCGACCCCGTTCCGGCCGATGGCCGGGGCCTCAACCCCCTGCTGCAGAACCCGGGCATGATCTTCCACCCGCCGTTGCTGTTTCTGGGCTACGCCGGCTATACCATCCCGTGCTGCCTGGCCCTGGCTTCGCGCCTCTCGGGCAACGGGCGCGAATGGCTGGACCTGTGCCGCAACTGGAACATCGTGGCCTGGATCTTCCTGACCGCCGGCATCATTCTCGGCGCGTGGTGGTCGTACATGGAACTGGGCTGGGGCGGTTACTGGGCCTGGGACCCGGTCGAGAACGCCTCCCTCATCCCCTGGCTGGCCGGCACCGGCTTCATTCACACGGCCATCGTCGGGCGCACCCGCAAGACCTTGCTGCGCACCAACGTGTTCATGGTCGCCCTGACCTTCCTGCTCTGCTTTTTCGCCACCTTCGTCGTGCGCAGCGGCATGATCGAGTCCCTGCACGCCTTCGGCGGCAGCAGGATGGGCATCCCGCTGCTCGTCTTCCTCGTCGCGGGGCTGGTCCTGACCTTGTACGTCTGCCTGGTGCCGCGCAAGGACGACACGACCAGCATCGATGATTTCACCAGCCGGCCCGGCATGCTCTTTCTGGCCTCCTGGCTGTTCCTCTGCCTGGCCGGCATCGTCTTTCTGGGCGTGCTCTGGCCGGTCATCAGCAGCCTGTGGAGCGAGAACCCCGTAGGGCTTGACGCAGGTTTCTACAACCGGGTCTGCCTGCCGCTTTTTGCCGTGCTGGCCTTCATCATGTCCGTCTGCCCCTGGTTCTCGCAGAAGAGCGGCATCGGCGACAAGGCGGCCTTGGGCGTGGTCCTGGGCGCGGGCGCCGGCACGGCCGCGGTCGTTTTCGCCCTGGGCTACAGGCAGCCGCTGGCGCTCTTCTCCGCCGTGTCCGGCGTCATGATCGCGGTGTCCGTGGTCATGGTATTCGTACGCAACAAGGGACTGCGGTCCTTCATGCCGTCCTGGGGCGCCTACGGCGTCCACCTGGGCGTCGCCCTCATGGTCGTGGGCGTGGCCTTCTCCGGCCCCTACAAGGTGGAGGCGGAGGCGGTGCTGACCAAGGGACAGTCCATGGCCGTCGGGCCCTACGAAGTGCGCTTCGAGGAGTTGCGGCATGATCACGGCAACCCGGCCATGGACACGCATGCAGCCATTCTTACGGTCCTGCGGGACGGCCGCGAAGTCGGCCGGCTGGCTCCGGAAAAACGCCTCTACGCCAGCTTCCAGCAGTCCACCTTCGCCGAGGTCTCGGTCATCCCGTCCCTGGGCGAGGAGATTTATTCCACCTTGCTGGGCTTCAACGAGGAGGGCGCGGTCAGCCTCAAGGTCAGCATCAACCCGTTGGTGAACTGGATCTGGATAGGGGGCACCCTGTCCTGCCTGATCGCGTTTCTGTGCTGGAGAAAGATCGAGCGTCGATGATGGGCTCCGGTTCACTCCTCGACCTGCGTTCGGTCAGCCACTTCTTCGGGTCCCGGCTGATCTTCAAAGGGGTTTCCTGCGTCCTGGACCCGGCGAGCATCATGCTCGTGGCCGGCCCCAACGGCGCGGGCAAGTCCACGCTGCTGAAGATCATGGCCGGGCTCCTGGCCCCGCGGGCGGGTTCGGTCCGGCGCGGGGTGCCGGACCGGTCCATGGCGTTCATGGGCCACCAGACCTTCGTCTATCCGGCCCTTTCCGCCCTGGGCAACCTCGAGTTCTGGAACAGCGTCTACGGCCGCGGCCTGGACGACGCGGGGCTGCTCGGGCTGCTGGACCGGGTCGGGCTCAAGGGGTTCGCCCTGGAGGCGGCGGGAACGTTTTCCAGGGGCATGGCCCAGCGCCTGTCCCTGGCCCGTGTGCTCCTGGTCGAGCCGGAACTCCTGTTCCTGGACGAGCCGTCCACGGGCCTGGACACGGCCTCCCAGGCGCTGCTGCACAACGAACTGGAAGCGGCACGGGCCAGGGGGGCGGGCGTTGTCTGGATCTCCCATGACCTGGAGCGCGATCTGGGCCGGGCCGACACGGTCCTGCAACTCTCGGGGAGGGCCATGGCCTATTTCGGACCTGCGGGCGAATTTTCCAGGGAGGCTCTGTGATCTCGTCCACTCTGGCCATCGCGCGCAAGGACCTTCGACTGGCCTTCGCCGGCGGGCAGGGGCCCGTGCAGGCCGTGCTCCTGGGGCTTCTGCTGGTCTTCATCTTCAGCCTTTCGGCGGCGCCCGGCGAGCGTTTCTCGCCCCAGCAGGCCATGGCGATATTCTGGCTGTGCAGCTCGTTCGCGGTGGTGCTCATCTTTTCCCTGCTCTTCCGCTTCGAGGAGGAGAACGACACGGCCACGGCCCTGCTCCTCTCTCCGCTGCCGGTGCAGGGGCTGTGGCTTGGCAAGACCCTGGCGGGACTTGTCCTTCTGCTCCTGTGCCAGGTCTTCTTTTTTCCGGCGGCCCTGGTTTTTCTTGGCCTCGATCCCGGCGGGAACCCTGGCGGGCTGGCCCTCATGGTGCTCGGCGTGGACCTCGGCCTGTGCGTTTTGGGCGGCCTCATCGGCGCCATGGGGCATGGGCAGGGAGCCAAGGACGCGCTGCTGACCATCATTGTGTTTCCCTTGCAGGTTCCCCTTCTTCTGGGGGGCATCCGCATCGGCGTGGGCCTCATGCAGGGCGTTCCCCTGGCGGCCTTGGGTGACTGGTTCGGGCTTGTACTGGCGTTCGATGCGGTTTTTTCGGGCGCGGCACTTTTTCTCTTCCCCCATGTCTTCCGCGGGGAATAAAGGGGCTGGCATGTTTCGCATCTATCCTAAAATGCTCATGTTTCTGGCCGCGGCCACAATGCTGCTCATGGCTGTGGGGCAGTATGCCATCTGGGTTTACGCACCCGAAGAGATGACCATGGGCCTGGTGCAGAAAATCTTCTATTTTCACCTGCCGCTGGCCTGGTGGTCCTTCGTGGCCTTTTTCGGGGTCTGTGCGGCCAGTGTGCTGGTGCTGTGGACGGGAAAAGAGAAATGGGACGTCCTGGCCGGGGTTCTGGCCGAGGTCGGCGTGCTCTTCAGCGGGCTGGCCCTGGTCACCGGTTCCATCTGGGGCCGTGCGGCCTGGAACACGTGGTGGACGTGGGACCCGCGCCTGTCCACGACCCTGGTGATGTGGTTCGTCTACGCCGGCTATCTTGTGCTGCGCGCCGCCGACGCGGGCGGGGCCAAGGGCGCGCGGATGCGGGCCGTGCTCGGGATCGTCGCCTTTGTGGACGTCCCGCTGGTGTTTCTTTCCGCCCGCCTGTGGCGCTCCATCCATCCGGCCGTGCTCGCGTCCAGGAGCGGAGGGCTGGAGCCGGAGATGTGGACAACTGTATGGATCAACGTCGTGGCCTGGGGGGCGCTGTTCGCCGCCGTGGTTCTGGCCCGCTATCATGGCGCCGGGTTTGCGCGCCGGGTCGAGGCCGCCCTGGTCAGGATTCAGGAAAAGACCTTGCAATGAGGGGAGAGTCATGAATTACCTTTTTATCGCCAATGTGTGCATCTGGGTCGGAGTGGGCGGCTACGTCCTGTTCCTGGCCCGGCAGCACAGTGCCCTGGAGCGCCGCGTACGGCAGCTGGAGATTCTCGATGCAGACGAATAACGCCTTTCCCCTCGCCGCCCGCCGGTGGACCCTGATGTTCCTTCTGGCCTGCCTTGGCGCCATGCTCTTTGCCGCGGTGGCGTACAGGGTCGAGAACCCATCCATCGTCCAGCATGAAGAGCGGCAGGAGATGCCGGGAGGCATGGGACAGATGGGCGGCGACATGTCCGGCATCTCGGCCATGATGAAAAAGCTCCAGGACAACCCCGACGACGCCGAGGCCATGCGCGCCCTGGGCATGGCGTTCATGGAGATGCGGGCCTGGGACAAGTCCATGTCCTTCTGGGACATGCTCCTCGAAAAGGATCCCAAGGACGTGATGGCTCTGAACCAGAAGGGCTTCTGCCTTTTTGAACTGGAGAAGTACGCCGAGGCCGCGGAATTCTTCGAGCGCATGCTGACCATAGAAACCGGCAACTTTCACGCGCACTACAACCTCGGGGTCATCTACAAGCACTATTTGTCCCAGCCGGACAAGGCCTCGGCGCATTTCCAGGCCGTGATCGACGCTGCGCCCGACGACCCCGAGCTTGTGGACAGCGCCCGCCGGGAGTTGACCGGACAGTAGCCTGTCACGGCGGTGCGGCAGGCCTCGGCCGCACTCGTGTTTGACACCGGCAATGCCCTGATGCTAACGGGTTTCGATTCGTTTCTGTGAGAACAAGGGGCTCGGCACCGAGCCATGATTCGTTTGTCCTTAACTCGAACATTGTGGAGGAACTGATGAAACGTTTTTCTGGTCTCGTGATCGCTGCGTGTCTGACCCTGCTGACCAGTTCAGCCTTTGGTGCCGACACCATCAAGATCGGCGTTGCCGGCGCCCACACCGGTGACTTGGCCTCCTACGGTCTGCCCACCGTCAACGCCGCCAAGCTCGTAGCCAAGGACGTCAACGCCAAGGGCGGCATCGACGGCAAGCAGATCGAACTCCTGGTCCAGGACGAAGAGTGCAAGCCCGAGAAGGCCACCAACGCCGCGACCAAGCTGGTCTCCGATGGCGCCGTCGTCGTGGTCGGACACATCTGCTCCGGCGCCACCAAGGCCGCCCTGCCCATCTACACCGAGGCCAAGGTCGTGACCATGTCCCCCTCGGCCACCAACCCCGAACTGACCCAGAGCGGCCAGTACCCCACATTTTTCCGCACCATCGCTTCCGATGACGCCCAGGCCAAGCTCGGCGTGGACTTCGCCATCGACAAGCTGGGTGCCAAGAAGATCGCCGTGCTGCATGACAAGGGCGACTACGGCAAGGGTTATGCCGAATACGCCCAGAAGTTCATTCAGGAAGGCGGCAAGGCCGAAGTGGTCCTCTTCGAGGGCGTGACCCCCGGCGCCGTGGATTACTCCGCGGTGGTCCAGAAAGTCCGCCAGTCCGGAGCTGACACCGTCATGTTCGGCGGCTACCATCCTGAAGCCTCCAAGATCGTGGCCCAGCTGAAGAAGAAGCGCGTCAAGGTGCAGTTCATCTCCGATGACGGCGTGAAGGACGACACCTTCATCAAGGTCGCCGGCGCCGACGCCGAGGGCGTGTACGCTTCCGGTCCTCAGGACGTCAGCGGCCTCGAAATGAACAAGGCCGCCAAGGCCGCTCACATGGCGGAATTCGGCACCGAGCCCGGCGCCTTCTTTGATGCCGCCTATGCAGCCATGCAGGCCCTGGTCAACGCCATCGACAAGGCCGACTCCACCGATGCCGACAAGATCATGAACGTGCTGCGCACCGAAAACGTGGACACCACGGTCGGTACCATCAAGTTCGATGCCCGCGGCGACGCGGAGGGCGTAGGCTTCTCCATGTACCAGGTCCAGAACGGCGCGTACGTGGAACTCAAGTAGAGGTCTTCCGGATTAAGCAGTTACAACCGAGGGACAGGCTAGCCTGTCCCTCGGTTCTTTCAACAGGCCGGCAAGGAACGATCCGGGCCGGATCGGACGAGGAAACATGGACTGGCAATATTTTTCCGAACTTTTTCTGGGCGGACTGACCCGCGGCAGCATCTACGCTCTGATCGCCATCGGCTACACCATGGTCTACGGCATCATCGAGCTGATCAACTTTGCCCACGGCGAGGTCTACATGCTCGGGGCCTTCATGGGCCTCATCGTGGCCGGGGTCCTTGGCATCATGGGCTTCCCCGCGCCGGCCATTCTGGTCATAGCCGCCGTGGTGGCCATCATCTACTGCGCGGGCTACGGCTACACGATGGAGAAGATCGCATACAAGCCCCTGCGCGGGGCCGGACGCCTTTCGCCTCTGATTTCGGCCATCGGCATGTCCCTTTTCCTGCAGAACTACATCATTCTGGCCCAGACCTCTGACTTTCTGCCCTTCCCGCGCCTCATCCCGGATTTTGAGTTCATCGAGCCCATCGCTCATGTCTTCGGGTCGTCGGATTTTGTCATCGTCGTCACCAGCGCGCTGTTCATGGCCGGGCTGACGGTCTTCATCAAGTACACCAAGATGGGCAAGGCCATGCGCGCCACTGCGCAGAACCGCAAGATGGCCATGCTGCTCGGCGTTGACGCGGACAAGGTCATTTCCATCACGTTCCTTCTCGGATCGTCCCTGGCGGCCCTCGGCGGCGTGCTCATCGCCTCCCACGTCGGCATGGTCAACTTCGCCATCGGGTTCCTGGCCGGCATCAAGGCCTTCACCGCCGCGGTCCTGGGCGGCATCGGCTCCATTCCCGGCGCCATGCTCGGCGGGTTGTTCCTCGGCCTGTCCGAGAGCTTCGCCACCGGGTACATTTCGAGCGATTACGAGGACGTCTTCGCGTTCACCCTGCTGGTGGTCTTCCTGATCTTCAGGCCCTCGGGCATCATGGGCAAGGCCAAGGTGGAAAAGGTATGATCGGCGGGCGAAATTTTTTCGAAGGACGGAGACGATAATGAACGAACTCAAAAAATCCATCCTGGTCAGCATCTGGTTCATGTTCCTGACCTTTCCCATCATGGTCATCCGCGTGAACTCCATCGAGAAGACGGTGGTCTGGCGGTGGGAGAATCTGGCCCTGATCGGCATCGGCAGCTTCGTGCTGTCCTTTGTCTGGCGCTGGGCCCTGCGCCGCAAGGAGGTCAGCGATGCCGTGGCCGACTCCGGGTCGAAGGAGACGGGGAAATTTTCCCGGATGCTGGACAACCCGGCCCTGCGCTTGCCGCTCCAGATCGGCTTTCTGGCCCTTTTCATGGCCATCCCGTGGGTTGTGACCACGTACCAGACCAACATCCTGATCTCGTTCCTGCTCTATGTGGTGCTCGGCCTGGGGCTCAACGTCATCGTCGGAGTGGCGGGCCTGCTGTTTCTCGGACATGCGGCGTTTTACGCCATTGGAGCCTATTCCTACGCCCTGTTGAATCAGTACTTCGGCCTCGGCTTCTGGATCTCACTGCCCATCGGCGGCATATTGGCCGCCCTGGCCGGCGTGGCGCTGGCCTTTCCGGTGCTCAGGCTGCGCGGCGACTATCTGGCCATCGTCACCCTGGGTTTCGGTGAGATCGTCCGCCTGCTGCTCGAGAACTGGAGCAACCTGACGGGCGGCCCTTCGGGCATCTCGAACATCCCGCGTCCCGGCCTCATGGATGCGAAACTGTCCGTGGCCGACGCCAACATCTACATCTACTACATCGTGCTGGCCCTGGCGATCATCACCATCATCGCCGTCTCGCGCCTCAAGGATTCCCGCATCGGGCGTGCCTTGCAGGCTCTGCGTGAGGATGAGGTGGCCTGCGAGGCCATGGGCATCGACCGCGTCGGCGTCAAACTCATGGCCTTCGGCCTGGGCACGGCTTGGGCGGGTTTTGCCGGAGTCGTGTTCGCCGCCAAGACGACTTTCATCAACCCGGCGAGCTTCACCTTTTTCGAATCGGCCATCATCCTCTCCATCGTAGTTTTGGGCGGCATGGGCTCCAATTTGGGTGTCATCCTCGGATCGGCCTTCCTGGTGCTGCTGCCCGAGTACATGCGCGCCTTCTCCGAGTATCGCATGATCCTCTTCGCAACGGCCATGGTGCTCATGATGGTCTTCCGTCCCCAGGGTCTCATCCCCGAAAAGAGGAGGGTCTATACGGTGGTTGATCCCGAACTGAACACGGCCAAAGGAGGACAGATCTAGATGGAACCGGTACTCGACGTCACGGCTGTGTCCATGAACTTCGGTGGCCTGAGGGCCTTGAACGACGTGGAACTCAAGGTCAGCTCCGGTGAGATCGTAGCCCTCATCGGCCCCAACGGAGCGGGCAAGACCACGTTCTTCAACTGCATCACAAGCATCTACACCCCCACGGAAGGCGAGGTCTGGTTCACGCCCAGGAAGGGCGTGCGCACCAGGGTCAACGGCATGAAGCCCAACCTGGTCACGGCCCTGGGAATGGCCCGAACCTTTCAGAACATCCGTCTCTTCAAGAACATGAGCGTGCTGGAAAACGTCATGATCGCCCGCCACTGCCGCACCAAGGCCGGGATTCTCGGGGCGCTGCTGCGCTCCCCCGCCGTGTGCCGCGAGGAGAAGGAGATCGTGGACCGCAGCTACGAACTGCTCAAGTACATGGGGCTGCACAAATTCTACGATGAACAGGCCTGCAACCTCCCTTACGGCGCCCAGCGCCGTCTCGAGATCGCGCGAGCCCTGGCCACGGAACCGACGCTTCTGCTTCTGGACGAACCCGCAGCCGGCATGAACCCCCAGGAAACCGAGTCACTGAAGCAACTGGTCCTGCGCATCCGGGACGAGATGGATATGGCCATCCTGCTCATCGAACACGACATGAGCATGGTCATGAGCCTGTCCGAACGCATTTACGTCATGGAGTACGGGTGTCTCATCGCCCATGGCACCCCCGCGGAGGTCAGCAGCGATCCCCGGGTCATCAAAGCCTACCTCGGGGAGGACGCCCATGCTTGAGCTCAGAAACGTCAGCACCTTCTACGGCAACATCCAGGCTCTGCACGGGGTCTCCCTGACCATCGGAAAGGGCGAGATCGTGACCCTCATCGGAGCCAACGGCGCGGGCAAGAGCACCACGCTCATGTCCATCTGCGGCGGCGTCCCGCCCCGTAGCGGCGAGATCATCTTCGAAGGGCAGCCGATCCACACCCTCAAGGCCGACCGCATCGTGCGTATGGGCATTTCCCAGGTGCCCGAGGGCAGGCTCATCTTTCCCGACATGACGGTCATGGAGAACCTGGACCTTGGCGCCTTCCTGCGCAACGACAAGGCCGGCATCGCCCAGGATCTGGAATACGTCTTTGAACTCTTTCCCATCCTGGCGGAACGCCGCAAACAGCTCGGCGGCACCCTGTCCGGCGGCGAGCAGCAGATGCTGGCCATCTCCCGCGCGCTGATGGCCCGCCCGCGCCTGCTGTTGCTGGACGAGCCGTCCCTGGGTCTGGCACCCATCATCATCGCCCAAATTTTCGACATCATCCGCAAGGTCAACCAGTCCGGAACCACGGTCTTCCTGGTCGAGCAGAACGCCAACCAGGCTCTCAAGGTCGCGCACCGGGCCTACGTCATGGAAAACGGCCGTATCACCCTGGAGGATTCCGCCGCAGCCCTGTTGGCCAACGAAGATGTCAAGAAGGCCTATCTGGGACTTTAACGTCCCGGCACATCAACCGAAACCCTTGTTCCCGTCTTGCGGGAGAGGTGGCATATGGAAAAATTTCTCGGCAAGGCACTGACCTTCGACGATGTCCTGCTTGTTCCGGCGTATTCCGAGGTTCTGCCGGACCAGGTGATTCTGAACACCAAACTCACGCCGGCCGTGGAGCTCAACATCCCGTTCCTGAGCGCGGCCATGGACACGGTCACCGAGTCGCGCATGGCCATTTCCCTGGCCCGGGCCGGCGGGATCGGCATCGTGCACAAGAACATGTCCATCGAGCAGCAGGCCCTTGAGGTCGTCAAGGTCAAGAAGTCCGAATCAGGGATGATTGTCGATCCCATCACTGTGGACCCCGAGGACACCGTGGGGCATGCCCTGGAACTCATGCGCGACTACCGCATTTCCGGTCTTCCGGTCATCGTCGGAGACCAGTTGGTGGGCATCGTCACCAACCGTGATGTGCGTTTCGTTACGGAGATGTCGACCAAGGTCAGCGACGTCATGACCAGCAAGAGGCTGGTCACCGTGCCGGTCGGCATCTCGCTGGAGGAGGCCAAGCGGCACCTGCATGATAACCGGATCGAAAAGCTCCTGGTCGTGGACGAGAGCAACAAGCTCAAGGGGCTTCTGACCATCAAGGACATCGACAAGGTGCGTAAGTACCCCAACGCCTGCAAGGATGACCTTGGCCGTCTGCGCGTCGGCGCGGCCGTCGGCATCGGCAAGGGTCGTGGCGAGCGTGTCGAGGCCCTGGTCAAGGCCGGCGCGGACGTCATCGTGATGGATTCGGCCCACGGCCATTCCAAGAACATCCTCGATGCCGTGCGTGCCACCCGGGCCGAATGGCCCGACATCCAGATCATCGGCGGCAACGTGGCCACCTATGAAGGGGCCAAGGCGCTCATCGCGGCCGGCGTTGATGCCGTCAAGGTCGGCATCGGTCCCGGTTCCATCTGCACCACGCGCATCGTCGCCGGTGTCGGCGTGCCGCAGATCACGGCCATCATGGAGTGCGTGCGCGCCTGCCGCGAGGCCGGCCGTTGCTGCATCGCCGACGGCGGAGTCAAGTTCTCAGGGGACGTGGTCAAGGCACTGGTCGCCGGCGCCGACACGGTCATGATGGGCTCCATGTTCGCCGGGACCGAAGAGAGCCCCGGTGAGAAGATCCTTTATCAGGGCCGTACCTACAAGATCTACCGCGGCATGGGCTCCATCGACGCCATGAAGGACGGCAGCAGCGACCGCTACTTCCAGGAAGGCTCCAAGAAACTGGTGCCCGAGGGGATCGTCGGGCGCGTGCCCTACAAGGGCTCGGTGCTGGAGACCATCGACCAGCTGGTCGGCGGTGTGCGGTCCGGCATGGGATATCTCGGCGCACAGGACATTCCGGCGCTGCAGGAGAAAGCCCAGTTTGTGGAGATTTCTGCCGCAGGCCTGCGCGAAAGCCATGTCCACGACGTCATCATCACCAAGGAAGCGCCCAACTACAGGGTGGACGCGTACTAGAATTTTCGAGAACATAACCATCCGCAAACCGGATGGAGGAAAAACATGGATATTCAAGATAAAGTCATCATCCTCGACTTCGGGTCCCAGTATACCCAGCTCATCGCCCGGCGCACACGCGAATCCGGGGTCTATTCCGAGATTCACCCCTGCACCATCACCGCAGAGGAACTCAAGGACCTGCAGCCCAGCGCCATCATCCTGTCCGGCGGTCCTGCCTCGGTCACGAGTTCAGATTCCCCGGGTGTGGACCCGGTCATCTTCAGCTGGGGGCTGCCGGTCCTGGGCATCTGCTACGGCATGCAACTCATGGCTCATGTCCTGGGCGGCAAGGTCGCTCCGTCCCTGGATCGCGAGTACGGCCGCAGCGAACTGTTCTTTCAGGATAAGTCCCCCCTGTGGGACCGTGTCGCCGACGCCGAGAAGCTGACGGTCTGGATGTCTCACGGCGATCATGTCCTGGAAGTGCCCCCGGGATTTTCGGTCACGGCCAAGACCCAGAACATCGAAATTGCGGCCATGGCCGACGTCGAGCGCCGGATGTACGCGCTGCAGTTCCATCCTGAAGTGGCCCACACCGAACAGGGTGACGAGATTCTGCGAAACTTCCTTTTTCATGTCGCCGGGCTCAAGTCGACCTGGACCATGTCCTCCTTCGTGGACTCCATGCTCCACAACCTGCCGTTGCAGATCGGCGACGACAAGGTGGTCTGCGGCCTGTCGGGCGGCATCGACTCCACTGTGGTGGCCGTGCTCCTGAACAAGGCCATCGGCAAGAACCTGCACTGCATCTTCGTCGACAACGGTCTGCTGCGCGCCGGCGAGGGCGACGAGGTCATCGGCTACCTGCGCGAGCATTTCGACCTGAACCTCCATTACATCAAGGCCCAGGACAAGTTCCTGTCCCGTCTCGAAGGCCTCGATGACCCGGAGCAGAAGCGCAAGATCATCGGCTACACGTTCATCGAGGTATTCGAGGAAGAGGCCAAGAAGATTCCCGGCGTCAAATACCTGGCTCAGGGGACCCTGTATCCCGATGTCATCGAGTCGGTCAGCTTCAAGGGCCCTTCGGCTGTCATCAAGAGCCATCACAACGTCGGCGGACTGCCTGAGAAGATGGATCTTGCTCTGGTGGAGCCCCTGCGTGAACTCTTCAAGGACGAAGTTCGCAAGGTCGCCCAGGAACTGGGCCTGCCCGACTTCATCGTCTGGCGTCATCCCTTCCCCGGCCCGGGTCTGGCCATCCGCGTCATCGGCGAGATCACGGACGAGCGTCTGGAGATCCTGCGCCAGGCCGACAAGATCGTGCAGCACGAGCTCATGGCATCCAACTGGTACTACAAGGTTTGGCAGGGCTTTGCCGTTCTGCTGCCGCTGAAGACCGTGGGCGTCATGGGTGACGAGCGGACCTACGAGCACGTCATCGCCCTGCGCATCGTCGACTCCATCGACGCCATGACAGCGGACTGGTCCCGCATTCCTACGGAGATCCTCGGGCGCATGTCCAACCGGATCATCAACGAGGTGAAAGGGGTGAACCGGGTCGTCTACGACATTTCGTCCAAGCCGCCGAGCACCATCGAGTGGGAATAGGCGTCCGCAACAATCCATTTTCGGAGATGCGCATATGTTTGGAATCGGTTCCACGGAACTTATTGTCATTCTCATTGTTGCCCTGATTGTCATCGGTCCGGCCAAACTGCCCGAGATGGCCAAAGCCCTGGGCAAGGCCCTGGGCGAGTTCCGCCGGGTCAGCACGGACGTGAAGCGGACCATCGAAATGGAGGCCGAGCAGGCCGACCAGAAGGCCCGCACCGAGCAGGCCAAGAAGGAACTCTTCCCCGACAATGCGGCGGCCCCGTCTCCGTCCAAGCCGGCTGACGCCGCGGCCGAGGGGCAGGCCGCCCCCGCAGCGCAGCCCGAGGCGGCCCCCGCCGGGGCCGACAAGGAAAAGGCATGAGCGAGGACCGGCGTACGGATGAGGAAAGGGCCGACGTTCCCGAGCAGGCCGAAGGGCTGGAATCCGAAGGCATGATTCGCGAAGGCGGGGATGCTCCGGTTTCTGAGGTTGAAGACGGGGGTACCGTTTCCGAAGCGGCCGGCGAATCCCCGGAAGGGGAAGAGGCCCGGCCTGCCGAAGCGGATGCCACCGGCGGCGCTTCGGATGCCGGTCCGGACGGCGCGGACGCGGCTTCAGGCGCCGAGCCGGCCGATCCTGAAAGCGCTCCTCCTGCGCCCAAGGCCGAATCGTCCCTGTCGAGCGAGCCCGCTGCCGACCCCAAGGACTCTGCTCCGGAAGAGCCTGTCCACGAAATGACGTTCACCGAGCATTTGAACGAGCTTCGTGTCCGTCTGGTCCGTTGCGTCATCGCCGCGTTTGTGGGCTTTCTGGCCTGCTACGCCTTTGCCGAGGATCTGTTCAAGATTCTCATGAAACCGCTTATGGACCTGCTGCTGCCCACAGGCGGGGCGCTCATCTATACGGGCTTGCCCGAGGCCTTTTTCACCCATCTCAAGGTCGCGGCCATTGCAGGCCTTTTTGTGGCCAGCCCCTACATTTTCTACCAGCTGTGGATGTTCATCGCCCCCGGACTTTACGAGGGCGAGCGCAAGTACATGATCCCCATCGCCCTGTGCTCGGCCCTGTGCTTCGTTACGGGCGCCCTGTTCGGGTATTTCATCGTCTTTCCCTTCGGCTTTCAGTTCTTTCTGGGGTATGCCTCGGATTTCATTAAACCCATGCCTTCGGTGAAGGAATACTTCAGTTTCTCGACGAGCATGCTTTTTGCCTTCGGGTTCATTTTCGAACTGCCGCTTTTCATGTTTTTTCTGGCAGTGATGGGCATGGTGACCCACGTCTCGTTGCGCAAGTTCCGCAAGTTCGCCATCCTGGGCAGCTTCGTGGTGGCGGCCATTCTTACGCCCCCGGATGTGGTCTCTCAGTGCCTCATGGCCGGCCCGCTCTGCCTTCTCTACGAGATCGGCATCTGGGTGGCCTACGTGTTCGGGAAGAAACCCAAGGAGCCCGTGGCCGAAGAGGAAGAAGCCCCGGCCAAGGGATGACCATGCGGGCAGGTCGCGAGGCCTGCCCTTTTCATTGCAAGGAGGCTCTATGGACGTTCGTACTGGCAGGATCGATCGCGAAACCCGCGAGACGAAGATCAATGTGGCCGTGAACATCGACGGTACCGGAACGTGTTCTGTTCGCACAGGATTTGGTTTCGCCGACCACATGCTTGAGCTTATGGGGCATTGGGCCGGTTTCGATCTGGAAATTTCCTGCGTCGGCGACATGCATATAGATGCCCATCACTCCCTGGAGGACGTCGGGCTGTGCCTCGGCAGCGCGCTGAACTCGGCTCTTGGGGATCGCAAGGGCATAGCCCGCGTCGGTTGTGCCAAGGTGCCCATGGACGAAGCTCTGACGGAAGTTTGTCTGGACCTTTCGGGCCGCTCGTATCTGGTGTATGAGGAGGTCGTGTTGCCGGCGGTGATCGCAGGGCAGGAGAAGGACCTCTGGCGCGAGTTCTTCAAGTCCCTGGCCGCCAAGGCTGGCATGAACCTGCACGTGCGCATGTTTTACGGGCAGAACGGCCATCATCTGCTGGAATCGGCCTTCAAGGGCCTCGGTCTCGCCCTGCGGCAGGCCGTCCGCGTGGAACGTGATTCCGTGCTCAGCACCAAGGGAGGTCTGGACGCATGAGATATCTGATATTGATGATTTTTCTTCTGTGCGCAGCCTGCGCAAAACCGGCGCAATGGCAATCCATCCCGCCGACATCAACCCTGGCGGTGGCTCAATTCGTCCATCCGCAGCATGACTGGGAACTGATGGCGGGGGTCCTGCCCGAAGAGGTGTCCGTTATTTCCGACGAGTCCCTCAAGGCTCTTGATGATTTGACCATCTCCACCCTGAAGAAACTGCCCGCGAGAGAAGTGCTGAGTCAGGCCATGGTCCGTCAGTGCGAGGAGATCGTCACCGCCAGCAAGGAACGGAACCGTTTCGAGACGGTGGAGTACTGGAAGGCCGTGGGCCAGTGCATGAAGGCCGACTTTCTGCTGGTGCCTTTTGTTTCGCGCTGGCAGGAACGCGAAGGCGGCGAGTGGGGCGTGACCCGGCCGGCCAGCGTGACCATGGACCTGTATCTGATCGAGACGGCCAGCGGTCAGGTGCGGAGGTATCATTTCGAGGAGGAGCAGCGGGGCCTGGCCGAGAACCTGCTGCAGGGAAGGCGTTTCGTGAAGCGCCAGGGACGCTGGGTCACGCCGCTGGAGATTGCGGCCGAGGCCCTGGAAGAAGGAACGAGGGCGCTTGGCTTATGAATATCTTTCCGGCGGTTGACATCAAGGACGGCAAATGTGTGCGCCTGCGCCAGGGCGTTGAGGATCAGGTCACGGTCTTTTCCGACGATCCCGCGGCCATGGCCCGGCAATGGGTCGATGTCGGGGCCAAGTGGCTGCACGTCATCGATCTGGACGGGGCGTTCAGCGGCACGCCGCGCAACATGGACCTGATCCGGGAATTGTGCGCTTCCGTTTCGATCCCGGTGCAGCTTGGCGGCGGCATCCGCAGCGTGGAGATCGCGCAGAAATATCTCGAGGCCGGGGTGACCCGGCTTATCATCGGCACCGTGGCTCTTGAGGACCCGGCGCTTTTCCGGGAACTGTGCGCCGCCTTTCCGGGGCGCATCGGCGTTTCCCTGGACGCGCGAGACGGCCGTCTCAAAACCAAGGGCTGGGTGGAGGACGCCGGCAAGACCGTGGCCGACGTGATCCCTGAACTCGAAGCCGCGGGTGCGGCATTCTTCATCTACACCGACATCAGCCGCGACGGCATGCAGTCCGGGGTGAACATTCCGGCCCTGGAGGCCTTGCTCGGCATGACCGACAAGCCGGTACTCATTGCCGGGGGCATATCCACCCTGGAGGACGTGCAGGCCGTGTTCCCCCTGCGCGAGAAGGGTCTGGCCGGGGTCATTACCGGCAAGGCCATCTATGCCGGCAGCTTGGACCTGAAAGCCGCACTCGCCTGGCTTGCGGCTCAGTCCTAGCCCGTTTCTTTGCCTTCAAAAACAAGAACGCCCGGTCCTGGACCGGGCGTTCGGCGTTTACAGCACTGGGCTTTCGAAGCGAATCCTATTTGGTGCCGAAAATCTTGTCGCCGGCATCGCCCAGTCCGGGCAGGATGTATCCGTTTTCGTTGAGGCGTTCATCCACGGCGGCGACATAGATATCCACATCAGGATGGGCCTCCGTGATGCGCTTGATGCCTTCGGGGGCGGCTACCAGGAAGAGTCCGCGGATGCTCGTGCAGCCGGCCTTCTTCAGGCAGCGGATGGTGGCGTCGAGGGTGCCGCCCGTGGCCAGCATGGGGTCGAGGATGATGGCCATGCGCTTGTTGATGTTCTTGGCCAGCTTTACGTAGTACTCAACGGGCTGCAGGGTCTCCTCGTTGCGGTAGAATCCGACGACGCTGACCTTGGCGCCGGGAACCAGGTCCAGCACGCCGTCCTGCATGCCGAGCCCTGCTCGCAGGATCGGCACCACGGTGATCTTTTTGCCCTTGATGACATCCACTTCCACCGGCCCGGCCCAGCCCTGCACGGTCTTCTTTTCCGTTTCCAGGTCCTTGGTGGCCTCGTAGGTCAGCAATCTGGCAATTTCCGAGGCGAGTTCACGAAAGTTTTTCGTGCTTATGTCGTGTTTGCGCATAAGCCCGAGTTTGTGCCTGATCAGGGGGTGTTCCGCCACGTATACTGCCATGAGTGTCTCCTTGCCTTGACTGAAGGGTGGTGTGCCTGGACGCTGCAATTGCGTGCCCTTTCCTATGCTTCGTCCGTCGCATCGGTCAAGCATCCCTGGGGCCGCTTTCCGTTCAGGTGCGGCGCTGGCCGCGGGATCAGGATGGACCTTCAGCGTCGGGGGGACGCAACGGCGCAATGATCAGTTCCGGCCGGCCGGCGCATTGATCTTCCTCGTGGAATAAAGAGGCTGTGATTGCAACCGGTTCGTTTTGGATCGCCTCGATTGCGGGTTACATGGGGGCATCGAACCCGCAGTGCGGGACGGAATCAGAATATCATCGAATCTGGTGGAGCAAACTGCGGCTGGATCATGAGGAACACAGCCACTGAAGTGAAAGGTTGTCCAGTTTGAAGCGGGATAAAAAACTGTTCAAGTGCAAAATAATTGCGTAATGAACTCTGCACAGGCCCTTACTCATGGCTGGATACTGCGGCGAATTTGTCGAGAAAGGATTGCCAAAGCTTGTCGATATTCATACCGGAGTGACTGGAGATGAGCATGGGCGGTTTCTCTGTACCCAGGAGACGTTGCCATGCGGCCTGGGTTGCGCTGCGGACAGGCTGCTTGCATTTGTCGGCCTTGGTCAGCACGGGGATGACTTCGATGCCCAGCGCTTTGATGTAGTTGATCAGGTCGATGTCCAGTGTCTGAGGCGTGAGACGAGAATCAAGCAGGGCGACGACTCCGAACAGCCTGGCATTGTTCTTCAGATACCGTGTAGTGAGCGCGGCCCATTTGTCCCGCTCGGTCTTGGAGCAGCGGGCGTATCCGTACCCGGGCAAATCCACGAGGTAAAAGCCTTCGGGCTCTACCTTGTAGAAGTTCAGGCTGCGAGTTTTTCCCGGGGTGGAACTGGTCTTGGCCAGGTTTTTCCTGCCGGTCAGCTTGTTCAGCAGGGAGGACTTGCCGACATTGGAGCGGCCGGCGAGTGCAAGTTGGGGTAGCGGCATTTCGCCCAATTGATCGATGGTGTAGACTGTCTTTTCCAAAATTACGGTGCTGGGCATGAAACTACCATTTCCAGGAAACAGGGTTCTTGACGAAATACGTTTTGATCAGGCACTGATAGAAAGAATTGTCTTGGTGATCAATAATTAATTGGAGGCATACTATGCGTGCGTTGCTCGTGCTCTTGAGCGCCGTTTTTCTGTTGAGCGCGTGTTCCAAGGAAGTGAAGGTCGTTTCCACCGGCAGCGGCATCGAGTCAACCGTTGTCAGTGAACAGGCCAACGTCGAACTGCGGCTCAGCAAAACCGACCTGCTCAGGTATACTGATGTCGAAGAAGGCGTATGGCGTGAGGCCAGAACTGCCGGGCTGATCAAGGTCGGCAACAAGATTCTGAACAAGGATCTCATCATCGTGCCCGTGGCCGGCGTAGCTGCCCTGGGCGGGGGCTTCGGCGAGTATACCCAGAGCGGTGTGCTGGCCTCCGAAGGCGACCCCGAGACGGGCGATCTCGTTCAGAATTTCATGGTCACGGCAAGGTTCGCCGGAGATCTCTCCCTGGGCGGGCAGATTGTCACCCTGGAAGAAGACCGCTTCATCGCCGGGTCCAATGACATCGCGTACGCCATGCTGTACCAGGCCGTGCCCGACACCCTGCCTGCCCATGTCGTCATCGCCGAGCCGGCCAAGGAACTGGGAAGCAGCTTCCTGCGGGTCATCGGAATGGCCGAGGTCAAGCAGGTCAAGCAGGGTATCGTCGCCCTCCCCAAGGAACAGGGCGGAGCCACGGGCACCCTGTGTACCCTGGAAGTCCTGGTCAGCAATCGTGAGGTCGAGTCGGGCGACCGCATCTTTCTCATGAACGTCGATGTGGCCGCCTTGGATTCCGAAGCCATTCAGGCCGAGGGCGAGCCCGAGACGGTGGTGGTCCTTCCTCCGCATTCGGACAAGGTGCAGGAGCCCAAGGAAAACAAGTAGGGCATGGATATTCTCGTCATCAACGGGCCTAACCTCGGGTTTCTCGGGCAACGCCAACCCGAGGTCTACGGCTCTCAGGGCATGGACGCGCTCCCCGGGCTGGTTGAACGCCTCCTCGGAGACAATGCCCGGCATATTCGCCTGACACTGTTCCAGTCCAACAGCGAAGGCGTCCTCATTGATCGTCTCGAAGAGGCCTGGAAGGCCAAGGTTGACGGCGTGGTGCTGAATGCCGGGGCGTATACGCACACCAGCCTCGCCCTGGCCGACTGTCTGGCCTGGATCAGGATTCCCTGCGTGGAGGTGCATCTGAGCAACGTGCACGCCCGCGCATCGAGCCTGCGCCATACGAGCCTTATCGCGCGGCACTGCATCGGGGCTATTGCCGGTTTCGGCATTATGAGCTATGCGCTCGCAGTCCAGGCGCTTTGGCAGCGTCTGGGCAGCCCTGAGGCCGCTTGATCGGCACCCGGGACAAATCTATGGAGGACCAAGGCAAGCATGTTAGCGACAAGTGATTTCAAGAAAGGCAAGAAAATAGAAATTGACGGGGCTCCCTGCGAAATTCTGGAGTGCAGTCATTACAAGCCGGGCAAGGGCGGGGCGTTCATGCGAACCAAGTACCGCAACCTGATCACCGGCGCAGTGGTCGAGCAGAACTTCCGTTCCGGGATCAAGTTCCCCCGGCCCGACCTGGAAGTCCGTGAGATGCAGTATCTCTACAACGAAGGCGACGGTTATGCCTTCATGGATATGACCACCTTCGAGCAGATCTCCATTCCGACCTCCATCATCGGCGACAAGGGTGGTTTTCTGAAGGAAGCCCAGGCCTACAAGGTCATGCTTTACGAAGGACGCCCCCTGGACCTGGAGATGTCCGGTTCTGTGGTTCTGGAAGTGACCATGACCGACCCCGGCATGAAGGGCGACACGGTCACAGGCGCCTCCAAACCGGCAACCCTGGAAACGGGCCTTGTGGTCAACGTCCCGCTCTTCGTCGAGATCGGCACCAAGATCAAGGTCAACACGGAAACGGGCGAATATCTCGGCCGCGAATAGCCTCTCGGCGCGAATGCACACCAAAGGCCATGGAGAGCGCTCTGTGGCCTTTTGTTTTTCGTCGCCGCCCAGTATGGAACAATTCGAATGACAACAGACGGCAACAAGCTCGTACGGGAAATTTGCGCCCTGCTCTTCGCCTGTTCATTGGCGCTGGTGACGATGGCCCTGTATTCCTTCTCCCCTGCAGATCCAAGCTTCAACCATCAGGCTGTGGCCGGCCACAGGACCCAGAATCTGGTTGGCACCCTGGGCGCGTACGTGGCCGGAGGGCTGGTCGACCTGTGCGGTGCGGCGGCATGGCTGTGGCCGGTGTTCTTCGCTCTGGCCGCCGGCATGCTCTTCTTTCCGCGCTTCAGGCCGTCCTGGCTGCGCTGGAGCGGCGGTGGACTGCTGGCCGTGCTGCTGCCCGTCTGGGTGCATTTCGCGGGCCTGCAGCTGGGGTGGCCCGGTACGGGCATTGCCGGGGGCGGGTTTGTGGGGCGGTCACTCTACAATCTCTTCCATCGGATCTTCGGCGAGTACGGCTTCGTGCTGGTGGGCGTCTGCCTGACGCTGATCGGCCTGCGGCTTTTGATCGGCATGCCGTACCACGCCGCCCTGGACATGCTTCTTGGATGGGTGCGCCTGATCCGCGGTTTCGCGGCGCGGATGACGCAATGGATGCGGATCTCGGCATCCCCGACCGAGGCGCCTGCGCCCAAGGTCGAGGCAAAGCCCCGTCCCAAGGTCAAGGTGGTTGCGGAAACGCCGCGCAGGGAGGCCCCCAAACCTTCCGTTCCCAAGGAACCGAAGCCGTTCACCCCTCCCCGGGTTGCGGTCTCAGGCTCCAGCCTCCCCCCCATCGACCTGCTTTCACCGGTGCCTGCCACGCGCATCACGGTCTCAAAATCCGTTCTGGACCGGCAGGCCCAGTCCCTCACCGCCTGTTTCGCCGATTTCGGCATCCAGGGCGAGGTCCAGGGCGTGCAGCCCGGTCCCGTCATCACCATGTTCGAGTTCAAACCCGCGCCGGGCATCAAGGTCAGCCGCATCGCGGGCATGGGCGACGATCTTGCCCTGGCCCTCAAGGCCCGGGCCGTGCGCATCGTCGCCCCGTTGCCGGGCCGCGACACCGTGGGCATCGAAATTCCCAACGAACAGCGCCAGACCGTCTATCTGCGCGAAATTCTCGACGACCCGGCCTTCGCCGATTCCAAGGCGCAGCTGCCCCTGGCCCTGGGCAAGGATATCCAGGGCAACACCAAAATCGCCGACCTGGCCAAGATGCCGCACATGCTCGTGGCCGGAGCGACCGGTGCGGGCAAGTCCGTCTGCCTGAACTGCCTGCTGCTGAGCATCGTCTACAAGCACGACCCCGAGCACGTGAAGCTCCTGCTGGTGGACCCCAAGCGCATCGAGTTGGCCGTGTATGGAACGCTGCCTCATCTCGTGCACCCGGTGGTCACGGACATGCATCTGGCCAAGAACGCCCTGGAGTGGGCCGTTTACGAGATGGAGCAGCGCTACGAGGCCATGGCCCGGACCGGCGTCCGCCACATCACCACCTACAACCAGAAGCTGGCCGAGATGGGCGACGACATGCCCGAGGACATGAAGGACCTCAAACCCTTCCCCTACCTCGTCATCGTCGTCGACGAACTGGCCGACATGATGATGACCGCGGCCAAGGAGGTCGAAGGCAGCATCGTCCGCCTGGCCCAACTGGCCCGCGCCTCGGGCATCCACCTCATCTTGGCCACCCAGCGGCCGTCCGTCGATGTCGTCACCGGCATCATCAAGGCCAACTTCCCTTCGCGCATCGCCTTCCAGGTCAGCTCCAAGCACGACTCCCGGACCATCCTCGACGGCATCGGGGCCGAATATCTTTTGGGTCACGGAGACATGCTTTTCAAGCTCAGCGGCGGCAATATCCAGCGCGTCCACGGCGCCTTCGTGGGCGACGAGGAAATCGCCCGCGTGGTCAAGTATTGGGAGAAACAGCGGCCTCAGCGTTTCGAACTGGATTTCGCGGAGTGGAACACGGCCGGGGAGAACGGCGTCGAAGGGAACGGCGGGTCCAGCGACGTTCTGGACGATCCCAAGTACGCCGAAGCCATCGAGTTCGTCACCGATCAGGGGCGCGCCTCCATCTCCATGATCCAGCGCCGGCTGCGCATCGGCTTCAACCGGGCCGCCCGCTTTATCGAACAGATGGAGATGGACGGCGTCATCGGGCCCCAGGACGGGAGCAAGCCGCGGCTGGTGCGCAAGAAGGATTGAGGGGGGAAAAGGATGCCTCCGGCGGGCAGGGGACGCGTCCCCTGCACCCCTTTTGGGGGTAGGGGAAGTCCCCTGCGCCAGTGCGCGCTGACCCGGCTTCAGCCCTGTTCCATGAAGGTGAAGCGGGGCTGCATCTTTCCATCGCGCTCCACGTTTTCCAGGAACATGGATACGGGCCTGACCCACAGGCCCGTATCGTTGTAGAGGGGGCGGTAGACGACCATGTCTTCCAGCCCTTCGCTGTGCCGGGCCACTCCCAGCACCTCGTACTCGCCGCCCTTGAAGTGCCGGTAGCGGCCCGGGCGCGGCCTGAGGCCGCCTGCATCCGGTTCAGACATTGTTTTTCTCCTTTCCGCGAAAGACTTCCTTCCCGTTCATCCACACCTTGCGTACATGCAGGACTCCGTCGGCTTCCAGGACGGCCGTGTCCAGATGCGGCTGTCCGTCGCGCATGCCGATGCCGAGCAGCCCGTAGGCGGCCCAGAGCATGCGCGCCGCGGCGCCCGTATACCAGCTCCATCCGCCGCGGCCCTCGAAGCCGGGGCCGTGGAAGATGTCCGCGGGTTGCTGGTGGGGCGGCAGCCCGTAAACCTGCAGCTCTTCCGCCCGGGCGTGGGCCAGGGGCGAGATCTTGAGCCAGACCCGCAACGCGTCCCGGCGCCAGCGCGCTGCCCCGTCGGCGTCTCCGGCCTCCGACGCCCGGCTCGCCAGGGCAGTCAGGGCGTCCACCAGCCAGGATGCGCCGTGGGAATACTGGCCGCCGTTCTCGCGCACCCCGGGGGGGTAGTCGGCGATGCGTCCGGGATAGGGACGTGACTCCTCATCGAAGAACGGGGTCAGGAGCAGCACCAGGTTCTCCTTTTCCAGTCGCCTGAGGCCGGACATGAGGGCCGCTTCCCCCTTGACCGGGTCCGTGGCGCCGGAGAGCAGCGGCCAGGCGGAACAGAGGGCGTCGGCGTAATCCAGGATTTCGCCGGTGTCGGAGACGGCCCGGACGAAATGATCCCCGGTCCACATCCTGTCCAGGGCTTCGCGCAGCCGAGCCGCCCGGGACCTGTACTCCTCGGCCTTGGCCTTTCCGTATCGTTCCTCAACCAGCGGAGTGAGTGTCCGCAGCACGTCGTGCAGGAAGAAGCCGAGCCAGACGCTGGTGCCCTTGCCGCCCGTGCCCACGGCGCTCAGGCCGTCGTTCCAGTCATGGGCGCCCATGAGGGGCAGTCCGTTCTGCCCCAGTCGCGACAGGGTCAGGTCCACCCCTCGCACGCAGTGTTCCAGCAGGGTCCCCTGGTCGCGAGAGAGGCGCGGCACGAAGGCGATGCCTTCCTGGCCCCGGGGGATCGACGGACCTTCGAGGAAGGGTATGGGCTCCGCCAGGATAGACCGGTCGCCGGTGACCTCGACGTAACGGCTGGTCATGTAGGCCAGCCACAGGTGCGGGTCCGAGGCGCGGTTGCGGATGCCCAGCCCGGTGCGCCCGTCCCATGTCTGGTGCCACCATTGCAGCACGTCTCCGCGCAGGAACTGCTGGCGCGCGTGGAGCATGATCTGGGCCCTGGCCAGACGGGGCCGCAGCATGGTCAGGGGCAGCACGTCCTGGAGTTGGTCCCGGAACCCGAAAGCTCCGCTGCGCTGGTGGGGGCCAAGGCGGCCCCAGAGGCGGGCCGTCAGGGTCTGGTAGGGCAGCCAGATGTTGACCATGCGGTCGAAAGCCGGGCTGCTCGTCTCGATGCGGATCGTTCCGAGCATGTCGCGCCACATGGCCTTCGTGCGCCTGAGGGCGGCCAGCACATCCTCGGTTCGCCGCAATGACGCCATGAGCCGGCGGCAGTCGCCCTGTTCGGGCGCCTGGCCGATGAGCACGTGCATGAAGGCATCGCCGCCGGGCGGCACGGTGATTCTCCCGGAGAGGGCCGCTACGCGGTAGCCGTCGTCGTCCTGGGACGGGTCGGGCGCGCCGTTTTCGACCATGCAGGGGTTGGAAACGGTCCGGCCGGAACCCATGAAGCGGTTCAGGCTGGTTTCCGTGGCGGTGCAGGGCAGGCTCGTGGCCACGAAAGCCCAGCCGCGCTGGAATCTGTTTTCGGGACGGCTGAAGAAAAGGACTCCGGCCTCGCGGTCCTCCTCCGCGACGATCTGGCCTACGGAATCGATGGCCACGTCGGCCAGGATGATCTGCGCGAAGAACGTCGCGTCGTAGGTCACGGGCCGCTGCCCGGCGTTGGAGATGCGCAGGAGCCGGGCCTCCATGGGCTGGTCGTGGAGGACGAAGGCCGTCATCTCGGTGGTGATGTCCCGTCTCGTCTTGCGGAACACGCAGTGGCCGAGCCCGAAGGTGACGGTCAGGTCCGCGTCCTTTTCCCGGAAGGGGATGTAGGTCGGCGACGTGACCTCGCCCGTCTCGGCTTCTCGCAGGAAGAGCACCTGCCCGGGGTCCTGGGTGGTCATGGAGTCCGGCGCGAAGGGGGTGAGGGCGTTCTGCTGCGAGTTGCCCATGAACGAGGTGAAGGCGCCGTCGTTGGTGGCAAGCGCCCCGTACCCCAGTTCATTGACCATGAGATGGGCCCATCGGCGCGGGGTTTTCCAGCCCAGGTGCAGTTCTTCGCCGTTTTCGGAGAAATGGAAGCTGTTTTCCGGCGCGGGGTGGAGCATTTCTTCGAAGGAAGGCTCCCGGATCTCCCGCGGCTTGCGCGACGGCTTGACGGGGTGTGCATCCAGCCCCCCATCCAGACCGAAAATGCGGCGCAGCACCCGCGATCCCTCGGCGGCTGATCCGGCGTAACCGTCCACCAGAACCGCTTCGGCCGACTCTCCGGGTTGAAGTTCGAAGCGCAGGCGCAGGCTGGCGATGGGATCGAACGTGTAGTGCAGGTCCGTGTCGTCAAGGCCGAGGGGTTTGCTGCCCAAGCCTGCAGGGTCGCGCAGGGTTCCGTCGCCGATAAAGGCGATGCGGCTGTCCTGAAAGCCGTCCAGAGAGGTTCGGTCCCTGTCCAGGATCTGCGCGGCGTGAAAATAGACCTCCGGCGAAGGCCTCGGGCCTGCGGATGCCGAACCAGGCGTCTTGAGCATACGGTTGCGGGCGAAGACGGCCTGCAGGTCCGGGACGAACCACGTGGCGACATGCTGCCGGTTGTAGAAGGGATGGCGCAGCTGTGGGTTGGGATCGTTGAGGCATATCTCCCGGTACGAGGTCAGCTCGATCCTTCGCGCGTGGCTGCCCGTGTTCGTGACGCTGATGCGGGAAATCTCGGCGGTCAGGCCTTCCGGCACGGTGACTTCGGCGATGGTCTCGATGTCCCGGCACCGGCTGGAGAGGCGGACCGAGAGGGCGCCGGTCCGCTCCACGCAGGTTTCGGCGTCGTCGCGCGTGATGGGGCGGAAGCCCAACGACCATGCCGGCGCGCCCTCTTCGCGCAGATAGATGAATTTTCCGGCGTTGTGGGCGCGGGAGGTGGGACGGTTGGTCAGGTCGAGTTCGGCCCCGTGCCGCGCGGAACTGAAGACCCTGCTGTACCCGCGGCCGTCGCCGGTGAGCACTGCGGTGTACACGCCGTTGCACAGGACGATCTCGTCCGCAGGGCGGAAACCGGGGCGCTGCAGGCCGCAGGCGACGCACATGTCAGCGGTCGGCTGTTTGCGGAAGCGCACCCTGACCAGGGTGATTCCCACGGCGGTTACGGCGAAGAGAACGATGATCACCGCCAGGGGCGATGCCTGCCCTTGCCCCGTTTTCTGGATGGCCTCGGCCCCGTCCCAGACGTGGGCCCAGTCCGCGCCCATGGGCAGGAAGAAGGGGATGAGAAGCGGGGCCCACGTGGCGAAGCGGCGCAGGGCTTCGGGGATGCAGCGCGTGCGCCCGGCGTGTCCCTGGAAACGGGCCAGCAGTTCGTCCAGGGCGTCGCCGCCCACGAAGGACAGGTTGACCAGGGTGGCCACGCGCAGGCCCATGTGGTCGAACCAGATGAGGATGCGCACCCAGTCGTAGGCCAAAAGGCTCAGGAACGTCTCGATGCTCCAGCTGCGGAAGGCCTCGGGCGTGAGGGCGAAGCTCTGCCAGATGGCGGCCATGGTGCGGAAGGCGCCGTCCTGGTTGTACCATGTCGGGTCGGGGGAGATGCGCAGCAGGGAATAGATGACCGGCGCCATCCAGAGCCCCCAGCGCAGCACGCGCACGGTCTGTTCGGCGATGGCGATGACGCCCTGGCGGCTGGCCATCAGGCGCACCGGGGCCCAGCTGCGGGCGAAGAGGGCCGTCAGGAAGAAGAAGTTGACGCTGAACAGAGGCGCGGCCAGGGACCAGTTGATGACGCCGGAGACGGATTCGTTGAAGAGGATGCGCGAGCTCCCCGAGTGGGGCCCCAGGTTCATGGCCCCCCATTTGCTGAACAGCGGGTAGATGACGTAGTCTTGCGGGTTCTGGATGTGCAGGGTGACGTAGAGGCGGAATTTGTTCAGCACGATGGCGGACTGGCTGGGGTCCACATACCAGGCAATGGCCCCGCCCACGAAGCCGCCCAGGAGCGTCCCGTTCAGATAGACCCGCCAGCTCTGCAGACGCTGACGCCTGCCGCGCAGTTTCTCCACGAAATCCATGGTCATGCTCGCACCGGCGTAGGCCATGGCGCCCATGCCCGCGCCCAGCAGGAAACGGTCGCCGGGGGCCTTGTGCATGAGGGCCTGGACCGGGACGAGATGCAGGCCCAGGCCCAGCAGCGCACCGCGCAGGTAGAGGTGCGGCCGGCAGGCGTTGCCCAGGAGGCGTGAGAAGAACGGTGGGCTGCCATCGAAGGTTTCAAGGATGGTTTTGGCCAGGGGCATGAACGCGGCGCCGACGGCCAGGTGGGTCAGCAGCGGGATGGTCAGGAGGGCTGCGTCCAGCAGGGAGGAGCCGGCCAGTCCCTGAGCCAGGAAGAGCAGGCCCAGGAAAAGGGCGCTGTACACGGCTCCCTTGCCCAGCCCTTCACGGAAATAACGGGCGCCCCAGTACCCTGCGGGCCTGCGGCCTTTGAGGGCGTCCATGAGCAGTCCGGTCAGAAGGAAGGTCTGACTCCACAGCCCGGCCTGGGCCACGGCCACGGAAGCCATGGCCGCGAGAAAGCCCGCGCCTGCGGGCAGGCTGGCCGCGGCCTGCGTCGAACCCAGGTCGGCCGCCAGCGGACTCAGGCCCGCCAGGGCGGCGCTCCCGGCCAGCAGGGCGTAGGTGCGCGGCTCGCGCAGCAGTCCGCCGATGCACAGGGCATTGAGCGTCATGGCCGCGGCGGTATTGAACGCGGCGAGAACGATCACCCGCCCGCCGAGTTCCATGGCCCGCGGAGCGAAGACTTCGTCGACGGGCCGCAGCATCTCCTGGAGCAGGTGCGGCGCCTGGAGCAGCAGAAGCCAGTTGAAGGCAAAGGGCACGGCCAGCAGGCTGGCCTGGGCCAGCAGAGAAGGGTGGCGTCCCGTCCGGGCCAGGGAAAAGGCCACGAGGAGAATCTGGGCAAGGGCCATGAAAGAGGCGCACAGCGGGCCGAGCCGGAGCAGGTCGCTCCAGCCGGCAGGGGCTTGCCAGAGGGTGATCTGCGGGCTTGCCGCCAGGGCAAGGAGGAAGGGGATTGAGAAATTTCTCAGTGCTTCGAAGACACGTGGGAGGCGGCGGCCGGAGATCAGGGTGAGTCCTGCCGTGCAGAGCAGGCCCAGAGATCCGGCAGCTAGCGCTTTGGCCAGGGGGGCTGCGAGCAGGGCCGCGAACCGTGCCGGCTGTTCTCCGTAAATGAGGGCTGCCGCGGGAGAAAAGAGCAGCAGGGCCGCACAGAATCCAAGCCTCGAAGATACGGGCCGGGCAGGGGGTATGTTCACGAAATGTCCGCTGTGTCTAAAAGTGCAAGGGAGAACTGCAAGCCTCTGAAGCGAGGGGGAGACATCCCCGTGATTTGGCTTCTTGTCACCGCTTTGTTCCGAATTCAAGACTTGCATTGGGCCTGATTGCGCGGATACATGCCGAGGATATGGCCGGGGCCGTGCAGGGCCTGGGTTTTGTTCGCGGGCACGGACTGGAATATTTTTGCCGCCGGCTCCGGGCCGGTCTTCGCGACCGGCATGAGGACGCGGCGCGCCGAGAGGGGAAGCATGGAGCTGGATATGCAAGCCACGGTCGAGGCTTTGGGTGACGTTCTGCGCGGGCGGGGATGCCGCATGGCCACGGCCGAGTCCTGCACCGGGGGGCTGGTGGCCAGTACGCTGACCGACGTCTCCGGAAGTTCGGAGTGGTTCGAGGGCGGCGTGGTGGCGTACGACAACCGGATCAAGATGCGTCTGCTGGCGGTACCCGAGGAGGTTCTGGCACGGCATGGCGCGGTGAGCAGGGAGTGTGTGGAGGCCATGGTCCGCGGCGTGTGCGATCTCATGAACGTCCCGGTGGGCCTGGCGGTTTCGGGCATCGCCGGACCCGGGGGCGGAACCCCGGAGAAGCCCGTGGGCACGGTCTGGATGGCATGGAGATGTTTCGACCGGATCTGGAGCCGCGTCTTTCACTTTCAGGGCGGACGCGGACAGATCAAGCTTCAGAGTGTTCATGCCGCCATTGCGGAGCTGGCCCGGACATGAAAAAACGGCGCCTCGTTCGAAGCGCCGCAAAAAAACGGGAGAAGTGGCCCGGAACCGGGCGTCAGTTCAGATAGTCGCCGCGGTTGAATTTGAATTCTTCCGTGGTGGCCAGGATGTCCAGTTCCTCGACCATGTTTTCGAGGCCTTGCGCCTGACCTGGATTCAGAGCCATGTCCGACTTGACTTCCCGGATATCCTGCCGGATGTCCGCGAGCAGGGTGTAGCCTTCGCGCAGATCGCCGTCCGCCTCACCGATGATTTGGGAATAATTTTCCCATTTGGAAAGCAGGGAGTTCATTTTGTCCATGATCGTCTGCTCTGTGGGTTTGTTCAGCATGGCGGCCTGCAAGGCCTGATCGAGCCGCACCATGGGGCCGGCCGGGGTCATGGCCGCACCCGCCTTGGCTTCGGAGCCGGAATCCAGCTCTTGGGCCAGGGCCTGCGCAAATCCGTCATCGGGACCGTTCCGGGCCTTGTTTTTTTGTTGGAGCTGCAGGGCAGCCAATTGATCCGAGGTGATTTTCATGGCCATCTCCTTCCTTTTTCATCCTGAAGAAGCAAAGTCCCTGCCAAGATTTGAGTATGTTGCAACATACTGAAATTCCATTTCATCGTGAGGGTGCGTGGGCAAGGTTTGCCGGGGACGTCCTTCGTTGTCCCTTTTTTTCGTGTACCAGCCGTGCGGGACAGCGGTCAATGCGCCCAGGGGGGCCCCTTTCATGACATTCATTTGGGAAACAGGAGTCCGTGAACTGCTTCGCGGCGGCCTGGTGGTCTATCCGACGGAGACTTTTTACGCCTTGGGTTGTCTGGCCACCCTGCACGCAGCCGTGGAGCGCATCGTGGCGGTCAAGGGCAGGCCAGGAGACAAGCCTCTGCCGTTGATCATCGCTGATTGGTCCATGGCCGGACGGTACGTGCGCCTGGAAGGGACAGCCCTCGATCTGGCCCGGCGTTTCTGGCCCGGTCCCCTGTCCATTGTCGCGGACGTCGACCCCGCCGTCAGCCCTCTGGCCCGCGACGGGGAGGGACGTTCGGCCGTGCGCATGAGCCCTCATCCCATCGCCGCGCGTCTCTGCCTGGAGGCAGGAGGGCCATTGGTTTCTTCCAGCGCCAATATCAGCGGCCGCCCTCCCGTCTGCCGGCCTGCGGACGTGGACCCCGAGCTGCTGCGCGCTTCCGGGGCCGTGGTCGTGGATTCTGCGCCGTGGCCTGCCGGGGGGTTGCCTTCAACCCTGGTGGCGGTCGAGGACAGGATCGTCCGCGTGCTGCGTGTCGGGGCCGTGCCTGCCCGTGACATCGCGGCCTGCGGATTCGAGGTGCGCGAGTAGTACAAAAAATTTTCTTGCCGATGGGCCAGTCCGGGGCTTGCCGATTGGGTGGTTAAAAAAATTGAATTTTTCCGGTCTGGCCGGACTGTTTTCGCAAGCAAATAAAAATTAATTATAACATGGATTTGTAATTAATTTTAAGAAAATTTAGTGTTGTTTTTTGTTTGGCCCGCTCCTTGCTAATAGCTAAATAACTTCCTCTTTTTGCCAAAATCGGCTCCCGTACCGTCAGGTGCGGGGGCCGATTTTGTTTGGGACCCGAAAATT
>CALMTS010000436.1 GCA_937872685.1 uncultured Desulfomicrobium sp.
TCCTGGCCCTCCTCGACGCCATCCTGGCCGGGGGGCACGACGGTTTCAGCCAGGCCCCGGTGCCCGCCCTGGACGACATCGGGTGGGAGCTGGAACCCCTGGTCGGCATCGAAGCGGTCTGCCTGGCGGAACTCGGCCGGCACGCCGGGGTGGCCGTGGCTCCGGGGTTCGTGCTTACGGCGGGGGGAGTGGACGCGCTGCTCGGGCGGCAGGGCGGGGACAACCCCGAGACGGCGCGCGGGGACGTGGAGCAGGCCCTGGCGCGCGCCCTGGGGGGGCTGCCACGGGGACGCGGAAAACTGCGCATCGTCGGAGTGCGGGCCGGGGAGGATATTGCCGAGCCCGGCGGGGACGGCCCGGGGGACGCCTTTTCCATGACCATGGACAGACCGGAGACGAGCTCCGACATCGCGGGGGACACGGCGGCCGAGGCGCGCGCGCTGGCCGGCGGGATTGCGCGGGAGGCGGCTGCGGTCCGGCAGCCCCTGGCGGTCCTGGTCCTGATGACGCCTCCAGACGCTGTGCGCGGCACGGTGCGCACCAGGGCGCATGACGCGCCGGACCTGCTGGCCGTGACGGCTCTGGAGCGCGGCTCCGAGACCGGCGACACCTTCCTTCTGCGGCGCGTCCACCCCTTCGAACCCGTTCGTTCCGAGATCGCGCCCAAGCCCGCCGGACAGCGCTTTGCCGGTGGGCTGCGCGCCACGGACCCCATCAGCCGCGGCCTCGATCGTGGTTCGGCACTGGCCGGACCGGCCGTGCTCATGTCCCTGGCGGAAACGGCCATGGCCCTGGAGCGCATGATCGGTTCGCCGGTGGAAGCGCGTTGGGGCGAAACGCAGGACGGCGCCTGCGTCATTTCCCGCGTCCGCCCGTTGCCTGCCCAGCCCGATGCGCCCACAGGGCAGGAGTTGGCCGGGGAGCTGGCCGGAGCGGAGGTTCTGGCCCGTGGCGGGCAGCTCGTGCAGTCGGGCGTGGCCGCGGGCAGGGCCGTGCTTGTGCGCGAGGACATGGAGCCCGCCGATTTTCCCCTGGGCGCGGTGGCCGTGGCGCGCACCGCGTCCCCCCGCCTGAGCCCCATTCTGCGCATGGCCTCGGCCGTCGTCACCGAGTACGGCACCGCCGCCGGGCATCTGGCCACGGTGGCCAGGGAGCTGCGCCTGCCGGCCATCTTCGGGCTGGCCGGCGTGACGCGGGCCGTGGCCGCGGGGCAGGACGTGACCGTGGATGCGGGGGAGGGGGTGGTTTACGCCGGGGTGCTCGACGCGCTGCTGCGGCACGCCGCGGCAGGCGGCGACCTGTACCCCACGGACCCGGAATACCGGACCCTGCGCCGGCTGCTGCGCTTCCTCATGCCCCTGCACCTGGTGGACCCGCAGTCCCCGGGGTTCACGGCCCTGGGCTGCCGCACCATGCACGACATCCTGCATTACTGCCACGACCGGGCGGTGGAGGAGCTGGCGCATTTCCAGGAGCGCAGGCCGGGCGTCGGTTCCCTCCGGGCGCGCCGGATGCGCCTGGCCGTGCCCATGGACATGCGGGTGCTCGACATCGGCGGCGGCGTGGCCCCGGGGGAGGGAGAACTTTCCTCGGCCGGGGACGTCCGCTCGCTGCCGCTGGCGATCTTCCTGCGCGGGCTGGAGCGTCCCGAGGCCTGGAGCAGCGAGGCCGCCGACCTGCGGGTCGGAGACATCATGGCCAGCCTCCCCCGGACCATGGGCATGCTCGAATCCGCCTCGGCGTCCGCCACCGACACGCTGGCCCTGGTCGGCGCCGACTACCTCAACCTGAGCCTGCGCACGGGATACCATTTCAGCGTGGTCGACGCCCTGCTGGGCGAGGACGGGAGCCGCAACTACGTCTATTTCCGCTTCGCGGGCGGGCTGACCGCCGGGAAGCGCAGGGAGCGCAGGGCGCGCTTCATCGCCCGGGTCCTCGAGGTCATGGATTTCATGGTCTCCCGGGACGGCGACCTGGTGGTCGGCCGGCTCAAGCTGGTCGAGGAGGAGTCCATGCATGCGGCCCTGGAAACCCTCGGAGCGCTGACCGCCTATTGCCGTCAGCTGGACACGGCCATGCGCGACGACGCGGACGTGGAGCGCATTTTCGCCGATTTTTCCGCAGCGTTCATGCCCGCCTTTTTCCAGTCCGCCTCCGCCGCCGTGGAGGGCCGCCCATGAACCCGCTGAAACGGATTCTCACGGCCTGGCGCGAGCGCAGGGCGCAAAAGGAGGAGTGGGCGCTGCGGGAGGTCAAGGCCCGCTACCACGCCTTCCGCATCTTCCTGGAGAACAACGGGAGGGCGCTGGAGCTCATCGTGGACATGGACCGCGCCCTGTCCAAGGGCGAGGACGACGACCTGCACGGGATCATGGAGGAGCTTCTGGTCGTCAGCGGGGAACTGGTGGACGGCCTGAATCTCCTGTCCGGGGACGCCTATCCCGGCCTCTACGCCCTGCACGGGCGGATGGGCGGGGACCTGCGCTCCAGGCTCGCGGCGCTGGGCGCCCTGCCGGCGCACCTGTCCCCGTGCGTGCCCCTGGACGCCGTGGAGCCTGCCGCGCACCGTCAGGTCGGCACCAAGGCCGGAAACCTGGCCGCCCTGCGGCGCATGGGGCTGCCCGTCCCCGACGGGTTTGCGTGCACGGTGCGGGCCTGCCGCCGGTTTCTGGAGGAAAAGGGCCTTGCGGACGAGATCAGGCGCACCCTGCGCGAGGCGGAGCTGGGGCGCATGGGGCTCGGCGAAGCGGCCGGCGAGGTGCGCAGGATGATTCTGGCCATGCCCTTGCCGGCGGATCTGGGGCGTGCCCTGCGCGCCTCCCTTGCCCGGCTTGCCGGAGACGGGAGCGTGTCCGTGCGCAGCAGCGGCGTGGCCGAGGACAGTGCCGCCCATTCCTTCGCCGGGCAGTACTCATCCCTTCTCAACGTGTCCGGGGACGAGGCCGTCGAACGCGCCTTCCGTGAAGTCGTGGCCAGCAGCTTCGGGGCGCGGGCGGTGGCCTACCGGCAGAGGATAGGCATGGACCCCGCGGGCTTCGACCTGGCCGTGCTGGTGCAGCGCATGGTTCGCGCCCGCGCCGCCGGGGTGCTCATGACCCGCGACCCCGGGCGGCCGGGCAGCGGGCGCATGCTTGTCAGCGCCGTGCCCGGCCTGGGCACCCTGGCCGTGGGCGGCGCCGCCCCGGCGGACCTTTACCGGCCCTGGCGTTCCGACGCCGAAAAGGAGGCCGCGGGCGGCCCTGCCGGGGATGACGCCCTCATCGCCCGCAAGACCGTGCGCGAGGTGCCCGACGTTTCCGGCGGCCTGCGCGAGGAGGCCGTGCCCGACTCCGAGCGCGACGCACCCCTGCTCGACGCGGAGCAGGTCGCCCGGCTGGCCCGCTACGGCGAGATGATCGAGAACCTCTACGGCATGCCCCAGGACATCGAGTGGGCCCTGGACGACGAGGGGGCGCTTTTCGTGCTGCAGGCCAGGCCCCTTCGGGTGGGTTCCGGCGGCACTGCCCCGGCGGGACCCGTGCAGGAGCCTCTGGTCGGCGGCATGTGCGCCAGCGCGGGCAAGGCCGTGGGGCGCGTTCTGGTGGCCCGGTCCGCCGAGGAACTCGAAGGCGTCGTGGCGGGGCTGCCGGCTCGGGAGGACGGGGCGCGCATCCTGGTCCTGCCGCAGGGGCTCGTCGAGGCCTCGCCCCATCTCTGCCGGTTCGCCGGCCTGATCGTGGATGCGGGCAATCCCACGGACCACCTGTCCTGCATCGCGCGCGAGTGCTCTCTGCCCATGATCACCGGGGCCGGCGAAGCGGCCAGGGTGCTTGAGGACGGGCAATGGGTCGTGCTCGACGCGGACAACGCCCAGGTCCTCGAGGCGGCTGCGGACCTGTGGGCGCCGCTTGCCCTGTCCATGGCGCGGCAGCGGACCCTGGCGGACGCGCCCCGGGACCGGCGTGCCCTGGACCCGCCCCGCGAGGAACTGCGCGAGCTCGTGGCCCGGCTCAACCTGACCGACGCCTACGGGCCGACCTTTTCCCTGGCCCAATGCCGGTCCGTGCACGACCTGGTGCGCTACACGCACGAGATGGCCGTACTGGCCATGTTCCACGCCGGCGACCTGGTCATGGAGGAGGCCGGCGGCCTGCTCCATCCGCTGGATATCGGGGTGCCGTTCCATTTTCTGGTGGTCGATGTGGGCGGAGGCGTGCGGCGCGAGGCCGGTGGCAAGGGTGCGCAGGGCAGAGGCCTGCGGCGCCGGGTCCTCGGGGCCGGCGACATCCTGTCGCGCCCCCTGGCCGCCCTCTGCGAGGGGCTGACCACACCGGGGCTGTCCTGGCATTCGGGGCCGGACGGCGCGGCCGTGTCCGGCCTGCTGTCGCGCAACATGCTCGACGCCCGGTCCGCCCGTCCCGTCGGATCCTTCAACTACGCCCTGGCCGCCAGGGATTACCTCAACCTGAACAGCCGGGTCGAATACCATTTCGCCATGCTCGACGCGGTGTGCGGCGGGAGCGCCCAGGCCAACTACATACGCTTCCGCTTCAAGGGCGGGGGCGCGAGCGCCGAGCGCACCGGCCGGCGTGCGATGTTCCTGCGCGAGGTTTTGGAAGGCAGCGGCTTCACCACGACGGTCAAGGGCGATCTGGTCACCGCCTCCCTGACCGGGGCCGGCCGGGACACGGTCAGGGCCAGGCTGGTCATGCTCGGCCGCCTGATCGGCTTCAGCCGCTGCCTGGACGGGGTCATGCGCGACGACGAGACGGCCCGGCTGCTGGCCCGGGGCTTCCTGGCCGGACGCTTCGATTCGGAGCGCATCCTGAAAGAGGGCGTCTAGGCGTGGTGGAATCGCAGGGCGGGCAGCTCCAGGGCCGTGAGCATGTTGCCGTAGACCGCGCCGGTGTCGACGCAGATGCGGTCGGGCATGACCAGCGGCGTTTCGAAGGCCGTGTGCCCGAAGATGACCAGACGGTTTGACTGCAGCGTGTCCTCGCGGGCCAGGCGCCTGCTGGCCAGGAGCTGGTCCGCGGTCCTCATGGGCGAGCCGCCGTCCGTTCCGGCCCCGTCCTCGGCGGCTGCGTCGGCATGCACGAACAGGTACGGCCCGTGCGCCCAGGACATGCGCAGGGACCGCAGGAATTCCAGGTGGGCGTCGGGCAGGAAGGCGAGGCTGCGCAGGTCGCGCATGGCGGCGTTGTAGCTGGCCAGCGTCGCCTCCACGCCCATGTCGTGCAGCAGGCGCAGGCGGTCGATGTCTCCGCCGGACGCGTATTCAAGCAGCATCTCTTCGTGGTTCCCCAGCAGAAAAACCGTGTGCGCGCATCTGGCGCGGACCTCCAGCAGTGTTTCGATGACGCCGCGCGAGTCCGGTCCGCGGTTGATGTAGTCCCCGAGGAAGACCAGGGTGTCTCGCTCCCGGTCAAGGGGGATGCGTCCCAGGAGCATGGCCAACTGACGCCGGCAGCCGTGGATGTCGCCGATGGCGAAGATGCGGGGGGTGTCGCTCATGGCCGGCTCCGGGGGCTTTCCCCCGCCCCGTGGGCTTCCGCGCAGGGGAGGGTGAAACAGAAGACGCTGCCGCCGCCGTGCCCCTCGACCCAGATCCTTCCGCCGTGGGCCCGTACGATCTGGCTGCAGATGGCCAGCCCCAGCCCCGTGCCCCCCGGTTTCCCGGAGCCTCCCGAGGAGGGGGCGGTGTGGAACTTCTTGAAGATGGCCTCCCGGTCCTCCGGCGCAATGCCGGGGCCCTGGTCGCGCACCTCCACCCGGATCTCCCCGCCGGCCGGCGACACGGCGAACTCCACCGTCCCGCCCCGGGGCGAATACTTGATGGCGTTGTCCGTCAGGTTGACCAGAACCTGTTCGATGCGCTCCACGTCCATGTTCACGGCCATGGGCCCCGGCGGGCGGAAGAGCAGGCGCACGCCGTCGTCCGCGGCCTGCTGGTCCATGATCTCCACGATTTCCCCCACCAGTTCCGACAGGTCGGCCGGCGTGAAGTTCCACTGCACCTTGTCGGCCTCGATGCGCGTGATGTCGAAGATGTCCGTGACCAGGTGCACCAGCCGGCGCAGGTTCTTGTCCATGATCTGCAGATAGTCCTGCCTGTCGGGCGCGGTCTCGGTGCGGCGCAGGTAGTCCAGGCCGCCGCGGATGGAGGTCAGGGGCGAGCGCAGTTCGTGGGACATGGTGGCCAGGAATTCCGTCTTGAGGCGGTCCACGGTCTGGAGCTCCTCGTTGGCCCTGGCCAGTTCCGACGTCGCGCTGCGCACCTTTTCCTCCAGCCGGGTCCGGCCTTCCTCCAGCTTTCCGCTCATGTCCTGCAGGGCGCGTCCCAGTCGGTCCATCTCGTCGCCGCTGCCGATGCGCACATCGCCCGGGAATTCCCCCCGGCTGATGCCGTCGGCCACGGCTTCCAGGGTGCCCAGGGGCTTGAGCACCAGGTGGCGGACCAGGAAATAGAGGGTCATGACCGTCAGCACGATGAGGGCCAGGGCCGAGGCGAAGAGCTGCAACCTGCCGTGGGCCAGGGAGTCGAGCACGTGCTGGGCGGGCAGGTAGATGCTCAGGCATCCGCTGATGGTGCCGCTGGTGTAGTTCTTGTGGCAGGACAGGCACGTCTCGTCGACGAAGAGCGGGGCGGAGTATTGGAAGACGGCCTCCCCGTCGTGCCGGGCGAGGGTGTAGTACTCGTCGCTGCCGGATGCGGCGAAGCTCTCGATGGCCGCCATCTCGAAAGGGTCCGGCCTGTTTTCCGGGTTCATGGGCGCAAGCCCCGCCAGCCGGAAACGGTAGAGGTTCTGGCTGTAGGAATACAGGGACAGCCGCTTGGTGACCATGGAGGGTGTGAAGCGCTGCAGCGTGCCGCGCTCGGTGTCGAGCAGGTCGGAGTAGAAGGCGCCGCCACCCCTTGCGCCGGGCGTCTCCGGCCGGATGAACACGCCCTGGCTGTCCGAAACCCATTGGCGCGTCAGGATGATCTGGCGGGTCAGGACGCGGGCCTGGTTGATCATCTGGGACCAGGCCTGCCGCTCTTCGGCCAGGGCCTGCCAGAAGAAGATGATCCCCAGCAGGGGTACGACGATGCAGATGATGGCCGACACGAACTTGAGCTGCAGCGAGCCCCTGAAACTGCGCATGGCGATTCCTCC
>CALMTS010000437.1 GCA_937872685.1 uncultured Desulfomicrobium sp.
CAGCTTTCCGGCAAGCTCCTCCATAACCGCCATGGCCTGGCCCGAGCTTCGTCCGGGGGCCGGCGCACCCAGAATCTGCATGGCCGGGACGCCGTTATAGCGCTCCAGGCGCGGCGAGCCCGTGGTCCAGTGGGCCGAGGCGAAGCTCGACAGGGGCACCATCTGGCCCGATTTGCCGCGCACGTGCCAGCGACCGATGTCTTCGGGCATCATGCGGAAGGGCGCTTCGCCCTGCATGATGACCTTCTTCACGCGTCCCTTGTCCAGGAAGTCGTTGACGTATGAGCTGCCCCAGGCCGTGGCGATGACGCTCGTCACGTCGGACACGGCAAGGCCGAGGGCGCTGGCCTTGTCCCAGTCGATGTCGATGCGGTATTGCGGCGTGTCCTCCAGGCCGTTGGGTCGGACCATGGCCAGGTCCGGGTGCTGGGCGGCCATGCCCAGGAGCTGGTTGCGCGCGGCCATGAGCTTTTCGTGCCCAAGGCCCGCCCTGTCCTGCAGTTCGAAGTCGAAGCCGGCGGCGTTGCCCAGTTCGAGCACGGCCGGAGGGGCGAAGGCGAAGACCAGCGCGTCACGATACTGCGAGAACGCGGCCATGGCCCGGCCGGCCACGGCCTTGACCTTGAGGTCGGGGGTCTCGCGGACGTCCCAGGGCTTCAGGCGGATGAAGCAGATGGCCGTGTTCTGGCCGCTGCCGCCAAAGCTGAAGCCGGCCACGCCCAGGACGGACTGCACGGCCTTTTCCTCGCGCTGGAGAAAATGGTTTTCGATGCGTTCCAGGACCTCAAGGGTTTTTTCCTGGGTGGTGCCGACAGGCAACTGGGCCTGGACAAAAAGGATGCCCTGGTCTTCGTCGGGCAGGAAAGCCGTGGGCAGCTTCTGGAAGAGGAGGAACATGCCGCCCAGCAGCAGCGCGTACAGCACGAGCGACCGGCCCCAGCGTCTGATCATGTGTCCGACCATGCCCTGATAGCCGGAAGCCATGCGCTCGAAGGCGCGGTTGAACCAGCCGAAGAAGCCTTTGCGGCCGTGCCCCGCCTTGGCGGGCCGGAGCATGGTCGCGCACAGGGCCGGGGTCAGGACCAGGGCCACGAGCACCGAGAGGACCATGGCCGAGACCACGGTGATGGAGAACTGCCGGTAGATGACGCCCGTGGAGCCGCCGAAGAAGGCCATGGGCACGAAGACGGCTGACAGGACCAGGGCGATGCCGACCAGGGCGCCGGAAATCTGGCTCATGGACAGCTTCGTGGCCTCCTTGGGGGACAGCCCGTCCTCGTGCATGATGCGCTCGACGTTCTCGACCACGACAATGGCGTCGTCCACCAGCAGGCCGATGGCCAGGACCATGGCGAACATGGTCAGGGTGTTGATGGAATAGCCGAAGGCGGCGAGCACGCCGAAGGTACCGAGCAGCACGACGGGGACCGCGATGGTCGGGATGAGGGTGGCCCGGAAGTTCTGGAGGAAGAGGAACATGACCAGAAAGACCAGGACCATGGCCTCGATCAGGGTGCGGATGACCTCCTCGATGGAGATGCGCACGAAGGGGGTGGTGTCGAAGGGTTCAACGACCTTCATGCCGGCCGGGAAAGTGGGCTTCACGCTCTCCATGTAGTCCCAGACGGCCTTGACCGTGGTCAGCGCGTTGGCGCCGGTGGCCAGCTTGATGGCCATGGCCGCCGAGGGCTGCCCGTTGAAGCGGCTGACGACCTGGCTGTTTTCGGGGCCGAGTTCGACCTTGGCCACGTCGCTCAAGCGGACGCTGGACCCGTCGGGGTTGACCCGCAGGAGGATGTCCCTGAACTGCTCGGGAGTCTGCAGCCGGTCCTGGACGATGACCGTGAAGTTGAGGCGCTGCTCCTGCACCGAGGGCAGGCCGCCCAGCTGCCCCGCCGACACCTGCGCGTTCTGGGCCCTGATGGCCGCGCTGACGTCGGCCGGGGTGAGGCTGTACGTATGCAGCCTGTCGGGGTTGAGCCAGATGCGCATGGAGTGCTGGGAGCCGAACAGCGTGACTTCGCCGACGCCGTCCACGCGGCTCAGGCCGTCGAGGAGGTTTGCTGCCACGTAGTCGGCCAGCTGGACGTTGGTCATGGAGCCGTCCTCGGAAACGAAACCGAGCACGGTGAGGAAGTTCTTGGCGGCCTTGGTGACCTGCACGCCCTGGGCCTGCACCTCCTGCGGGAGGAGCGACATGGCCAGCTGCAGCTTGTTCTGGACCTGGACCTGGGCGATGTCCGGGTTGGTCCCGGCCTTGAAGGTCAGGGTGATGTTGGCCTGCCCGGAGGACTCGCTGGTGGAGGACATGTAGTCGAGGCCGTCGAGGCCCTTCATCTTCTGTTCGATGACCTGGGTCACCGAATCTTCCAGGGTTTTGGCCGAGGCGCCGGGGTAGGCTGCGCTGATGGCCACGGACGGCGGCGCGATGGGCGGGTACTGGGCCACGGGCAGGGTGGCGATGGCCAGGACGCCGCCGAGCATGACGGCAATGGCGAGCACCCAGGCGAAGACGGGTCTGTTTATGAAGAAATGTGCCATGATATATCCTTGTTCCTCCTCCGGACCGGAAGGATCAGGCCGTCCCTGCGCAAGGCCTGCCCGGGGCGGGCTTTGCGCAGGGGGCGTCTCCGGTTGTCCGGAAAGGCGTCGAAGCTGGTGGGGAATCCTTGAAGGGCCTACATCGTGTCCTTGGCGACGCGGACCTGCATGCCTGGTCTGGCCTTCTGCAGTCCTTCAACGACCACGCGGTCGCCGGCGGACAGGCCCTGGCGCACGATCCAGTCGCCGCCGACGGCCTGGGCCAGTTCGAGCTTGCGCAGGGCCAGCGTGTCCTGCCCGTCCACGATCAGGGCCTGGGCCTCGCCATGGGCGTTGCGGGTCACGGCTTGCTGCGGGATGAGCAGAGCCTGTGCCAGGACGCCTTCCTCGATCACTGCGCGGACGTACATGCCGGGGAGCAGTTCCCGGTTGGGGTTGGGAAAGACGGCCCGCAGGGTCACGGCGCCGGTGCTCTGGTCCACGCTGGCCTCTGCCAACTGCAGGGTTCCCGTCTGGGCGTAGGTGCTGCCGTCTTCGAGGATGAGCCGAACCCTGGTTCCGGCTTCGCCCGCCGACTGCATGGTGCCGTTGGCCAGGGCGCGTTTGAGGCGCAGGAGTTCCATGTTGGACTGGGTCAGGTCCACGTAGATGGGGTCGAGTTGCTGCACTGTGGCCATGGCAGTGGCCTGGTTGGCCGTGACCAGAGCGCCGGGGGTGATGGAAGAGCGGCCGATGCGGCCGTCGATGGGGGCCGAGACCCTGGTGCGCTCCAGGTCGATGCGGGCCGCTTCAAGCTCTGCCTGGGCCGAGGCCACGTTGGCCTGGGCAAGGGCGAATGCCGCCTGGGCTTCGTCATGGTCCTGCTGGCTGACGGCCTTGGAGCGGATCAGGTCGGCGAAACGCCGGGCCTTGAGGCGGGCCGGTTCGAGTTCGGCCTTGGCCGAGGCCACGGCAGCCCTGGCCCTGGCCACGGCAACTTCGTAGCTGGCCGGGTCGATCTGGTAGAGGAGCTGGCCTGCCTTGACCTCGGCGCCTTCGGTGAAGGCCCGCTTCTGGATTATCCCGCCGACCTGCGGACGGATTTCGGCAACCTGATAGACGGCGGTGCGCCCGGGCAGTTCGGAGGTCAGGGTCACGGATTTTTCCTGCATCGTCACGACGGCCACTTCCGGTGCGGGCGCGGCCTTCGCCTGCGCGGGCTGGTTGGCCTGGGACGGTTTGTTGTCCCAGGCAAGATAGCCAAGGCCGACAGCGACCACGACGATAAAGGGGATGAGCATTTTTTTCATGTGTGCCTTCCTGAAATTCGGTTGAGACGTATGTGAACGAGTGTTAACTTCGCGGGTAAAAAAAATTACGGGGCCACGGCCTTCTGGAACATTCGCCAGTTGGCCTCGGCCTGGGTCTTGGGATCGATCATGTCGCCGCGCCTGCTGTACAGGATGGCGATGGTCAGGAACTGACCCAGGAACTGCACGAAGATTTCGTCGGCATCGATATCGTCGCGGATCTCCCCGGCGGTCTGGCCCTGCCGGATGATCCCGGCCACCTCGGACTGGTGCCGCTGATGGTTCTGCAGCAGCCGCTCCCGAAGATGGGTCTCGTCACTCCACAGCGCATCCGAGAGCACGAGGTTGGGCAGCGCCCGGTAGCGCTCGATCACGCTGATGTGCAGGTCGTAGCAGCGGCGCAGCTTGGTCAGTGCGGGGCCCGGTTCCTTGAGGGCCTGACGGATTCCTTCGGTCTTGACGTCGTCGAGCAGGTCCAGGACGCTGGCCAGTATGTCGGCTTTGCCGCCCGGAAAATGCCTGTACAGGGCCGGCGCGGTCACGCCCACGGCGCGGGCAACGTTGCGCGCGGTGAGAGCCCCGACACCCTGGTCGGCAACCAGCGCGAGGGCTGCTTCGGCGATCTGTTCGCGACGGATTATGGTGGTGAGCCTCTTTGCCATGGGGGGGCTAGTTAACGATCGTTCACTTTGTCGTCAAGAGGGAAAAAACGTGTTTTGTTTTTCCGTGAAAAAAGGCATCAAATGCTGTTTTACAGGATCACCGCGGAATGGCTCCTCGTCGGGGGCCCACATATTTCGATGCAAAGTCAGGATGTTGAAATTTTTTTCTTGCCATGTGGGCACGAATCCTTTAGTTTCTTTTTGAGAATAATTCCTGATAATAAATAACTACTTCAACAAGGAGAATTTCGATGAGCAAGACGACCGACAACCTGAAGGAAGCATTCGCCGGGGAATCCCAGGCCAACCGCAAATACCTCGCTTTCGCCAGAAAGGCCGACGAGGAAGGGCTGCCCCAGGTTGCCAAGCTGTTCCGCGCCGCGGCGGAAGCCGAGACGATCCACGCTCATGCCCATCTGCGCCTGCTGAAGGGCATCGGCTCCACCGCCGAGAACCTGAAAGAGGCCGTTGCGGGAGAAACTCATGAGTTCAAATCCATGTATCCGGCCATGATCGCCGACGCCCAGGCCGAAGGCGAGAAGGCGGCCGAGCGCTATTTCGGTTTCGCCAACCAGGCCGAGGAGTGCCATGCCAACCTGTACTCCAAGGCCGCCGAGAAGATGGGCGAACTGGAGAGCGTGGACTACTACGTTTGCAGCGTCTGCGGTCACATCCATGAGGGCCAGCCCACGGACAAATGCCCGATCTGCGGCGCGGCGCCCAAGGCTTACAACGTCGTGGCCTAGCTCCGCGGCGTCTCCGGGCGCTCAGCGTGAAAGCCGCATTTCCTTCCCGGAGTGCGGCTTTTTCATTTTCGGGCTTGCGGGGGATTGGAAGAACCCTATCTGAAGACACGGGCATGGAGGTGAACCATGAAGATCGCCGTGGAAATCACGATATTCGGGCACAGGTTCACCGAGGTTGTGGATTATCCGGGCACTCCCGGTTCACAGGCCGAGGTGATCCGCTGGCTCATGAGCCAAACCGAATTCAGGTGGGTCGATTATGAGCATTCCCGCAAAGAGGACAAGCTGCTCTTTCATCTGGATGAGGGAGTTTCGCATTGAGGCACCACGTACGTGGAACATGGGCAACGCGCGGGGCTTTGAGCGGGGCGCAAGAAAAAGGCCGCGCATCGCTGCGCGGCCTTTGCCTTATTTTCTGACCGGCGGGGGGGTCGGCCGGCCCTTGGCCTTGGTGAAGACCAGGCCTCCGTCCTTGCCCTTGCGGTTGAACATGGAGAGCACCTTTTCGGCTTCCTGGAAAGGCAGGGAGACGAAGGCGAAGGTTTCCATGATCTGGATGTCCCAGACCTTGCGCGACGGAATCTGGCAGTTCTCGTCCAGGAAGGTCAGCAGGCGCTTGGGGGTGAGCCCGTCCTTTCTGCCCTGGGTGACGAAGAGGCGGGTCTTGCCTTTCTTGTCGACCACGAAAGCGTCCGCGATCTCGCGATAGTTGGAGGCGTCGAGCTCTTCCTGGAACATGTACTGCAACAGGGCGGCCAGGGTTTCGCGCGGCTTGCTCTGTTCCAGCAGTTCCTGGGCCATGCCCAGGAATTCCAGTTCGGGTTCCGTGGCCACGATGACCCCGAGCTCGGCCCGGATGCGCTCCTTCTTCATCTGGATGACGTCGCTGACCTTGGGCAGGCGCGCCTTGCGGATGTCCGTCTTGGCCTGCTTGCTGATGAACTGCAGGCGCCGGTACTCCGAGGGCGTGATGAAGGTGATGGCGATGCCCTGCTTGCCGGCCCGGCCCGTGCGGCCCACGCGGTGCACGTAGGCTTCGGGGTCGTGGGGCAGGTCGAAATTGATGACGTGGGTCAGGTCGTGCACGTCGATGCCGCGAGCGGCCACGTCCGTGGCCACCAGGATGCGGACCAGGCGCTTCTTGAACTTGACCAGGATTTTTTCGCGCAGGCTCTGGGACATGTCGCCGTGCAGGGTGTCCGCGTCATAGCCGCGCTCCATGAGGCGCTGGGACACCGCGTCGGCGTCAACCTTGGTGCGGGTGAAGACCAACCCGTAGAAATCCTCTTCCATGTCGATGATGCGGCACAGCGCCTCGAACTTGTCGGAGGCGGCAACTTCGAAGTAGATTTGGTCGGTCTGGGTGGCGGTCAGCTGCTCGGACATGGCGCGGATGACCTGGTAGTCGCCCATGTATTTTTTGGCGATGCGCAGGATTTCCGGGGGCATGGTGGCGGAAAAGAGCATGGTCCGTTTTTCGGTGGCCGTCTGCTCCATGATTTCGAGGACGTCGTCGAGGAAGCCCATGTTCAGCATTTCGTCGGCTTCGTCCAGGATCATGAAGCGGATGGAGGAGAGGCTGAGGCTGCCCCGGCGCAGGTGATCGAGAACGCGTCCCGGGGTTCCGACGACAATGGACACGCCCTTTCTGAGGTTCCTGAGCTGGATATCCATGGACTGCCCGCCGTAGATGGGGGCTACGCTGATGGTCCGCCCGCCGCGCAGGGAGTTGATTTCCTCGGCCACCTGGATGGCCAGTTCGCGGGTGGGCGCCAGCACCAGGGCCTGCACGGTGCGCACGTTCGGGTCCAGGAGTTCCAGCAGGGGCAGGCCGAAGGCCGCGGTCTTGCCGGTGCCCGTCTGGGCCTGGGCCACGATGTCGGACTCACCGGCCAGGACGGCCGGGATGGTTTTGATCTGGATGGGGGTCGGCTCCTCGAAACCCTTGCGGGAAAGAGCCTGGATGGTCAGGTCGGAAAGACCCAATTCGGTAAAGGTCGTCATGGTAATACCTTGCGGGCGCATGGCCACGCGGTCAAAAGTGCCCGGCTCTGGAACCGGGCCTGCACCATGAGACCGACTGTCCAAGACGGGGAAAACGCATTTCGCAAACGTGTGGAACCGGATCTGGAAGCTGACGCTCAAGAAGGTCGTGCGGAAAGGGGGGCTCCCCCCTCGAAGAAATGCTCGGGGTTAATAGGTGACTCTTGAATGATTAGCAAGAAAAAAAAGCGGGACGGGAAGAATCCCGGCCCGCCAAGGTCTGGCGTAAGAAGGCAAGGGCGCTCAAAGGGTCAGCGCGATCCCGGCGAGGCTCTCCAGTTCTTCCGACAGGCCCAGGGCCTGGGTCATGGTTTCACCCAGGCAGACCAGGCCGTGGTTGTTCATGAATACGGCCTGGAAGTCGCGCGCGGCGATTCCAGCCTCCTGGCCGAGTTGCGGGGTGCCCGGCTCCCGGGCCTCAATGCGCGTGAGCCTGGCCGCGAAGACTCGCCCTTCGAAAAGCGGCAGGTCCAGGAGCGGCCCCTCGCCGCGCAGGGACAGGGCGATAAGTTTTGGGGGGTGGGTGTGCACAATGGCCCGCGCATCGGGCCGGTTGCGGTAGATTTCGAGGTGGACGGCCAATTCCGACGAGGCCCGTATGGCGGACATGGGCTCGCCGGTGTGCAGGTCCACCACGGCCAGATCCCGGGGGGTGAGGTGCCCCTTGGCGCTGCCCGATGCCGTGATGACGACGCGGTTGCCCTGGCGCATGCTGATGTTGCCGTTGAACCCGGCGAAAAGCCCGCGCAGCCAGCCGTCGCGGCCGGCCTCAAGGATGGCGCGGCCGGTGTCCGGGTTGACCAGGGCCGGGAATTCCTCGTTTCCCGGGGCGGGGCCGTTGTCGGGCTTGATGTCGATGACGGGCGTCCCGTCGATGACCTCCAGGGGGTGTACCTGCAGGCTCAGGCCGTCGCGCCCGACGATACGCACCGGGTGCAGGCCGATGGGCGTCGGCCGGTCGGGCGACCGGGTGGAGAAGATGCCGCGCATGGGCAGGGCCCGGTTGCCTTTGGGGTGGCAGCGCAGGGTGTCCTGGTCGCCCTGGTGCATCCAGGTCAGGACCAGGATACTGTCACCGACCTGCAGATCCGTGGCCGCGGGTTCGAACCGCGGGTCCAGTTCTATCCTGACTGGCGGCAGGCTTTCCTCCCCGGATTTCGGGCATTGGTCGCGCGTGGCCAGATGGGAGCGAACTGTGCCGATGATGCGTGGATGCATGGGACCTCCATGATGGGTAATGAACCATCAAACCCCACCGGGACCGCGGCGTCAAGGCGGGCGGCTCAGGGAATGCGGATTTCAGGGGCGCACGGTGTTTGTCGTGTCCGGGGCTTTGATTCCGACGCGTTCTGTGCGAAGAATTGATCCTTGCCGGAACGTTGCGCCTTTCATGACGCCGGCGCGCAGAGACGGCGTTTCCGGACGGAACATAACCGGAGGATGCGAGTGATTCAGCTTTTGTCGATAATCCCTCTGACGATGGACCATTCCTCGCCGAATTGGTCCGTGCACGGGCTTGTCGATCTGCCCATGTATTTCTGGGACGGCGTCCTTGTCGTTCTGGCCATCCTGAGCTTGGTGCTGTTGTTTCTGTTCTTCCACGGCCGCCGCACGGCGCGGAATCTGGAGCGGACCAGCTCCCTGCTGACCGAAGCGGCGTCTGAACGCGACGCGGCACTGCGGGTTGTTGAGGAACGCGAGTCTCTGTTCCGGCATCTCTTCGACCAGGCACAGGTGGGCATCTTCCGCAGCACTTTGGCCGGAGACCGCTTCCTGGTTGCGAACAGGGCGCTTGTGCGGATGTACGGCTACGAGTCCATCGACCTGTTTCTGCAGGCTGTCCGTCCATCGGACCTCTACGATTTCCCGGAGCAGCGCGCCGAAGCCGTGCGCATGTTGCAGGAGCACGGACAGATCACGAATTTCGAATTGAGTTTCAACCGGGCCGACGGCTCGCGGGGAGCCGTGCTCACCAGCATGTACCTGCGGTCCGCCGAAGGCTGGATCGAGGGTTCGGTGCTTGATATCACCGAACTGCGCATGGCGCACGCCGAAGTGGAGCGTCAGCACGGCTTTTTGCAGACACTTCTGAACGCCATCCCCAACCCGATTTTCTACAAGGACGCGGCAGGCGTGTACCGTCTGGTCAACGAGGCCTTTGCGCGCATGCTCGGCAGGCCCGAGAGCGAGCTGGTCGGGAAGAGTGTGCATGATATCGCGCCGCCGGACCTGGCCCACAAATATGAAGAGATGGACAACGTCCTGCTGCAGGCCCAGGGCCAGTCAACCCAGCGCTACGATTCCCAGGTGAAGTCCGAGCAGGGGCTGCGCAGCGTTGTCTTCTTCAAGGAGAGCATTCTCGACGCCACAGGAGCCATACGTGGCCTGGTCGGGACCATCTCCGACGTGACCCTCCTGCGAGAAAAGGAGCGCGAACTGCAGATCGCCACGGCGCGCTACCGGAACATTCTCGACAACGCCGTCGAGGGCATCGCGGAATTTTCTGCCCAGGGGGAATTCCTCGACGTCAACCCCGCCCTGGCCCGCATGCTCGGGTATATGACTCCATCGGAAGTGCTCGAGGACGCTCGTGAGCAGCCATACAAATTCTATGTCGACCCCCCGCAGCGGGAGGCCATGGTCGAACTGGTCCGCGCCCAGGGGCACGTGCAGCGCTTCGAAATCCAGGTCCGGCGCAGGGACGGCGGATCGTCCTGGCTTTCCCTGAGCCTGAACGGCGTCATGGACGAGGCCGGCGGGCTCATGCGCATGCACGGCCTTGCGCTCGATGTCACCGTTCAGAAGAGGGAGCACGAGGAGCTGGCGCGCATGGCCTCCACGGACATTCTGACCGGCCTGGCGAACAGGGCCGCCATGCTTGCGCAACTGGACCGGATGCTGATCCAGGCGAAGGCGCGCGGATTGGTTTTGGGGGTGCTTTTCATGGACCTGGACGGCTTCAAGGACATCAATGACCAATGGGGGCATCAGGCCGGTGATCTTGTGCTGATCCAGGTCGCGGAACGGATCCGCCTGCGGTTGCGGGGCAGCGACGTGCTGGCGCGCATGGGCGGGGACGAGTTCGCCATCCTGCTCTGGGACCTCGGCGGGGAGCGCAATCTGCACACCGTGGCCAAAGCCGTGGTGCGGGATATGCAGGCTCCGTTCGAATGTCTGGGCGTCTTCTGCAACCTGGGGGCAAGCCTCGGGGGGAGCCTTTTCCCGGAACACGCCTCGGGCAGCTCCGATCTTCTCGCCCTGGCCGACCAGGCCATGTACAGGGTCAAGCGGCAGGGCAAGAACGGGTTTTGCGTGCACGGGCGTGACCCGGTCCTGTTCGAGACGGATTGATGCCGGTCGGCAGCGCGATTGTTCCCGGGTGCGGCAGATGCGTGCGGCGGGCCGTACGGGACCCGGCAGGCCCGGTGAGCGGGTCTTGGGCCGGATGACATGGGCGGATGGGTTTTTGTGTTGTCCCCCGTCGCGGGGCGACATCCTGGTACGGATCCTGTGTATTCATGAGCGGAGTTGCCATGAGCCGTTTTTCGACCAGTCTCCTGGGTGAAGCGCAAACATTGCTGCTGGCTACGGACGGTTCCCCTTTCAGCGAAGGGGCCATGCAGGAAGCCATATTCTTCGGGCAGGCCTGCAAGGCCAAGGTCATCGTCCTGCATGTCGTCAGGATCGATACGGAATCCCTCAAGGCGGCCAATGACAGGCTGCGGCGCAAGCGGCAGGAAATCGCGCCGTATTTCGAGCAGGTCCGCAAGATGGCCCGGGACAGCGGGGTGGAATGCGAGACCGTGATGGTCGGCTCCTCCGTTCCCGAGCACGCCATCGTCGAACAGGCCCGGATGCGCAAGGCCGACGTCATCCTCATGGGACGTCACGGCAAGGCCGGCCGGTTGTACCTGATGGTCGGGAGCATGACTTCGAAGGTCATCGGCCTGGGCTTTCCCATGGTGCTGGTGGTCCCCAGCGAGGCCCTGATAACCGGCGCCCACATGCTCGTGGCCGTCGAGGACACTCCGGGCAGCCGCCTGGCCGTCGAGGAGGCCCTGAGCCTGGGCATGTGCTGCACCACCCTGGAGCGCCTGACCTTCGTGTCCGTGGCCAAGCGCCAGAACGGACTCGATGCGGCCAGGAAGATGGTCGAAGACGTCTGCGTCCGTGGCAGGGGGCAGTGGCCGCAGATCGAGTTCGAGGCCGTGGCCGCGGTCGGCCACCCGTCGAATATCATCGTCCGGGCCGCCGAAGAGCGCGGCGTGGACATGATCATGCTGGGCGGGATGAGCGCCGGGCCTCTGCCAAGGATGTTCACGGGCCGCGTGACCAAGGAGGTCTGCGGCTGGGCCCATTGCGCGGTTCTCGTGGTTACGGCCTAGGTTTTCACTGGATTGTCCGGCCGCAGATTGCGCGGCCTTTTCGGTTTCATGAATTTCAGGACAAGGAACGGTACCATGTCGGCCAGGCTTTTGCGCTTCTTTCCCTTTCTCGCGTGGTTTCCCATCTCCGCACTGACTGTGCGGGCAGACCTCATGGCAGGCATCACGGGGGCCCTGATCCTCGTGCCCAAGGCCATGGCCTATGCCCAGCTGTCCGGGCTGCCACTGTACTTCGGCCTCTACACCGCCTTCGTGCCCGCCATGGTCGGCGCCCTCTGGGGGTCGTCCAGGCAACTGGCCACGGGCCCGGTGGCCATCGTCTCTCTCATGACGGCCGCAGCCATAACGCCGCTGGCCGTATCCAACACACCGGAGTACATCGGGCTGGCCCTGTTGCTGACGCTGCTGGTGGGGATTGTCCAGCTGCTCCTGGGCGTGCTCAAGCTCGGGACCATCGTCAATTTCGTGTCCCACCCGGTGATTCTGGGCTTCATGAACGCGGCCGCAATCATCATCGGCCTTTCCCAACTGGACCTGCTCCTGGGCATCCCCAAGGGGCGCAGCGATTTCTTCCTGAAGGACATATGGGAGATGCTGTGGCTTCTCCCCCACACCCACCTGCCGACCCTGGCCATGGCCCTGCTGGGACTGGCGCTGCTGATCGGGATCAAGAGGATACCCATGATGTCCAAGGCCAGCGTCCTGGCCGCGGTGGTCATCGCCACGCTAGTCAGCGCCTTCGTGGGCTACGATCAGCGTGGAACGGCCGAGCTGTCCGAAATCGCCACACCCCAGGCCCGCGAGATGGTGACCCGGTACGAGGAGAGCACCGCCCGGATGGGACAGGTCGCCGCGGACATCGCGTCCCTTGCGGCGCGGCAGCGGCAGGCGGAAAAGGAGGGGCAGGTCTGGGTGGCCGCCGGCCTGCGGCATCAGGTCGAGCTGGCGCGGCTGGACATGCGCTCTTTGGAGAGGCGGCACAACGAACTGCTGCGCGGGGTGCGGCAGTTGCGGTTCGTGCGCCCCGAAGGTGAGGAAAAAGGCTTGTTGTACGAGGTGGGCGAGTCTCCCGACGGCATGGCGACGGACAACCGCGCATGGCATATCAAGGGCATCAAGGACGGGGTCATGAAGCTTGTCGGCGGCGGAGACGTGGTGGGCGAGGTGCCGTCCGGCCTGCCGTCCCTGCGTCTGCCGGCCATGGATCTCGACGCAGCGCTGCAGCTTTTCTCCGCAGCGCTCATCATCGCCCTGGTGGCTTTCATGGAGTCCATTTCCATGGCCAAGGCCATGGCCAGCAAGGCCCGGCAGCACATCGACCCCAACCAGGAGCTGATCGGCCAGGGGCTGGCCAACATAGGGGGATCCTTTTTCCAGTCCTATCCCGCCTGCGGTTCCTTCACGGGATCGGCCATCAACTTCCAGGCAGGGGCCAAGACCGGGCTGGCCATGGTCTTCAACGGCCTGTTCGTGGGCGTCACCCTCCTTTTCTTCACCCCCTTGCTCTTTCATCTGCCCAAGGCCGTCCTGGCCGTGATCATCGTCATGGCCGTCGCCAGCCTGATCACGCCCCACGCCTTCGTCCACACCTGGAAGGCCAACCGCGGGGACGGCTTCGTGGCCGTCGTCACGTTCGTCGTCACCCTCATTGCGGCCCCGCATCTGGACCGGGGCATCATTACGGGCGCGGCCCTGTCCATCTGCCTCTATCTCTACAGGACCATGGCCCCGCGCGTGGCCATCCTGGGACGCTATGCCGACGGGACCATGCGCGACGTGAATGTCCATCCGGAAGTGTCCACCTCGGCCATGGTCACGGTCATGCGCTTCGACGGGTCCCTGTATTTCGCCAACGTGGCGCATTTCGAGGATGCCGTGCTGAAGGCCGTGGCCGACCACAAGGATGCCCGGTTCCTGCTCGTGGTCGGAGACGCCGTCAATTACCTGGATTCGTCCGGCGAGGAGATGCTGCAGAGCCTGGTGGGACAGTTGAGGGAGGCGGGGGTGGAACCGGTCTTTTCGGGGCTCAAGAAGCAGGTTCTCGATGTGATGCGCAGCACCGGGCTCTACGAGCGCATCGGAGACGAGAACATCTTCGCCACAGAGTGCCAGGCCCTCAAAGCCATTTTCCGGAGGATGGGCCAGGACGTAGAGGACGACGCCCTGTTCGAGCACGTCAAGACCATGGTCTGCTGAAGAACCGCGCTCCGGCGGGTTCGCATTCTTCTGCGCGAAAAAAGGACGGGGCGTCGTAAAACGGCGCCCCGTCCTTTTTTCGGCTCATTCCAATTCGACGAAATCCTCGATGATCAGCTTGAGCCCGAAGCCCGGGAAGTTGATCTTGTACTTGTTGGGCTCCACCCGCTGCACGACCTTGCCTCGCCCGAAGATCTTGTGCCGGGCGTAGGTGCCCTGGACCGGGGTCTGTCCCGCCGGCTTCGGGCGGGGCGGTTCGTCCACGGAGAATTCCGCCGCGCAGGAGTCGGGGCGCGGGGCGGCAGGCTTCGGGGACGGCAGCGTCTGCAGGCCCACGCCGCCGGTGAACTGTTCGCGGTAGCGGGACATGAGGTGCGCGGGGATGTCCTGCAGGAAGGGGCTGACCCGGGCCGGGGTGGTGGCCGAGAGCTCCCGGCTGTAGAGGGTCTCGGGGGAGAAGAGGGTCAGGCTGTCGCGGGCGCGGGTGCAGGCCACGTACAGGAGGCGCCGTTCCTCCTCGAAATCGTCGTTGTCGTTCAATGCGTGGCGGGACGGAAAGCGGTCCTCCACCAGGTCGATGATCAGTACCGCGTCCCATTCCAGACCCTTGGCCGAATGGACCGTGGACAGGGTCACGGCCTGGCCGAGGCGCTCCTCGGCATCGGGGCTGTCCAGGCTCAAGTCGCCCAGAAAGGCGGGTATGTCGTCGTAGCCGAGGGCGATCTGCGTCAGCTCCTCGAGTCCCGCCTCGCGGCGCGGGTAATCGTCCGGGAATTTTTCCTTCATGACGGGCAGGTAGTATTCCAGCACGAAGGTGATGGCCGTGGACGGCCGCATGACCTGGGTGCGCAGGGTGTCGAGCACGCGCAGGAGCTCGTCCAGCCGGGGCCGTTTGGCGCGCTGGGCCCTGATGAAGGCCTGGTCGTTGATCATGGCCGCGTGGTGGATCTTCTGGGCGCTTTTGGGCCCGATGCCGGGCACGTTGGACAGGACCCGCTGCCAGGCCGGCAGGTCCGAGGCGTTCAGGCCCAGGCGCAGGCAGGCCAGGACATCCTTGATGTGGGCCGCCTCGGAGAACTTGATCCCGCCGTACTTGCGGAAACCCAGGCCGATCTTGTTCAGTTCCACTTCCACATGGTAGGATTGATATCCGGCCCTGAAGAGCACGGCGATCTGGTCCAGGGGGTAGGTCCGCGCGAGCTCCACGACCTTGGCCGTGACCAGGCGGGCCTGGCTGCGGTCCGAGAAGGGCAGGATGTGCTCGGGCAGGCGGGAGTCCGTGCGCTCGGAGAAGAGGTTCTTGCAGAATTTGTCGCGGAATCCGTCCAGGATGGCGTTGGTCAGCTCCAGGATGGGCTGGGTGGATCGGTAATTCTGTTCCAGCTTGATGACCCTGGTCCCAGGGAAGGTCTTGGGAAAGTCCAGGATGTTGCGCACGTTGGCGCCGCGAAACGCGTAGATGGACTGGGCGTCGTCGCCCACGGCCATGATGTTGGGCGACTGGTCTCCGGGCCGCGTCAGCAGGCGCACCAGCCGGGCCTGGACCAGGTTGGTGTCCTGGTACTCGTCGACCATGATGTGTGAAATCGAAGATGATACGGTCTCGCGTACGTGTTCGTGTTCCGTCAGGAGCCGCTCCAGCAGGAAGAGCAGGTCGTCGTAGTCCAGGAGGCCGCATTCGCGCTTGATCCGCTCATACTCTTCAATCAGGCGCGTCAGGTCGTCTTCGTAGGCGCCCAGGTGGTAGGCTTCCTGGCGCAGGACCTGGGAGAGGGGCAGCTCCTTGTTGCGGCACTTGCTGTAGAGTCCCAGGACTGTGGCGCGTTTGGGGAATTTGCGATCACCGCGGCCGATGCTCAGGCGGTCCTTGGCCTGCCCGAGGATGTCTTCGCCGTCGGAGCGGTCCATGACGGTGGCCCCGCGTTCGAAGCCCAGGAGGCCTGCGTGCTGTTTGAGCAGCGAGTAGGCGAAGCCGTGGAAGGTGCCGCCTCGTACTCCGCCCAGGCCCTGGTGGCCCAGGAGCCCTTCGGCGCGGTGCAGCATCTCGGAGGAGGCCTTGCGGGTGAAGGTCAGAAGCAGGATTTCGGACGGGCAGATCCCGGACTCCACCAGGCGGGCCAGGCGGTAGACGATGGTGCGGGTCTTGCCCGACCCCGCCCCTGCGATGACAAGGACCGGGCCGTCCAGGGTGGTGGCGGCTTCGTATTGGGCCGGGTTCAGGTCTTTTTCGTAGTCGATGCGCATGGTTAGAAATTCCCCAGGGTGGAGGCGGGGATGCCGTAGTGTTCGAGGATCTGCCGGCCGGCATCTGCCGGCGTGCGTGCGGCCGAACCCATGGAGTCGTAGAAAAACACGTCGTCCGCCGTGTGCATGCCCTGACGGCCGAAATGGCCGAAGACGCCGGCACGGCCGAACTTGCCCTTGAGATCGAACCCGTGCTCCGGGACGAGCACGAGGTCGGGGGCCAGGTGGGCCATGGGGCCGCGATAGAGTTCCCGCCCGCGAAAGATGTGCCGGACGACCCTTCGGCCCTGCCAGGTCAGCCCTGAAAGGGCGCGGGACAGTTCCGTGGCCAGCTGTCCGGCCTCGGATTGCGTAAGGGTGCCGCGGGCGAACCGGTCCCTGGTGTGCAGGTAGATGCGGCCCGGGTCAAGGGCGAAGGCCCTGGTGCCCGGGCCGATGGCGTCCGTGTCCCATTCGCTGCCGGGCGGGCGGGAGAGGCGCAGCAGGTTCAGGCTGCGCAGCCAGGCGTTGAGGTCCACTTCCTGCTCCAGGGCGGTGAACCCGTGGTCGGCCATGACCATGAGGCGTTTGGGTCCCGGCAGGCTGTGGAAACGGTCGAGGAAACGGCCGATAAGGGCGTCCCAGTCGGCCATGAAACGCAGGGCTTCGGAACGCCAGGGATGGAAAGGTTCGGTCAGGGCCGGGAAGAGGAAATGGCCCAGACGGTCTGTCTCGGTCAGCACGAAGAAGAAGAGGTCCCAGGCCAGGTCGGGCCACAGCAGCCCCAGGGCCTGTTCGCGGCAGGCCAGGGAGCGGTGGAGATCGGCCATCAGGAACGCCGGGTCCGTGGCGCCGCGCACGGTGTCGGCCTCGATGGTGTAGCCGTGGTCGGCCAGGATGCCGCCCAGGGCCGGCGGATGAACCGACCCTTCGAGGGTCTGGGCCGGAAACCCCGCCACGAGCATGGCCCGCATGGGGCGCACCGGGGCGAGGTTGGGCATGTTCACGACCTTGCAGAACAGTCCCGTGTCGGCCAGGCGTTCGAAAATGGTCGGGCCGTGCACATGGGTGAAATCCGTGAACCGGAGTTCGTAGCTGTGCGGGTCCATGCCGGTGAAGCCGAAAACGCCGTGGTCCCCCGGAGCCGAGGCGGTGAACAGGCTGGTCCAGTTCACGGGCGAGAGTTCGGGCAGTTCCGCCGAGATGGCCCGGCAGTCCGGGGAGGCGACGAGAGAGGAAAGGTTGGGCAGCAGCCCCTGGGCGCAGAGGTCCCTGGCCAGGGACCAGGGGAGGCCGTCCAGGCCCAGGAAAACCAGTCGGGATGAATGCATGGAAGGCGATGTAGCAGGGGCTTCGGCGATTGGCCAGGGGCGGCCGTGGGGCCGGCGACGGAACATTGCTTCGAGGTGAAAAAATCGGGCGGGCCCCCCTTGCGCAAGCGCACGGAAATCTTAAAAGTCGAACTGCTGTGAATAAACCGGCTGACCGGCCCTGTGCGGCACGCCATGGCGCCGAAGCCTCAACCAAGGGAGTTCGCAATGATGAAAAGAGATAATGTCGTGACATTCATGGGTAATCCCCTGACTTTGCTTGGCCCCGAGATCACCCCCGGCATGGCGGCCCCTGATTTTGCCGTCGTCAACAACGACCTCGGCCCCGTGTCCCTGGCCGACGTGAAGGGCAAGGTTACGGTCATTTCCGCCGTCCCGTCCCTGGACACCCCCGTCTGCGACATGGAGACCCGTCGCTTCAACCAGGAGGCTCAGGCCCTGGGCGACAAGGTCAAGGTCCTGACCGTGAGCATGGATCTCCCCTTTGCCCAGAAACGCTGGTGCGGCAATGCCGGGGTCGAGAACGTGCAGACCGTCTCCGACTATCAGACTGCCTCCTTTGGCCAGGCTTACGGCGTGCTCATCGATGGCCTGCGTCTTCTGGCCCGGGCCATCTTCGTCGTCGACGCAGCGGGCAAGGTCGCCTATGTGCAGGTTGTCCCTGAACTGACCCACGAGCCCGACTATGCGGCGGTGCTGGACGCCGTGAAGAAACTGCTCTGATTTTCATCAATTTCAAAACAGGAAGGTGACCAATGATAAGCCCCAAGATGGAAAAGGCGCTCAACGATCAGATCAACGCCGAAATGTTCTCCGCATATCTCTATCTGGCCATGGTGGCCTATTTTCATGAGAAGAATCTGGGCGGGTTCGCCAACTGGATGACGGTTCAGAACCAGGAAGAGACCTTTCACGCCATGAAATTCTTCCGCTACGTCAGCGAGCGCGGCGGCCGGGTCACCCTGGAAGCCATCGAAAAACCCCAGTTCGAATGGGAGAGCCCCCTGGCCGCCATGGAAGCCGCGCAGAAGCACGAGGCCTACATCACCGGGCGCATCAACGACCTGGTCAATATCGCCATTGAGGAAAAGGACCACGCCACGGCGAGCTTCCTGCGCTGGTTTGTGGACGAGCAGGTTGAAGAGGAGGACAGCGTGAACGCGGTCGTGCAGAAGCTGCGCCTCCTGGGTTCCGACGGAGGCGGCCTGTTCATGATGGACCGCGACATGGCCACGCGTGTTTTCACTCCGCCGGTGGAATAGGCGGACGGGGCAGGGCGACCTGCCCCGGACGTGCATCGGGCTCAATGGGCGGCGCGAAATGCATTGACAAGTTGCGGACGCGGGCAATAGACCTGCTGCAGAAATCAATGTCGAGCCCCCACGAAGGCAGGCTGGGTAACCCAACTGCCTTTTTTTATGTGAATACATGGAAAGAATCTGGATCAAGATCGCTCGCCTGAGCCGTTACACCTACCTGCGCATCGTACGCATCAAGGCTCCGGCCGAGTCCATCGCGCTGGGCCTGGCCCTGGGTGTCTTTGCCGGCGCGTTGCCGTTCCTGTCCCTGCAGATGATCATTGCCGTGTCCCTGGCCCTGCTCCTTCGCGCCAGCATCATCGCGGCGGCCCTTGGCACGTGGTGGAGCAACCCTTTCAACTGGGCCATCGTCTTTCCTCTCTTCTATCTTCTCGGCAAGGTTTTCGTGCCGGTTGACGTCCCGCACCTGAGCATCACGGAGTTCATCCACCTGCCCTTGCTGGAACTCCTGCAGCGCGGCTGGCAATGGCTGCTCATCACCACTCTGGGTGGCGTCATCGCCGGCATTCCGCTGTCCGTCGCAACCTATTTCGTTACCCTGCGCGCCGTGCGCATCTATCACGACAGGCGGGCCAAGCGCAGACTCGAGCGCCAGCGGCGGGAGTTGCGCCGTGGATAGCCGCTCCTTTTCGAACCCAAAGAGGTCTCTGGGACAGAATTTCCTGTCCGACCCCAACGTCTGTCGCCGCATTGTGGCCGCCGCACAGCTTTGTCCCGGAGAGCCGGTTCTGGAGATCGGGCCGGGGAGGGGGGCCTTGACCCGCGTCCTGGCCGACCATGACGGGCCAGTGATGGCCCTGGAAAAGGATTCGGCCCTGGTGCGCTGGCTTCGGGGGGAGTTCCCCCGGATCGGGGTCGTGCACGCGGACGGGCTGGAGTTCTGCTGGGAGGCTACGGGCCGGCTGCCGGGTCTCACCCTCGTGGGCAACCTGCCCTACAACGTGGCCTCGCCCATGATCTGGGAGATGGTCAGCCGGTGCCGCTCGTGGAAAGCCATGCTCTTCATGGTGCAGAAGGAGGTGGCCCTGCGGCTGACCGCGCAGGCCGAAAGCAGGGCCTACGGGGCGCTCACGGCCTGGGTCGGAAATTTTGTGCGGGCCGAGTATGTGTTCACGGTGCCTCCCCATGTCTTCACGCCGCGCCCCAAGGTCGACTCGGCCATCGTACGTTTTCTGCCCCGGCCGGATCCGGCCTGGCGTGAGGCCGAAGACCTGTCCCGGCTGCTCAAGATACTTTTCCAGCAGCGCCGCAAGCAACTCGGCACCATACTCAAGGGACACTGGTCCGCAGCAATTGAGCAGTGGTGTCATGCCGCGGGCGTGGACCGGCGTGTGCGCCCCGAAGACCTCGATCCGGACACGTTGCGGACGCTGGCGCCTCTGGTCGCGGAAGGAAAAGATGCTTCGCGGACTCCAAAAAGCCCGAGAACGTAGGTTTTACCTGTATTTTTCGAAAATAAGCTTGACTTTGGATATGAAATTCTGTTTGCCTGCGCTCTGGGCGTTTGCGCCGGAAAGCGAGGCTGTCTTTGGGCTCAGGGCTCTGGACATGTCCCTTTTCTTCCAGTAGGGAGTAGCGCATTCGTATCCGCGGTATTTTTTCGAATCAGGCCGGATGTACCAAATGTTGACGGCTGCGGGGCGCATGAGGCTTCTGGAGAGTCTCTCCGTATCCGTTTGGTGAATTACTGCAAAGGAGGAAGACTGATGACGAAAGCTGAATTGGTTGCCAAAATGGCGGAAAAGGCTGGACTGACCAAGGCGAATGCCGAACGTGCCCTCACGGAATTTCTGAAGGCTGTCCAGGAAACCCTGGTGACGGAAAAGAAGATGACCCTCACCGGTTTCGGAACCTTCGTGGTTGAAGAGCGTCAGGCCCGCACCGGCCGCAATCCCCGCACCGGCGAAGAGCTGAAGATTCCCGCATGCAAGGTTGTCAAGTTCCGCCCCGGCAAGGAACTCAAGGACGCAATCAAGTAAGACCGTCAAGGGGGACCTATGTTGCATGGGGAAACTGTTCAGAGCCCATTGCCCCAGGATCTTCCCTGGTGGCAGCCTGATCATGCCATTTTTTTCGGAGTTCTCTACGCGGTTCTGTTTATTATCGGAAGCGGCGTGGGCGTTGTCATCCTCAAGTCTCTCGCCGAGACCATCAAGGAAAAGATGTAGTAGCCTGATTTTCGGAGCTTTTTAAGGGCGCCACGGCGCCCTTTTATTTTGCCTTTATTTTACTTGCCATGCCTTTGAGGTTGGCATAAAAACCAAAATTTCCTGTGCGCCGCCAGGTGCCGGATAAAGATCGAGAACGGGAGGTGATCCGTTTGCCAGGTGTATACATGGGTGACAGCGATACGTTTGACTACTCCCTGCGGAAGTTCAAGAAGCAGGTAGAGAAGGCCGGTATCCTTTCCGAGCTGAAAAAGCGTCAGCATTTCGAGAAGCCCAGCATCCAGAAGAAGAAGAAGGAAGCTGCGGCCAAGAAGCGTCTGATGAAGAAAATCCGTAAACTTCAGGTGATGTAATGAGTCTTTCTGAGCGCATTGAAAAGGACTATGTGGCCGCTTTCAAGGCGAAGAAGACTGACGAGGTGGCTGTCTTGAGAATGCTCAAGGCAGCCGTCAAAAACAAGCAGGTCGAGCTCCGGCGGGAGTTGGCCGACAATGAGATTCTCGACGTCGTGGCCAAGCAGGTCAAGCAGCGTCAGGAGTCCATTGACCAGTTCCGAGCCGCGGGTCGGATCGATCTGGCTGAAATCGAGGAGCGCGAGCACCTCATTCTGCGCACCTATCTCCCCACGGCCCTCTCCTCCGCAGAGCTGGAGGAGGCCGTCGTCTCGACCATCCAAGCCCTTGGCGCTTCCGGCATGAAGGATATGGGCAAGGTCATGAACGCCATTCTGGGCGAACATGCCGGCCGTGTCGACGGCAAGGAACTCAGCGCGCTGGTGCGCGCCAAGCTTTCTTCATAATCCTATGGATTCAAGAACATTGCAGCTGCTGGAATATCCCAAGGTCCTGCAGCACCTTTCGCTTTTTGCGGTCAGCGAGGCGGGCAGGGATGCCTGCCTTTCGCTTTTGCCCGAAACCGACCCCGGCCGCATCGCCGCGCGCTCCGCGCTGGTGCGCGAGGCCATGCATTTTTGCGCAAGCCGGGACGTGCGGCTGTCTCCCTTCCCGGATGTGGCCGGTGTCTTTGCCTTCCTGCGCAACCCCCTGGCGTATCTCGATCTGGACGGCCTGGTCGGCGTCCGGGAGATGCTCGGGGCCGCGGCCGCACTGCTGGGCGGTCTCGGCGACGCCGACCCCGGGCGCTATCCGGGCCTGGCGTCGCTGGTCGCCGGACTGACTCTGCCCCCCAAGACCTGGTCGGCCCTTTCGCGTTGCCTGGCCCCGGACGGAGTCATCCGCGACGAAGCGTCCCCCGAACTCTACTCCGTGCGGCAGGAGATTCGCCGCGTGCACCAGATGTGCACCCGCAAGGTCCAGGACTTCTTCCAGAACAAGGACCTGCAGTTCATGCTGCAGGACGAGTACCTGACCATCTCCTCGGACCGTTACGTGCTGGCCCTCAAAAACAATTTCAAGGGTCGCATCAAGGGCATCGTGCATGATTACTCCCAGACCGGGGAGACATGCTATTTCGAGCCCCTCTTTCTGGTGGAGCTCAACAACGACCTGCAGGAGTACAAGCAGGAGGAGAGGGCCGAGGAGCAGAAGATTCTGCGCTTTTTGAGCGAACTCGTCCGCTCGGAGCAGGGCGCCATCGAGCGCACCTTCGCCGAACTGGTCCGCTTCGACAGCCTGCTGGCCATCTGCCGGTTCGCGGCCAAGGCCGACGCACATGTCGTCGACATCGCGCCGGACGCCCCCCTGCACCTGACCCAGGCGCGGCATCCGCTGCTGGTTTTCGGGAACGACCGCGTCGTGCCCGTGGACCTCGTCCTGCACCAGGGGCAACAGGTCCTTGTCATCACCGGCGGCAACGCCGGCGGCAAGACCGTGTGCCTGAAGACCCTGGGGCTCCTGGGGCTCATGGCCCACGCCGGCCTGCCCGTCACCGCGGAGGAAGGCAGCACCCTGCCGCTGTGGGACAATTTCGTCGTGTCCATGGGCGACGAACAGTCCATTGAACAGAGCCTGTCGACCTTCACGGCTCAGATCCGGCATTTCAGCGAGGTCTGGCCGCGCATCGACTCCCGCACCCTGGTCATTCTCGACGAATTCGGAGTCGGGACCGATCCCAGCCAGGGCGCAGCACTCGCCCAGGCCGTGGTGGACGGGTTGCTCGAACGCGGCGCCTGGGCAGGAGCGGCCACACATTTTCCGGCCCTCAAGGCCTACGGTCTCTCACGCGAGGGAGTCAGAGCGGCCTCGGTCATTTTTTCGCCGGACACCAAAAAGCCCCTCTTCAAGCTCGGCTACGATCAGGTCGGGGCCAGCCGGGCTCTGGATGTGGCCCGCGAACAGGGCCTGCCCGACTCCATCCTCGCCCGCGCCCAGGAGTACCTGTACCTCGACTCCGGGAACACCGAAGAGGTCTTCGAGCGGCTGAACCGCCTGGCTGCGGACAAGGAAGACGAGCTCGAGAAGCTCAAGGCCCGCAGCCTGGAGCAGGAGCGCAAATTCGCCCGCAGGCTCGAAAAGCTCGAGCAGGAGCGGGTGCGCATGCAGACCGAGCTTCGCGAGGCTTCCCGCGAGATCATGCGGCAGTGGCGCGAGGGCCAGCGCGGGCGCAAGGAGGCCCTGAAGGAGCTTGCGCAGTTGCGGGACAGCGTGGGGCAGACCGGCGGCGGTGAAGAAGAGAAGAAACTTTCCATCGAGGCCATTGCCCAAGGGCAGGTCCTGCTTTATCTGCCCTGGAACAAAAAAGGGCAGGTCCAGGAAGTGGACGGCAAAAAGGAGCGGGTCAGGCTCGATATGGGCGGGGTGTCCCTGTGGGTGGGCCTGGCTGATGTCCAGATCGGCGAGCGGGACAAGACCGACGGCGGCAAGGTCGTGGTCAAGAGTTCGCCTGGTCCCGTGACGCCCCTGAGGCTCGACCTGCGGGGCTATCGAGCCGACGAGGCCGAGGCCGAACTGGCCAGGTTTCTGGACAAGGCGCTTCTGGCCGGCCGGGTTGAAGTGGAGATCGTGCACGGCATGGGCACCGGAATCATGCGCAAAGTCGTGCATGAGCATCTGCGCCGTTCCCGGGCCGTGGACAGCTTCCGGCTCGGCAACGCCGACGAAGGCGGAGACGGCATGACCAAGGTGGTTCTGGCCGGATAACTTTTACAAGCGGAGCCTGATGAGCACCTTCGACCAGGGACTGATCGCGCAGATTAAGGCGCGCCTGCGTATTGAAGACGTGATCGGCAGGCACGTTGAGCTCCGCCCGGCCGGCACCAGGCTGGTTGCGCCGTGCCCCTTCCATCAGGAAACCAAGCCGTCCTTTTCGGTCAATCCGGAGGGGGGCTTTTATTATTGTTTCGGCTGCCAGGCGTCGGGGGACATCATCGAATTCTACCGGGCCATCAACGGCCTGGAATTCGGCGAGGCCGTGGAGGCCCTGGCCCGGGAAGCGGGCCTGGAGGTCCGCAGCCGGCCGGCGTACCAGCCGCCCGGAGCCCTGTCCCGGGGGCAGTGCCTGGAGATGCACGCCCTGGCGGCGACATTTTACCAGAAGATGCTGGGGCGGCCCGCCGGCCAGGCTGCGCGTGACTACATCTCGCGGCGCGGGCTTGCGCCGGAGATCGTGGAGCGCTTCTGCCTGGGCTGGGCTCCTGCCGCCTGGAACGAGCTGCGTGATCATCTGCGGCGGGGCGGGTTCGTCGAGGCCTCGGCCGAAAAGGCGGGGTTGGTCAGCAAGTCGGCCAAGGGCAGTTATTACGACCGGTTCCGCGAGCGGCTCATTTTTCCGATCATGAACCTGTCCGGTCAGACCGTGGCTTTCGGGGGGCGCAGCCTGACGGATGGGGACGGGCCCAAGTACCTGAATTCGAGCGAGACGCCCATCTATACCAAGGGCGAGCACCTCTATGGCCTGTACCAGGCCAGGCGCGCCATGTCGCATGCCAAGAGCGTGCTTTTGACCGAAGGGTACGTGGACGTGCTGAGTCTGCACCAGTTCGGGTTCGAGAACAGCTGCGGGGTGCTCGGCACGGCTTTGACCAAGGAGCAGGTTCATCGCCTTTCCGGGTTGGTTGGGCGTGTTGATCTGGTTTTCGACGGCGACAACGCGGGCCGCAAGGCGGCCTTGCGCAGCGCGGAGATGATCCTGACCCAGGGGCTGAAGTGCCGCGTGCTCCTGATGCCGGAAGGCGAGGACGTGGACTCCGTGCTGCAGAAGCACGGCCGGGAGCGGCTGGAAGAGCTTATGGCATGCGCCGTGGACGGCCTTGATTTTTGCATGCGCTACGTCTCGGAGACGAAGTCCCCCAAGGAGGTCCTGCAGTGGGCCAGGGGGTTCGTGAAGCAGTTGGGCGACCATGACCTCCAGTCCTATTACCTGCCGAAACTGCCGGCGGGACTTGGACTTTCCGAAGCGCAGTGGCGGCAGGTGCTCCCCGATCCCGGACGGACCTCCGACGCAACGGCGTCGGGGACACGGCTCGAGACCTGCAAACCTGCCCAACTGGACAGGGATCTGCTCGCTTTTGCCGTGCGTTTTCCCGAGTACCATGGCGAGTTGCACGAATTGGGGCTCGGTACGGCCCTGGCCACGGACCGGGGCAGGATTTTCTGGAAAAAGATTTTCGGAGCGAACCCGCATGAGGTTCTGAGCACGCTCGATCAGGGCGAAAAGCAGTTTTACGTGCAGTGTCAGATGCGCTCCGACGTCACGGTGGACGACGGGCGGGGCGAATGGGACGAGATCAGGGAATTTTTGCAGCAGACCGGCCGACGCCGCGAGCTGGACAGTCTGAACGCAGGCCTGCGCAAGGCCCGCCTGAGCGGGGACTTCCAGGAAGAATTGCGCCTTCTGGCCTTGATTCAGACGAAAAGGCAGGGCTGAGGCCTCGCGGACGTGCGCGTCGGCAGGCAGGGTTTTTATCACTTTTGGGGGGAACGGATGAGCAATATCAAAGATGTGCAGCAGATTCAGGCGCTCATAGCCGAAGGCAAGAAAAAGGGCTTTCTGACCTTCGATGAACTCAACAAGGCCCTGCCTTCGGAGGTCAACACTCCGGAACAGATCGACGAGATCATCGTCATTTTCGACCAGCTCGATATCGACATCGTTGACGAAAAACTCTCCCGCGGCATTGAAATCGCCGAGGACGACGGCGAAGAGCCCAAGGAAGAGGAGAAGCTCGAACTGGCCGAGGACGAAGACGGCGCCGACTATTCCTCCCGCAGCAACGACCCGGTGCGCATGTACTTGCGCGAGATGGGCGCCGTGGGGCTTCTGGACCGTGACGGCGAGGTCTACATCGCCAAGAAGATCGAGGCCGGCGAACTCGAAGTCATGTATGCCCTGGTCGAGGTGCCCGTGGCCGTCGAGGAGCTTGTGCGCGTGGGCGAGGACCTGAAAAAGGGCCGCATGAAGCTCAAGGACGTGGTCAAGACCATCGAGGAGGACGATCCGTCCGAAGAGGAGATGAACCAGCGCGAGCGCGTCATCAAGCTTCTTGAGGACGTGAAGAACATCTATCGCAAGAAAAAGCCCCTCTATACACGCCTCGACGAGTGCGCCACCCTGGATAAGCGGGTCTTCGGCGTGCAGAAGAAGATCATGGACTACAAGGAAGGCGTGGTGCAGTGCCTGCGGGACATCAAGCTCGAAAAGACGCTCATCGACCGCATCATCGAGACCGTGGGCGACTACGTGCGCCAGATGCACAACTGCAAGCGCGATCTTTCGGCCTACATCCTGTCCCTGGGCAAATCCCAGGACGAGATCTTCGGCATCTTCAAGCAGCTCGACGCCCGCACCATCAATCCCGTGGCCGCCGCCGACCAGCTCGGCATGACCATGGAGGAGCTCTTCTCCTTCAAGGAAATGGTCAACGGCAAGATCGAGATCCTGGGCAAGCTGCAGGAAAACGCCATGCACGACGTGGAGCAGCTGGAAGAGATTCTGTGGCGCATCCGCAAGGGCAACACCGACGCCCTGGACGCCAAGCAGGAGCTCATCCGCGCCAACCTGCGCCTGGTCGTGTCCATCGCCAAGAAGTACACCAACCGCGGCCTGCAGTTCCTGGACCTGATCCAGGAGGGCAACATCGGCCTCATGAAGGCCGTGGACAAGTTCGAGTACCAGCGCGGCTACAAGTTCTCGACCTACGCCACGTGGTGGATCCGCCAGGCCATCACCCGCGCCATCGCGGATCAGGCCCGCACCATCCGCATCCCGGTGCACATGATCGAGACCATCAACAAGCTGGTGCGCACCTCGCGCTACCTGGTCCAGGAGTTGGGCCGCGACCCCTCCCCGGAGGAAATCGCCGAGCGCATGGACTACCCGCTGGAGAAGGTCAAAAAAGTTTTGAAGATCGCCAAGGAGCCCATTTCCCTCGAGACGCCCATCGGTGACGAAGAGGATTCGAGCCTGGGCGATTTCATCGAGGACAAAAAGGCCGTGGCCCCGGCCGACGAGGTGGTCAACACCAAGCTGGCCGAGCAGATCGCCCAGGTGCTGTCCGACCTGACCCCGCGCGAGGAACAGGTCCTGCGCAAGCGTTTCGGTATCGGCGAAAAGAGCGATCACACCCTCGAAGAGGTCGGCAAGCTCTTCAACGTCACCCGTGAGCGCATCCGCCAGATCGAAGCCAAGGCCCTGCGCAAGCTGCGCCACCCCGTACGCAGCCAGCAGCTGCGCTCCTACTATGAGTCTTAGCGGGAACCAGTCGTCACGAAAGAAGGCAACCTCCCGGGTTGCCTTCTTTTTTTGGGTGGTGCGCCGCGCACTGCCCGTATTTTTTGCCCTTTTCCTTCTGGCCCAGAGCGTCCTTGCCGGGGACTGGAGGGTGCGGGTCGAGGCGGTGCTGGACGGCGACACGCTGATCCTGGAGGGCGGCGAGCGCTTGCGGCTGCGTGGCATCGACGCTCCCGAGGTGGCGCACGAGGGGCGGACCGGACAGTACTACGGACAGGAATCCGGCCGGGAGCTTTCACGCCTGGTGGCCGGGCGGGATATTTTTCTGGACAGGGGCGAGCTGGGCAGGGACCGATACGGGCGTTTGGTCGGCGTGGCGCGGCTTGGCGACGGGCGGGTGGTCAATCTGGCCATGATTGAACACGGGGCCGCTTTCGTCTATCCTCATGATTCGGACAAGGATACGGCGTTGAACCGGCGCCTGCTTGCCGCCCAGGCCCAGGCCATGGCTCGCGGCGAGGGGTTCTGGCCGGAGGTGCTGCGTTCGTCCTCGGCGGGCCGGAAATATGTCGGCACGCGGGGGTCCCGGCGGTTCCACACCATGTCCTGCACCCTGGGGCGACAGGTGAAGGACGCCAATCGGGTGTATTTTTCTTCCCTCAGGGAAGCCTTCTCGGCCGGGTACGCCCCGGCCAGGGAGTGCACGCCCTGGCCCCCGGAGAGGGGGCGTTAGGTCACAACAACCGGAGAACTCCGCTTGAAAGTCATCATTGTCGGCGCGGGCGAGGTGGGATTTCACATCGCCAAACGGCTGGCTTCGGAAAACAAGGATGTCGTGGTCATCGACCGCAACCCCGCGGTCCTGCAGCGCATCCTCGACCACATGGATGTGCAGGTGCTGGAAGGCTCGGGCTGCAGCCCCCTTGTGCTGCGCGAGGCCGGCATCGCCACGGCAGACATGCTGCTGGCGGTTACCGACAGCGACGAGATCAACCTCATGGCCTGCACCTTCGCCAAGATGCTGGCCCCGGGCCTGACCAAGCTGGCCCGCATCCGCAACGACGAGTACACGGCCTACGGCGAGCAACTGGCCCGGGAGATCGGCATCGGCCTGATCATCAATCCCGAGGTCGAGGTCGTGCGGACCATCGAGCACATGCTGCGCGCGCCCGGCGCCGTGGACATCAGCGATCTGGCCGGCGGTCGCATCAAGATCGCGGGCACCTGGATCGCCGAAGGGAACCCTCTGGCCGGCCTGAACCTCATGGAACTGCGCCGGAAGGCAGGCGACATGCCGCTCATCGTCGCGGCGATCATCCGCAACGACAAGGTCATCGTGCCCACCGGTTCCGACGGGATCCGGGAGGGGGACCTGGTCTATTTCGTGTGCGAGGACAGCCAGCTCCAGACGGTTTTCTCCTTTCTCGGCAACAGGCAGGGAAGGAAGAGCAGCGTGCTGATCATCGGCGGCGGCAACATCGGCCTGCGACTGGCCCGGGCCCTGGAGAAGAAGCCGATCCACGTCAAGCTTCTGGACAAGAGCCCCGAACGCTGCGCCGAACTGGCCGGCGAGTTGGACCGGACCGTGGTCCTGGTCGGCGACGGCACGGATCAGGAAGTGCTCCTGGAAGAGAATATCGGCGAGATGGATGTGGTCGTGACCATGACCGGCGTCGAAGAGAGCAACATCCTGTCCTCGCTCCTAGCCAAGAAGCTGGGCACGCCCATGGCCATCACGCGGCTGAACAAGATCGAGTACATGCCGCTGGTGCGCGCCATCGGCCTGGAGCATATCGTCAGTCCGCGCCTTTCCGCCGTGAACAGCATCTTCAAGCATGTGCGCAAGGGCGGCGTACTTTCGGCCGTGGCCATCAAGGACGGGGCGGAGGCCCTCGAAGCATTGATCAGCCAGGATTCGAGCCTGGCGGGCAACGCCCTGAAGGACCTCACGTTTCCCAAGGGCGTGCTGGTGCTGTGCATCATGCGTGGAGACAGCGTGCTCATCCCTTCGGGCCACGATGTCATCAGGAGCGGTGACCGCCTGTTTATCCTGAGCCTCACGGATTCCATCCCCGAGGTGGAGCGGATGCTGACCCGGGGCAGGGAGCAGGGCTGATGCGCTGGTCCGTCGCCTGGCACGTGACCGGGCTCATTCTCATGTGCGTCGGCCTGTGCATGATCGCCCCCCTGCTCTGCGGTTGGTACTACGGGGATTCATCCGTGGCGCCGCTCTTTCTTTCACTGTGCGTCACGGTTCTGGCCGGGGCCTTCCTCATGTTCTACTTCCGCCGGCCGGGGCCCATGGTCATCAACCACCGCGAGGGCATGCTCATCGTTTCCCTGGGCTGGGCCGCGTGCGGTTTTTTCGGTGCCCTGCCGTTTGCCCTGGGCGGTTTCCCGTCCTTCACCGACGCCTTTTTCGAATCCGTTTCCGGTTTCACGACCACGGGCGCGTCAATCCTGACCAACATCGAGGCCATGCCCAAGGGGCTCCTCCTGTGGCGCAGCCTGACGCACTGGCTGGGAGGCATGGGCATCATCGTCATGACCATCGCCATCCTGCCCTTCCTGGGAGTGGGCGGCATGCAACTCTACAAGGCCGAGGTGCCGGGGCCCGTGGCCGACAAGCTGCAGCCGCGCATCAAGGATACGGCCATGAGCCTGTGGAAGGTCTATGTGCTCTTCACCGTGGTGCAGACGATCCTGCTCATGTTCGGCGGCATGGACCTCTTCGAGAGCGTCTGCCATTCCTTCGGAACCATGGCCACGGGCGGGTTCTCGACCCGCAATGCATCCATCGCGGCCTATGATTCGGCCTATATCGACTACGTGATCTCGTTCTTCATGCTGGTGGCCGGGCTCAATTTCGCCCTGCATTTCCAACTGTTCCGGGGCCGTCCCCTGGTGCTCTGGCGGGATCCGGAGTTCCGTTTTTTCGGCATCTTCGTTCTGGTGCTGACGGCCGTCGTGATCCTGGCCACCTACGGGACGAACTATGACTCGTGGGCCGACGCCACGCGCTACAGCGTTTTCCAGGTGGCCTCCATCATCACCACCACCGGCTACGCCACGGCGGACTACGAACTCTGGCTCCCCCTGCCGCAGGGCGTGCTGCTGCTGTGCATGTTCGTGGGCGGGTGCGCCGGATCCACGGCGGGCGGGATCAAGTGCATGCGGGTCATGCTGCTTTTCAAGCACGCCTACCGGGAGTTGTTCCGCATGGTGCACCCCCGGGCCGTGCGGCCGCTGAAGTTCGGCGCCAAGCTGGTCAAGGAAGAGGTACTGACGAGCATCTGGGGCTTCTTCGTGCTCTTCATCGTCCTTTTCGTGCTCGCCTCCCTGGCCCTGGCGGCCCTGGGCGTTGACGTGCTGACGGCCTTCGCCGCCGTGGTGGCCTGCATCGGCAACGTCGGTCCGGGTCTTGGAGGGGTCGGCCCCACGGACAATTACTCCGCCATTCCCGCCCTGGGGAAATGGGTGCTGAGTTTCTGCATGCTGCTCGGACGTCTTGAAATTTATACGATATTGGTACTGTTCGTTCCGGAATTCTGGAGAAAATAGATCGCGACAAAGGAGACAGTCATGACGCAATGGATAGAGATGGGAAAGTTTGCGGAGCTTGACGAAGCGGCGCAGAAAGAGGCCAACCGGCTGGCCGAGTACGCCCTGGATGTGGCCCTGGACCCGGCCAAGGTCATCCGCTTCGAGGAAACCGACAAGGGGTTCCGCCTGCTGATCGACGAGGATCTGTACAAGTTCTATCAGGGCATCTGATGGATGTCGCCGTGATGCGGCGCCTGCGCACCCGGTTCGTGAGTCTGGCCGGGGAGTATGCGGACCGGATGGGGGAGAGGCGGGAACACATCGTCCTCAAGCGCGACCACTCCCTGCGCGTCCATGCCCTGACTGTCAGGATCGTGGCCGGGGAGGGGCTCAAGCCGCCCCTGGCCCATCTGGCCGCGGCCCTGCTGCACGACATCGGGCGTTTTCCCCAGTTCGAGCGCTTCGGCACCTACCGCGACGACGAGTCCGTGGATCACGGGGAGGCCGGCGCCGCGTTCCTGGCGGACGGGGATTTCCTGGAAGCGTTCGGGGCAAGGGAGCGGGTGTGTATCATCGAGGCGGTGCGCCTGCACAACAAGCGCGAGCTTCCGGACGGGTTGGACCCGTTGACCGGATCCCTCTGCAACGTGGTCCGGGACGCGGACAAGCTCGACATCGTGCCTGTCGTCCTGGCCCGGATGCAGGCCGGCGGGCCGCGTGATTCCGTGGTCACCCTGGGGCTTGAGGACGACCCCGGGGCCTGGACCGGGGATGTGCTGGAAACCGTGGCCGGAGGCGGGAACCCTGCGTACAGGGACCTTCGCTACATCAACGATTTCAAGCTGCTGCTGGCGTCCTGGGGGCCCGTTCTGGTCCACGGCACCAGCCGCCGCCTTTTTGCCGCACGCGGCTATCTGGACCGCCTTTTCGCCCTGCTCCCGGAGACTTCGCGCCTGAGCGCCCTCAAGTCGGACCTGGCGGAACGCCTCAGGGCTTGAGCTGCAGCCACAGGAGCTCGTCCAGCGTCCGCAGGATGTCTCCATAGAGCCCGCCGTATCCCGGAAACTTTCCGAAGAGCTCCTGCTTGCTGCGCTGCAGGCTCGGGGACGCGCTGGATTCGGGTGAGGATGGCGCCGTGGCCAGGATGCGGCGTTCCTGCAGAAGGTATTTACGAACCCGGGTGCAGAATTCCCGGCATTGCGACAGGCACTGTCCGCCATGCCGGGCCCAGTAGTCCCGGGCTGCGGGAGGAGCGCCGGCGTGCCGCGCCTGCCAGATCATGGCCAACAGGAAATTCAGGGGCGAACCGGGCACTCCGCGGCGCCAGCCCAGCAGCCAGGGCGTCCGCCAGAAGAGCAGGAAGTGCGATTGCCCGAAGCCGATCAGGTCCAGGAGGGCTGCCTGCATTGCGCGGAGAGGTTCGTCTGCCCAGCGGGGTTCCTCACGGGCAAGGTCCCAGGCGGGGACCTGGCCGGACCGGCCCAGGCCCAGCAGGCGGCAGAGCAGGGCATTGGCGTCGGGTGAGTCAGGCGTCTCCAGGTGGGCGTAGCTGAGCGTAAAGGACCCCCGGCCGTAACGCCCCCGGACGATGCACGGCTCGTGTCGCAGCAGTTCCGGGTTCAGGTTGATGCCGTAGAGCTCCTCCCACTGCCCGACCTCCTTCGGCGCCACGCCGGACCACTCCAGATCCGCTGACCAGAAATCGGGGCCAGGGCTCTCGTAGCGGGCCACCACGTCCAGCGGGGCCGTGTCGTCCGGAGCGAACTGCGACGGCCACCAGACCGGCAGGGCCGCCTCGTATGAGCCTGCTTCATGGCGCACGGAGCAGCGCAGGTGGCCGCTGAAGTTGGGCAGACGCTGGGCGGCCGGCTTGCGCGACCAGGAGCACAGGTCCAGAAAGGGCGTACCGCGTTCGGACCCCAGGGCCAGGCCGGCCCCGCCGCAGAATCCGAGGTAGTTGCCGCCGGTTTCCACGTATGCGCGAATTTCGCTGCGGCCGTCTTCCCCCAGCGCCAGGGATTTGAGCCTGGCCCATCCCCCGGGCACGATGAGGGTGGCGGGGGCGAGGGCGCGCAGGCTGCCCGCTTTGACATCCCCGGCATTGAGGAGGGTGAAGGGCGCGTCCAGGGCCTGCAGGGCGCGGTGCAGAAGCAGGCCCCAGAGGTGGGATTCGTCCCACAGGACGGCCAGGTGTGCGGGGTGACGGTTCATACCCGGCCCGCCTAGCAGGAACCGGGGTGGGGGGCAAGTCGGGCTTGATTTTTGACATGGCCCCCAGTACTCATTTTTGTTTGCGTGACGCCGGGCGATCCGGCGTTTTTTGCCGCCAACAGCTCACAATCCGGAGTTCATCATATGGCCAACGAGACGCTTTCCAAGGGATACGAACCCGCCGACGTGGAAGGGCGGTGGCTCGACTACTGGAAGTCGCACCAGAGTTTCACCCCGGACGCGGCCAAGGCCGCCGCGCACCCGAAGGACAACTATTCCATCGTCATCCCGCCGCCCAACGTCACCGGCGCCCTGCACATGGGCCACGCCCTGAACATCACCCTGCAGGACATCATGTGCCGCTACATGCGCCAGCAGGGCAAGACCGTCCTCTGGGTCCCGGGCACGGACCACGCGGGCATCGCCACCCAGAACGTGGTGGAGCGCAAGCTCCTGGCCGAGGGCAAGCGCCGCGAGGACCTGGGGCGCGAGGAGTTCATCGAACGCGTCTGGGAATGGAAGGAAGACTACGGCGGGCGCATTCTGAACCAGATCCGCCGCCTGGGCGCCAGCGTCGACTGGACCCGCGAGCGTTTCACCATGGACGAGGGCCTGTCCAAGGCCGTGCGCGAAGTTTTTGTCTCCCTTTACGAGCAGGGCCTCGTCTATCGCGGCAAGTACATCGTCAACTGGTGCACCCGCTGCCACACCGCCCTGGCCGACGACGAGGTCGAGTACGCCCCGGCCAAGTCCACCCTCTATCACCTGCGCTACCCGCTCGAGGACGGCTCCGGTTACGTGACCGTGGCCACGGTCCGTCCCGAGACCATGCTCGGCGACACGGCCGTGGCCGTGCACCCCGAGGACGAGCGCTACCAGGACATGGTCGGAAAATTCGTCATCCTGCCACTCGTCGGTCGCCGCATCCCGGTCATCGCCGACGCCTACGTGGACCGCGAGTTCGGCACCGGGTGCCTCAAGATCACCCCGGCCCACGACATGAACGACTGGGAGATGGGCCGCAAGTTCGGTCTCGAGGCCGTGAGCGTCATCGACGACAAGGGCTGCATGAACGACAACGCCCCCGAGGCCTACCGCGGCATGACCGCGGCCAAGTGCCGCGAGGCAATCGTGGAAGATCTCAAGGCCTGCGGCGCCCTGGTGGCCGAGGAGCCCTACGAGAACAAGGTCAACCAGTGCTACCGCTGCAAGACCACCATCGAGCCCTTCGTTTCCGAGCAGTGGTTCGTGTCCGTCAAGCCTCTGGCCGAGAAGGCCCGGGCGGCGGTCGAGGACGGCCGCACGACCATCTGGCCCGCCCAGTGGAACAAGACCTACTACAACTGGCTGGACAACATCCGCGACTGGTGCATCTCGCGCCAGCTGTGGTGGGGCCACCGCATCCCCGTCTGGACCTGCCAGGACTGCGGCGAGCTCATCGTCGCCCGTCAGGACCCCACTGCCTGCAAGTGCGGAAGCTCCAATCTGGTGCAGGACGAGGACGTGCTCGACACCTGGTTCTCTTCGGCCCTGTGGCCCTTCTCGACCATGGGCTGGCCGGACAAGACGCACGAGCTTGCGGCCTTCTACCCGACCTCGCTCCTGGTCACGGGCTTCGACATCCTCTTCTTCTGGGTGGCCCGCATGATGATGATGGGTCTGCAGTTCATGGACAACGTGCCCTTCAAGGACGTCTACATCCACGCCCTGGTGCGCGACGAGCACGGCAAGAAGATGTCCAAGTCCACGGGCAACGTCATCGACCCCCTGCAGATGATCGACCGGTACGGCTGCGACTCCCTGCGTTTCACCCTGACCTCCTTCGCCGCCATGGGCCGCGACATCAAACTGTCCGAGGCGCGCATCGAGGGCTACCGCCACTTCATCAACAAGATCTGGAACGCGGCCCGCTTCGCCCTCATGCATGTGGACGGCAGCGAGCCCGAGTTTGATCCGAACGCCCTGAAAGGGCTGCACCACAGGTGGATTCTGCACCGCCTGGAAGTCCTCAAGAAGGAGCACGCCGCGCAGATCGAAGGCTACCGCTTCAACGAGGCCGCCCAGGGCATCTATGGCTTCGTCTGGCGCGAGTTCTGCGACTGGTACCTGGAACTCATCAAGCCCGAGCTGTACGGTGATGATCTGGAAGCCAAGGCCGCGGCACGCTCGTGCCTCAAGCACGTGCTCGCCGAGATCATGGTCATCGCCCATCCCGTCATCCCCTTCGTGACCCAGGAGATCTGGTCCTGCATCCCGGCCCTGGATGCCGAGAGCCTGTCCGTGCGGCCCTACCCCAAGGCCCGCCCCGAATGCGAGGACGAGGGGGCCGTGCGCGACATGGAGTTCCTGCAGGGCGTCATCGTGGCCGTGCGCAACATTCGCGCCGAACTGGGCGTGGCCCCGGGCATCGCCCTGAATGTGCTGATCCGCGCCGGCGGCGATGACCAGACCTTTCTTGCGGCCCATGAGACCGAGATCGCGGCCCTGGCCCGGGTCGGTTCCCTGACCGCGGCACCGGATATCGCGCCGCCCAAGGGGTGCGCCTCCGCCGTGGTCCGCGGCTGCGAACTCTTCGTGCCCCTGGAGGGAGTGGTGGATTTCGTGGCCGAATTGGCCCGCCTGGACAAGGAACTGGGCAAGATCACCAAGGAACTCGAATTCGTGTCCAAAAAGCTCGGCAACGAGAGCTTCGTCAGCAAGGCCCCCGAAGACGTGGTGGCCAAGGAGAAGGCCAAGGCGGCGGAGTTCGCCGAGAAGAAGGCCGCCCTGGAGCAGCTGCGGGCCAAGGTGCAGGAGTTCATCGGCTAGGACGGCCGGCATATTCTAACGAAAGGAAACATCATGGCCAAAGCGTATCTCATCGGCGCCGGTCCCGGCGATCCGGGCCTCATCACGGTCAAGGGGCAGCGCCTCCTGCAGGAGTGCGAGGTCGTCATTTACGACTATCTCGCGAGCAAGAGCTTTTTGTCCCTGTGCCGCCCCGACGCCGAGATCATCTACGTCGGCAAGAAGGGAGGGGACCACACCCTGCCCCAGGACCAGATCAACGAGCTCATCGTCCGCAAGGTCAAGGAAGGCAAGGACGTGGCGCGCCTCAAGGGCGGCGACCCGTACATCTTCGGGCGCGGGGCCGAGGAGGCCGAGGAGCTCCTTGAAGCGGGCCTGGAATTCGAGGTCGTGCCCGGCGTGACCTCGGCCGTGGCCGGCGCGGCCTACGCGGGCATCCCGCTGACGCACCGCAAGTACGCTTCCTCCGTCTCGCTGATCACCGGCCACGAGGATCCGACCAAGCCCGATTCGGCCCACAACTGGCCGGCCCTGGCCACGGCGGCCAGCACGCTGTGCTTCTACATGGGCGTGAAAAACCTGGCCTACATCACGGGCAAGCTCATGGAGAACGGCATGCGCGCCGACATGCCTGCGGCCCTGGTGCGCTGGGGCACGACCGCCAAGCACCGGTCCTGGGTTTCCACCGTGGGCGAGATCGCGGACATGGCCGTGCGCGAAGGCGTCAAGGCCCCGTCCATGCTTGTGGTCGGCGAGGTGGTGCAGCTGCACGACACCCTGAACTGGTTCGAGAAGCTGCCCCTGCACGGCAAGGGCGTGGTCGTCACGCGCGCCCGCGAGCAGGCCAGCGGCCTGAAGGACACCCTGGAGCGCCTGGGCGCGGCCTGCTACGAGTTCCCGACCATCACCATCGTGCCCCTGGATGACTACGCCCCGGTGCGCGAGGCCATCGACAGGCTGCCGGAGTACGACTGGGTCATCTTCACGTCCGTCAACGGCGTGCGCCATTTCTGGAACCAGCTCGAACTCGTCGGCAAGGACGCCCGGGCCCTGGGGGCCGCGCAGGTGGCGGCCATCGGCCCGGCCACGGCTGAGGCGCTCCTGGAGCGCGGCATCCGCCCCGACTTCATTCCGCCCAAGTACGTGGCCGAGTCCGTGGTCGAAGGCCTGCTCGAGCGCGGCGTGGCCGGCGCGAAGGTGCTCATCCCCCGCGCCAAGGTGGCCCGCGAGGTGCTGCCCGAGGAACTGGCCAAGGTGGCTGCGCGGGTCGACGTGCTGCCCGTCTACGAGACGCAGCTGACCCAGGAGGACGGCGGCGAGATCGTCGAGTTGCTGGAAAAGGGCCGGCTCCACTACCTGACCTTCTCCAGTTCATCCACGGTGGAGAACTTCTTCGCCCTGGTCCCGGCCGACACCCTGCGCCCCTTCGTGGGCAAGGGCCTCAAGATCTGCTGCATCGGGCCCGTGACGGCCAAGACCTTGCAGGGTTTCGGCTTCACGCCGGACATCATGCCCGAGGACTATACCATCCCGGCCCTGGTCGACGCGTTGGTGAAGGGGTGATATGACCATCGCTCTGGGCGTGCTCGTCTCCGGCTCGGGTTCCAACCTGCAGGCCATCATCGATCGGGTGCGGGAGGGGAGCATCGATGCGGACATCCGCATCGTCATCTCCAACAAGCCCGAGGCCCTGGGGCTCGACCGCGCCCGTGAGGCGGGTATCCCCACGGCCTGCGCGTTGCACGCCGACTTCCCCGTGCGCGAGGACTTCGACCGCGAGGTGGTCCGCCTGCTGCGCGGGGCCGGCGTGGAGTGGGTGGCCCTGGCCGGATTCATGCGCATCCTCACGCCCGAGTTCCTGACGCCCTTCGCCGGACGCGTGGTCAACATCCACCCGGCCCTGCTACCGGCCTGCGCCGGGCTGCACGCCCAGCGCCAGCAGGCCGAGCACGGGGTGCGCCTGGCTGGGTGCACGGTGCACTTCGTGGACGAGGAGATGGACCACGGCCCCATCGTCATCCAGGGCGCAGTTCCGGCCTTCCCCGGCGACGACGCGGAGAGTCTCGGCGCGCGCATTCTGGAGATGGAGCACCGCATCTACCCCCAGGCCCTGCAGTGGATCGCCCAAGGCAGGGTGCGGGTGGAGGGCCGGCAGGTCCTGGTCGACGGCGCCGGCCGCGCATGCGGGGGGCCGTTCTGGACCAACCCGCCCCTGGAATCCCCTTTTGACCGCTAGGGAGGCAGCCATGAACGCATTCCAGCTGGCGCTCACCGACGAGGAGAAGCGCTTCTGCAAGGATCTCATCCGCCATGTCATCGCCCGGCACCTGGGTTTGGAGGCGGGGCCGGCACCGGCCCTTGAATCCGAAACCCTGAACATGGAGCTGGGAGCCTTCGTGACGCTCAAGCTGCACGGCCGCCTGCGCGGCTGCATCGGCAACATCGTGGGCAACGGGCCCCTGGTGGCCACCATCGAGCGCATGGCCGGGGCCGCCGCCTTCGAGGACCCGCGCTTTTCGCCCGTTACGGCCGAAGAGTTTCCGGAACTCGAGATCGAGGTCTCGGTCATGGGTCCCATCACCCCCTGTCCCGACCCGGAACTGATCGAGATCGGCCGGCATGGGCTCTATATCCGCAAATCCATGCACTCGGGCCTGCTGCTGCCGCAGGTGGCCACGGAATGGGGCTGGGACCGGGAGACCTTCCTGGACCAGACCTGCGTCAAGGCCGGGCTGCCCAAAGGCACCTGGCGCAAGTCCAAGACCGAAATCTGGTGGTTCGAAGCCGTCATCTTTTAAGGAAGGAACATCATGCGTACTCTCGCTTTCGCACTGCTTCTGCTCTGTCTGTCCGCTTCCGCGGCCCTGGCCGAAAACCCGAGGGTGGCCCTGACCACGACCAAGGGCGTCATCGTCCTGGAACTCGACGCGGCCAAGGCCCCGGTCACGGTGGAGAATTTTCTGGCCTACGTGAAGAAGGGGTTCTATGCGGGCACGGTTTTCCACCGCGTCATCCCGGGCTTCATGATCCAGGGCGGCGGCATGGACGCCTCCATGTCCCAGAAGCCGGGGATGCCCCCCATCAAGAACGAGGCCGACAACGGCCTGACGAACGACGCATACACCATCGCCATGGCCCGCACCGGCGAGATCGACTCGGCCACGTCGCAGTTCTTCATCAATACCGCGGACAATACGTTTCTCAACCACGGCACGCGTGATTTCGGCTACGCCGTCTTCGGCAAGGTCATCGCGGGCAAGCGCGTGGTCGACGCCATCGAGTCCGTGCCCACGGGTTCCAAGGGCATGCACCAGGACGTGCCCGTCGAGTCTGTCGTCATCGAGAAGGCCGAAGTGGTGAACTGAAAGCTTTCGCAACCGCAAAAAAAGAGGGCGCCCCACACGGAGCGCCCTCTTTTTTTGCCTTTTGTCCGGGTCTAGGAAGCGAGCAGGCTCGGCAGGATCGTGATGATGATGGGGAAGAAGGTCAGCAGGAGCAGGCTCACCAGCAATGCGTAAAGGTAGGGCAGCGAGGCCTTCATGACTTTTTCCAGAGGCACCTTGGTGATGGCGCTGGCCACGAAGAGGTCGAGGCCCACTGGCGGCGTGATGCAGCCGATGGCCAGGTTGCAGACCATGAGCACGCCGAAGAAGAGCGGGTCGATGCCCAGGGTCTTGGCCACGGGCAGGAAGATGGGCGTCAGGATGACCACCGCGGCCGAGGCGTTGACCATGGTGCCGATGATCAGGAGCAGCACGTTCATGGCCAGCAGGAAGAGGATGGGCGAGGAGGTCAGGCTGGCCACGAAGGCGCCGACATGGTGGGGGATCTGCAGGTTGGTCAGCAGCCACCCGAAGACGTTGGCCGCGCCGACCAGGAACATGATGATGGTCGTGCCGATGACGGCCTGGAAGATGATCTGGGGGAAGTCCCTGAGCTTGAGTTCCTTGTAGATGAACATGCCCACGAAGATGCCGTACACGGCGGCGACTGCCGCGGCTTCCGTCGGGGTGAACACGCCGCCGTATATGCCGCCGATGATGATGACCGGGGTCATGAGGGCGAAGAAGGAGTCCTTGAAGGATTTCCAGACGCCGGCCGCCGAGAACGTGCCTTCGGGCTTGAGGCCGTTCTTCTTGGCCAGCCACCAGCTGACGAGCATCATGGACAGACCCATGAGCAGGCCCGGCAGGAATCCGCCCACGAAGAGGTCGCCGATGGAGGTGTCGGCGATGACGCCGTAGACGACCAGGGTGATGGACGGCGGGATGACGATGCCCACGGTTCCGCCGGCGGCGACGATGCCCGTGGCCCATTCGCGGGTGTATCCCTTCTTCTCCATCTCATTGACCATGGTCGAACCCAGGGCCGCCGTGGTGGCGGCGGAGGAGCCGGAGATGGCGGCGAAGAACATGCCGGACACGGCCACGGCCTGGGCCAGGCCGCCGGTGAAGGAGCCGACCAGAGCCTGGGAGAAGCTGACCAGGCGTCCCGTCACGCCGCCGGCGGACATGAAGGAGCCCGCGAGCATGAAGAAGGGCACGGCCATGAAGGAGAAGGAGTCGATGCCCGCGTACATCATCTGGGAAACCATGACGAGGGGCATGTTCATGAAAAAGTGCAGGATGGTGGCCGCGGCCAGGCACAGGGCGAAGGCCACGGGCACGCCCAGGGCGGTCAGGCCCAGGAATATGAAGAGAAGGACGAATTCCATGGTCAACCCTCCTGGCCGGTCTTGCGTCCGGCGACGGTCTTGATGATGCGAAGGGTCTCCTTGAGCAGGTAGAGAAGCATCAGCACGCAACTCACGGGGATGATGACGTAGACCCAGCTCATGGGGATATCCAGGCCCGGCGCGCGCTGGAAGGTCATGATGGAGGTCATCTTCCAGCCCTGCGTCAGGAGCAGGATGATGAAGACGTACCCGCTTATGTTGATGATGACGTCGAGGACGGTGCCGAAGGCCGTGCCCTTGAACTTGTCCGGCAGGAACTGCACGGCCAGGTGGCCGCTCTCGCCCATGATCAGGGCCGAGCCCAGGAAGACCACCCATACGAACAGGAAGCGGGCCAGCTCTTCGGACCATTCAGGGGTGTACCCGAACAGGTAGCGGGTCACGACCTGGGCAAAGATGATCACGAGCATGACGGACATGGCCACGACGGAAAAGCCGTAAAGAACCGTGCGCACGCCCTTGAGGAGTTTGTCCATGGAATTCCTCCTGAAATGTGAAATGGCTGGGCCGCGCCAGCGGGCGGCCTGAACGCGGGCCCGCCCCGGCGTTGAGGGGCGGGCTCGCAAAACGTTTTAGTTGCCCAGTGCCAGCACCTTGTCGATGTTGTCCTGCCCGACGGTGGGGGCGAATTCCTTCCACACGGGCTGGGTCGCTTCCATGAAGGGCTTGCGGTCGACTTCGATGACTTCGATCTTGCCGGTGGCCTTGATCTTGTCCCAGTACTCGTTGTCCTGCTTGGTGGACAGATCGCGCTGCCAGGCGATGGCCTCGGTGGCGGCTTCCTGGATGATGGCCTTCTCGGCGTCGCTCAGGCGGCCCCAAGTGATCATGGAGATGAGTACCGGTTCCGGGGCGTAGGCGTGGGCGGTCAGGGAGGCGTACTTCTGCACCTCGAAGAAGCGCTTGGTGTAGATGTGGGCGCTGGGGTTCTCCTGGCCGTCGACCGTGCCCTGCTGCATGGCGGAGTACAGTTCGCCGAAGGCCATGGGGGTCGGGGAGCCGCCCAGGGACTTGATGGTTTCGATGTAGATCTTGTTGGACATGACGCGGATCTTGAGCCCGTTCATGTCGGCCGGGGTCTTGACCGGGCGGACGTTGTTGGTCAGGTGGCGGATGCCGTTCTCCATGTATCCCAGAAGCTTGAGGCCGCGGGGCTCAAGTTCCTTGCCCAGTTCCATGCCGACCGTGTCCAGGGCCTTGTAGGCGTGGGTGCGGTCCTTGAAGAGGAAGGGCAGATCGAAGAGGGACATCTTGGGCTGGAACTGCCCCAGGTCGGCGGTGCCCGTCAGGACCATGTCGATGGTGCCGTAGATGAGGCCCTCGGTCATGTCCTTCTGGCTGCCCAGCTGCGATGACGGGAAAACCTGGACTTCCATGTTGCCGCCGGATTTTTCGGCGACCAGCTTGGCGAAATGGTCCGCGCCCTGAGCGTAGGGATGGCTGACTTCGGCGATATGGCCGAGCTTCAGGACAGTCTTGGCGAAAGCGGGGACGGTGATGAGCGCAATGGCGAGCAGCGCGACTGCGCACGTAAAGAAACGTTTCATGACTCCTCCTTCAACATATTCGTGTTGGGGCGCGGTATGCGCCGTGGAATGGACCTCAAGTTTCTGAAGCCACGAATATGCGGTTGCGGGGAGGAAATGTTCTTTGGATCGTAAAAAGGAAAATCCCCATTTTGGGGATTTTGTTCATTTTGTTCACGGCGGGGAAGGGGGCGGTCGAGATGCGTCAGCTGCGGAAATACCGGCGTTCGGGCCGCCCCACGCTGCCGTAGACCGCTTCGGCGTAGAGCATGCCTTCGGAGATGAGGTATTCGAGGTAGCGCCTGGCCGTGGACCTGCTGATGCCGATGAGCTCTCCCACGTCCTCGGCGCTGCGGCCGGCCGCGTCGGCCTGGTCTTCGAAGACGGCGCGGACCTTGATCAGGGTCAGGGCGTCGATGCCTTTGGGCAGGCAGCCGCTGCCGGCCGGCGTGCGCGAAGTGACGGGGTGGAGCAGGGTGTCCACGTCGTGCTGTTCGATGACGCTGCCCTGGCGCAGGCGGTCGCGGTATGCGCAGAACTTGGTCAGGCAGTCGTGAAATCGTTCGGCCGTGACGGGCTTGATGAGGTAGTCGAAAACGCCGCCCCGCAGGGCTTCCTTGAGAGGGCCCATCTCGCGGGCCGCAGTGATGAGGATGACGTCGATTTCGAGCCCCCTGGTTCTGATCTCGCGCAGGAAATCGGTGCCTGGGCCCTCGGGGAAATAGAGGTCCAGCAGGATGAGGTGCGGCTCCAGGGCCAGGGTCATGTCCCTGGCGTCGTCCAGGCGGTGGGCGATGCCTATCACCTCGCAGTTCGGCACGCGCTCCGTGAAACGGCGGTGCAGCTCGGCGATGCGTACGTCGTCCTCGACAATGAGTACTCTGGTGACCATCTTCACTCCTTGGGGATGACCACGGTGAACAGGGCTCCGCCCAATCCGCTGCGGCTCACCATGATTTGTCCTCCGAGTTCCTCCAGGCGTTGCCGCACGAGGTACAGGCCCACGCCGCGCCGCCCCTGGCCCTTGGACGTAACGCCCCTCTCGAAAATGTGGTCCTGCTCGTCCACGGCCACTCCGGGCCCCGAGTCTTCGATCTCGAAGACGATGTCGTTACCCAGGTCGGTGAAGGACATGTCCACGGAACGCAGGCCGGGCGGGCGCTGCAGGGCCGCTTCGAAGGCGTTGTCCAGCAGGTTGCCCACGATCGTCACGATTTTTTCCTGGCTGATGGACTTGGGCACGTCGGCCAGGGTGCTCTCCCGGTCGATGGAGAAGTTCACCCGCAGCTCCTTGGCCCGGTTGTACTTGCCGAGGATGATGGCGGCGATGACCGGGTGCGGGACCGCTTCGCCGAGGAACCGGATGAAGTCTTCGTAGCCCGATGACTCGGTGACCACAAGGTCCAGGGCTTCCCGGTAGGCCTCGATCTGGATCAGCCCGGCGATGGTGTGCAGCTTGTTGGAATATTCGTGGGTCTGGACCCGCAGCAACTCGGAGTATTCCTGTACCTTCGACAGTTCGGCGGCCAGGCGGTCCAGCTCGTCCTTGCGGCGGAAGCTGGCCACCACCCCGCGCACCTTCTGGTCCTGGAACACGGGCACGATGTTGAAGATGAGCTCCTGGCCGCCCACGGTGCGCTCCTGGTCGAATTCGGCCTGTCCGGTGTAGAGCGTGTGAAGCAGGCCGGCCTCGGGTATGACGCTGTCCACCGGCCGGCCCGAGAGACGCTCCTGCTGGCTCAGTCCGATGTACCGGCGGGCCGCCTGGTTGGTCACGCGGATATCGCCCTGGTGGTCGATGGCCACGACGCCTTCGCGGATGGTTTGGAGCACGGCGACGCGTTCCAGGTAGAGGTTGGTGATTTCGGAGGGCTCCAGGCCCAGGGTCAGGCGTTTGAGCCGGCCGGCGATGACCACGGCGCTCAGGATGCCGACCACGCTCATGCCGATGATGTACATGAGCGGCTTGTCCAGGTGCGCCGATATGGATTGGTGCACGTTTTCCGAGAGGTAGCCCACGGACACGAAGCCTATGATGCTCCCGTCCTCGTCCAGGATGGGCGTCATGCCGCGCAGGGATCGTCCCAAGGTGCCGACGGCCTCGGAGACGTATGATTTGCCTTCCTTCAGGGCCGGCCCCGTGTCGCCGCCGACAAAGGTCTGTCCGATGCGTTCCGGGACCGGGTGCGAGTAGCGCCGCTCCTGCGTGTCGCCGATGACGACGAACGAGGCGCCGGTCTTGCTGCGGATGGCTTCGGCCAGGGCCTGGATCTCCCCCTGGGGGTCGCCTGCCAGCAGGGCCTCTCGTATGCGCGGTATCTGGGCGATGGTCTTGGCCGTCTGCAGGGCCGTTTCGCCGATCTGCTCGTGGAGCATCTCTTCGGCCAGTTCGGAAATGACGTGCCAGCTGACGGCGATCTGGATGACGACCAGGGCCAGCACCATGTGGATCAGGTGCGACTGGATGGTTGCCGGCTTCAGCCAGCCGAGGATTCGTGACCAGGACAACATGCGGTTTCCTCCGTACACGAGTTTCATCACCAATTGCTGCTGGTCTGGCAAGGGTACACATCCGCCGGGCGGTGATGGGAGGGGAAGGACCGGCGGTCCTGGATGCCGGGGGATATGCCGGAACCCTGCGAGATTGCGGACGGAATTCAAGGGTCGAGATTGCCGTGGGGCCGGACACGGAGTATGACAACCGAAATATGGAACACGCAATGGAGGATGGCGTATGCACGAATGGTTTTTGACCCAGAGCCCGGTGATGCAGGCTTTTCTGGCGACGTGCTTCACCTGGTTCGTCACCGCCCTGGGTGCGGGGGTGGTTTTTTTCTTCAAGCGAATCAACCGCAAGCTGCTGGACGGAATGCTCGGGTTTGCCGCCGGAGTCATGATCGCCGCCAGTTTCTGGTCATTGCTGGCGCCGGCCATCGAGATGGCCGAAAACATGGGGCACAGGGCCTGGCTGACTGCGGCCACGGGTTTTCTGTCCGGGGGCGCCTTCCTGTGGCTGGTGGACGCATTCCTTCCCCATCTGCACCTGGGGTTTCCCAGGTCCGAGGCCGAAGGCGTGAAGACAAGTTGGCACCGAAGCATCCTCCTGGTCCTGGCCATCACCCTGCACAACATCCCTGAAGGCCTGGCCGTGGGGGTGGCCTTCGGGGCCCTGGCCGCGGACCTGCCTTCGGCCAACATGGCCGGCGCCATCGCCCTGGCCCTGGGTATCGGGCTGCAGAATTTTCCCGAAGGCGCGGCGGTGTCCGTCCCCTTGCGCCGGGAAGGCTTCTCCAGGCTGAAAAGTTTCTGGTACGGGCAGATGTCGGGGATCGTGGAGCCCATAGCCGGGGTGCTGGGAGCCTTGGCTGTCATCACCATGCAACCCATCCTGCCGTACGCATTGGCCTTTGCGGCCGGGGCCATGATTTATGTGGTGGTGGAGGAGCTCATCCCGGAGTCGCAACTGGAAAAGAATACCGATATCGCAACCATTGGAACCATGCTTGGTTTCTCCGTGATGATGATGCTTGACGTGGGGCTGGGATGAGGCGTCCAAAAGTGCATGGACCGTGCGGAAAATCTCGATGATTCGAGTGGTTACTTGAAACGAAGAAAAAAAACGGCGCCTCCTCTTGTCATTGAAATACAGGGTATTATTCTTAGTCAATCGAATGAAAGAATCTCTCTCTGTTTTTCGTTGACTCTAAATTGATTGAAACATAATACTCGACACAAACATCCAACTCATTTTGGAGGCTGCTATGGTTAATATGGATTATCCAGGACCGTGCTTTGCGTGTTCCGCCATTGATGGCTGTGCGACTGAAGAAGCGAAGAAGCTCGCTGTAAAAGGTTACTGCAAGGGCGTGGAGCGTGAACTCAACGCCTGGAAAGCCACTCTCTATGAGGTCATGGCAGGTTTTCTCGATCTTGGCGACAAGGATCGTGGCGCAGCTGCCGACGCAGTTGCAGAGATAAAGGCCCTGGTACGGGAAATCGAAGCCAAGACAGCCCAGCTCGAAGCCGAATGCCCGCTTGAGATGGCCCCCATCGAGAAAGACCTCGGCGACAAGATGGGCAAGCTCCGGGTGCATTACACCAAGGCCATGGAAGTGATCGGAGCCGGTTCTTTCGGAGGCTGATCCCCGGCCCGAAGCAGAAAATGAACGTGTGCGCCCGGTGTTTAACGCCGGGCGTTTTTTTGGCTCGCCAGTCCTGGCACAGAGATTCAACCGGAGGTTATCCCATGAATTTCATGTTCTGGGCCAAGCTCTATCTGGCAACTGTTCCGGTCTTTTTCGCCATCGACATGGTCTGGCTGGGCTTTGTGGCCAGAAATTTCTATAAGTCCAATTTGAACCATCTTCTGAGTCCCGACGTCAACTGGCCCGCCGCCTTCGTTTTCTATTTCATCTATATCGCGGGCATTCTCCTCTTTGCCGTGCGCCCCGGCCTGGAGGCCCAGTCCCTGGCCAGGGCCTGTCTGTGGGGCGCGCTCTTCGGTTTCTTCACCTACGCGACCTATGACCTGACCAATCTGGCCACCCTGCGGGACTGGCCCGTGAACGTCGTGGTCGTGGATATCCTGTGGGGCACGGTCCTGTGCACCCTGGTGGCCGGAGGCAGCTATCTGATCGGCCTCCGGCTGGCCTGAAACAAACGGAGGGACGCATGACGACCGTTCTGCTCGGCGCGGCCGTGGCTCTGCTTCTGACCATGAACGCCATGTTTGTCGTGAACATGCGCGCAAACGACAACAGCCTCATCGACGTCGCCTACGGTCCGGCCTTCATCCTGGCCTCGGCCGGGGCCTGGCTCGCGGGCGGGATGCCGGATCATTTCCGGATCCTGCTCATGCTCGGCATGGTCTGCCTGTGGGGCGTGCGGCTGGCGTTGCATATCGGCCTGCGACACCGCGGCCGGGGGGAGGATTTCCGCTATCGGAACTTCCGTGAAGCCTGGGGCGAAGATTTTGTCTGGCGCAGCTTCCTGCAGATCAACATGCTGCAGGGGGCCGTCATCCTCGTCGTCGCCACGCCCATTCTGCTGGTCATCGCCCGTCCCGGCGGTGAGCCGGCCTGGACCGACGCGCTGGGGTTGGCCCTTTTTGCGCTGGGCTTTTTCTTCGAGGCCGTGGGTGACTGGCAGCTCATGCGTTTCAAGAAGGACCCGGCCAACAAGGGGCGCATCATGACCCTTGGCCTGTGGAGGTACACCCGGCATCCGAACTATTTCGGGGAGGCGGTCCTGTGGTGGGGTATCTTTTTCGTCGGTCTGGCATCGCCTTTGGGCCTTTTCGGCCTGATCAGCCCTCTGGTCATCGGTTTTCTGCTGCTCAAGGTTTCGGGCGTTCCCATGCTGGAGGCCAGGTACGGCGGAAATCCCGAGTTCGAGGCCTACAAGGAGGCGACCAGCGCTTTCATACCCAGGCCTCCGCGTCAGCCCGCGGCGGCGCCTTCGGTTCCTGAACAGGGAGAAGAGCCATGAACACTGCGCCGGCACAGAAGTCCGTGGCGGTCATCGGCGGCGGGGTTGCGGGAATCGTGGCCGCGCATCTGCTGCAGGGAACCCGCGAGGTGACCGTCTTCGAGGCGAACGACTACCTGGGCGGCCACACCCACACGATCTCCGTGCCGGACGGGCCCGATTGCGGCACTCCGGTGGACACGGGCTTCATCGTCTTCAACGAGGCTACGTACCCGCTTTTCATACGGTTTCTGGATGAACTGGAGGTCCCTTCCCGAGAGTCCGAAATGTCCTTCGGCTTTCATTGCGAACGAACGGGGCTGACCTATGCGGGCACGGACCTGAACGGCCTTTTCGTCCAGCGCGGGAACGCCGTCTCTCCGCAATACTGGCGCTTTCTGTTCGAAATCGCCCGTTTCTGCCGCCAAGCCAAGAAGGATGTCGAGGGCGACGAGGACATGGGCACCCTGGATGATTACATCCGGCGGCGCAACTTCTCGCCCTTCATGGTCGAGAATTATCTCCTGCCCATGGCCGCGGCCATCTGGTCCACACCGGCCGGGCGTGTCGGCCGGTTCCCGGCCCTGTCCTTCCTGCGCTTCTTCCGCAACCACGGACTCCTTTCGCTCGTCGACAGGCCGCGCTGGAGGACCGTACGGGGAGGGAGCTGCAGCTATGTTCGGGCCTTCCTGCGCCGTTTCCGGGGCACGATACGGCTTGGAGCGCCGGTGCGCAGGGTCATGCGCAACGCTGGGGCCGTGACGGTGGAAATCGATGGCGGGGAGTCCCGCGTGTTTGATGACGTCTTCATCGCGGCCCATGCCGATCAGGCCCTGCGGCTTCTGGGCGACCCCTCGCCCGAGGAGGTCCGGCTTCTGGGCGCATGGCGCTACGAGGAGAACAGGACCGTCCTGCACACGGACGTCTCGGTCCTGCCACGGGAGCGAGCGGCCTGGGCGTGCTGGAATTTCAGGCGCGAGGCCAGGGAGGAACGGAGCGTATTCGTGACCTATTCGATGAATCTCCTGCAGGGCCTGGCCGGGGATCGGCAGTTTCTGGTCACCCTGAACAGCCCGGCGCCCCTCGCCAGGTCGAAGGTCCTGGCGGACCTGGTCTATCATCACCCCGTGTACACGCGGGAGTCCATGGCCACCCAGGGCGAGCTCGCTTCGCTCAACGGGCAGCGGAACACATGGTTCTGCGGCAGCTATTTCGGGTACGGATTCCACGAGGATGCGGTCCGCTCCGCTCATGCGGCCGTGGAAAGCTTCAGGAGGAAAGGATGAATTCGAGGATCTATGCCGGGATTCTGCGCCACGAGCGGCTGCACGCAGTCCGGCACGGCTTCGAGTACGGGCTGCACATGTTCGCCCTGGACCTGGCTGAACTGGGTGAACTGGATCGCACATGCGCCCTGTTCGGGCACAACCGGTTCCGCCCGTTGGCCCTGTACGACCGTGACTATCTGTATCCGGGCGACGAACCCCTGGGCGACAAGGTCCAGCGCGTACTGCGCGGGAGCGGGATCGACGGAGAGCCTGCCCGGGTGGTACTGCTCACGGCCCTGCGGCAGTTCGGCTACGTCTTCAATCCGGCCAGCTTCTTCTACTGCATGGACGCGTCCGGCCGCCTTTTCTGCGTGCTGGCGCAGGTCAACAACACCTTTGGCGAGACGCACCTCTATGTCCTCACGCCGCAGGGGGACGCTGGACGTTTCCGGGCGGACAAGGCTTTTCACGTCTCCCCTTTCTTCCCGCGCGAGGGTCGCTACGAATTCGATTTTTCCGGGCTGGAAGAGGGGATGTCCATCACCATCACCTATTTTCTGGAAGACAGGCCTGCCCTGACGGCCTCCTTCTGCGGTACCGCCAGCCCCATGACCGGACGGAATCTGGCCGCCCTGCTGTGGCGTCATCCTCTGCGCGCCGCCATGACATTCCCGCGCATTCTTGCGCAGGCGGCACGGCTCTATTTCGGGAAAAAGCGGCCGGTATTCCCCAAGCCCGAGCCCGCCTCGGCCATGACCATCCGACATGCCCCCCCGACTTTCGCTGACAGGCTCGGGAGGGCTGCGGTGCGTTCCTTCCTGAACCGTCTGGATCATGGGCGCCTGACCATGACCCTGCCGGACGGGAGCAAAGAGATTTTCGGCGTTTCCGACGGGGGGCCGGACGTCGAAATGGCCGTGCACCGCTTCCGTTTCTTCCGGCGGACGCTCTTTTCCGGAGACATCGGTTTCGGCGAGGCCTATGCCGACGGGGATTGGAGCGCTCCCGAACTCACCCGGTTGCTCGGCTTGCTGGCCCTGCGCGAGGAAGTCCTGAACGACCGCCGCTTTCTCCCGGCGCTGGCCGGGCGGGCCCTGAATTTCGCGGCCCACCTGCGCCGGCCCAACACCGTCCCCGGAAGCCGGCGCAACATCGCCGAACACTACGACCTGGGCAACGACTTCTACCGCCTTTTCCTGGACCCGACCATGTCATATTCCGGCGGGCTCTTCCTGAGCGGGAATGACAATCTGGAACAGGCCCAGAGGAACAAGATGCGAGCCGTCATCGACATGGCCGGCATCGGCCCCGGGGACCACGTCCTTGAGATCGGGTGCGGGTGGGGCGGTTTCGCCCTGGAAGCGGTCCGGCAGACCGGATGCCGGGTAACCGGGCTCACCATTTCCGCGGAGCAGCACCGGCTGGCCACGGAGCGTGTCCGCGAAGCCGGCCTCGAAGACCGGATCGAAATCCTGTTGACCGACTACCGCCACGCACAGGGCATGTTCAGCCGCATCGTGTCCATCGAGATGCTCGAGGCCGTGGGACACGCCAACCTGCCCGTCTACTTCGAGGCCATCGATCGCCTGCTCTCCCCGGGCGGCACGGCCGTGCTGCAGGTCATCACCATGGCCGACCAGAAGTACGGTGCCTACCGCCACGGCTCGGACTGGATCCGCAAGCACATCTTCCCCGGCGGCCATCTGCCTTCACTGGGAGCCATGGTCCGGGCCATGAGCGCCCGCACGAGGCTTGGCGTCACGCGGCTGGCGGACATCGGGCCGGATTATGCGCATACGCTCAGGCTGTGGCGCGAGGCGTTCCTGGCCCGCGACCAGGAGATACGGGCGCTGGGTTTCGACGATATTTTTATTCGTAAATGGTTGTATTATTTTGGTTATTGCGAAGCTGGATTTGCCTGCCGCACGGTGCGCAACTACCAGTTGCAGCTTTCGAGAATGTGTGAGCCGGGCAACCGGGGGCGGGCGTGATGTCCGGACTCCTGCGGACCAGGCTGCTCAACTTCGTCCTTTTTCAGGCCGGGTGGTTCTGTTGCGTTCTCGGTGCGGCCTCGGGGCGGCCATGGATGGGCGCGGGTCTGGGCCTTCTGCTTGTCATGGCGCATCTCGGGCTGGTGCGGACCCGCCGGAAGGAGGCGACGCTGCTGCTGGGGGCACTGGCGCTGGGCCTTGTGATCGACACGTTGCACATGCGCACGGGTTCCCTGGTTTTCACGGGCGGCAGCCTGCACGCCGAGTTCGCCCCTGTCTGGATTCTCGTCATGTGGATGCAGTTTGCCTCCACGCTGCGCTTTGCCATGAGCTGGCTGGAGGGACGCTACGTGCTGGGCGGCCTGCTGGGAGGCGTTGCCGGGGCCATGGCCTACTGGGCCGGGGTGCGTCTCGGCGCAGCAACTCTTGGTCCCGATGCGGCCGTTTCCCTGTTGCGAATAGGCTTGAGCTGGGCCCTGGCCCTGCCGCTCCTGCTGTTTCTGGCAGGCGGCGACGGTGACGAGGGCGCGAGGCTTTATCGCATATTCTGAGAATTCGCAGCCAGAGCTGCTCCGTCTGATCATGAAACGCAAAAAACGCCCGCAGATGCCTGCCGGGCGTTTCTTTTTGCACGCGACTGAAGGCTGGACGGTTTGGCTGAGAAGCCAGCTCAGCCAAACCGTGCACGTGCCATGACGCGATAGTCGGTGTCCGGATAGCATAGAAAAAATAAAAAAGTAAATCAAAAAAGGTATGTATGACAAAAATCGCTGCATTTGTAGGACGTCGGTCGGCGGTCTTTCCAGGTCATACGCCCGGACTGTTTCCGGCCGCTGCCACACGTTGGCCCGCCTTTTGATCTGCTTCCGCCAGCAGGAGGTGGATCATGCAGTTTTTTCCCTCAGTGGATGCAGGCACAGGACAGTTGGCGCTGGCGAACCCGCGGTTCGAGTCTGCGGATATGGCGTCGGGAAGGGATTTTTCAGGTTTGCTGTCGGAACAGATGAATCGGCCGGAACCCGTGCCCGCCGCCTCCAAGACGGCTGAGACCGCCAGCGCGCCGGAGCCGGAGCCTGCGGTGACCGATGTTCGTTCCCGCAATGCCGCCGATGAGGAAAAGACTCACCGAAACGCGCCGCACGCGGAAAATAGCGCTTCTGACAGCCATCGCGAGGAGCCGGAAGGAAAGGACGGCATGGAAGCAGTCCAGGAGGACGGTTCGGCAAAAGCTGCCGACTCAGAGGCGGCAAGACCTCAGAAAAAGGCGGACGACGCGTCCGTTCCAAAAGATACCGCCGAGGAATCCGTGTCTGTTTCCGGTGCAGAGAGCGTCGGCGCCGCACGCGGCGCGGAAGGATCCGTGGGCGTGAATCTGCAGGAGGCTCTGGCTCAAGTGGTCCGGGAAGCCCGGGGACGTGCTGCGGTGAACCCCGAGGTTGAAGCCAGGATCGAGGCGCTGCATGGGCTTCTTCGCCAGTTTCGGCAGAGCGCCCCGGCGGAACGCAAGGAGCTGGCCACTGCCCTGGGCGCGCAAATCGCGGAGCTGCGGAAGGAATTGGCCGCAGCCAGGAATGCGGGCGAGGCCGTCGCAACAGAAGCCGGGAAAGGCTCTGCAGAAGGGAAGGGCAAGAGTGGCCGGGCAAAATCTGCGGATGTGATCCCGGCAGAATCCGCAAAGCCCGGTGCGAAAGAGTCCGGGAAGGACGCTACGGTCTTGCCGCAACGGGAGGGGAGAGCGGAAAAGGGCTCCGAGGCTCCGGCGCAGCCGCACGTTGCCGAAGGGAAGGGCGCGGCCATGAACGCGCAGGAGCTCCGGGCCGGAGTGAAGGCCGGAGAGGCCTCGGGCCGTTCGCAGGATACCGGTGGTGACAAGAATTCCAAGGCGGAAGCGGAGCACGTTTCCGCGGCGCGTCAGGACGCCGTCCCGGCGCAGCCCAAGGCCGAGGGGAAGCTTGCGGGCAGGATGTCGTCCGACGCGGCTCGCTCCGGCAAAGCCGACGCCGGTGTGCGTCAGGAGAGTGCGCAGGCGCAGGAGACAGCCGTTTCTGAAAACAGGGACGCCGAGGGCCGGGAGGCGGAGCGGGTTTCTTTGAAACATGACGCGAAGTCCGGGAAGGGTGCGGCGCACATGAGCGCGCCCGAGGCTCCCGCGCGCGAGGCGGCGAAGGGTTCCACGCTGTCCGCCGGTCTTGCCGGCCGGAACGAAATTGCCAGGGACAAGGGCGAGGCGCAGCCGCAGCCGGTCTCCGACGCCCAGGACGGGGGCGTCCGGCAGCGTGTGGCGGCCGATTCCGCAGACGGCAAGAGTCGGCAGAACAGCCGGGATTCACGCGACGGGTTTTTCAGCGCGCGGGGGGAAAACAAATCCGCGGCAGCCAAGTCGGCCGATTCCGTATCCGGCAAAATCGTCCTTGAGACCGAAGCCCAGGCGCAGGGAGCAGGGCAAAATCCGCAGTCCCCGGTTCAGCAGCGGCTGGAGTCGCCCGTCAGCGCACGCTCCGCGGAGGTGTACAGGCAGGTCGAGAATGGAGCCTTCAAAAACCTGGGGCAGGGGGTCAAACAGCTGGTCATCCGTCTCGACCCCGCCGAACTGGGCCAGGTCAGCGTGATCCTGCAGGTCAAGGGCAAGGAAGTTCAGGCCGTGCTCAGGGCCAGCAGCCAGGAGGCAACCCATGCCCTCGGCGAGCAGTTGGCCCAGCTGCGGACCCAACTGGAGTCCCAGGGCCTCAAGGTCGGCAAGCTTGAAGTCCAGACCCAGCTGGCCGACTCCCAGGGGCAGCCCCAATGGCAGGGCGCCGAACAGCACAACCACTATCAGGAGAACCGGGAACTGGCACTCTCCGCCCAGCGCTGGCGGACATTGGAGCGGGTGGATACCGGTCTGGTCCGGGATGTGCAGAATGCCCCGCAGAGGGAAAAACTTTCCTCCGGCGGATTGGATCTTTTTGCCTGACGGGAGATGACCATGGCTACGGTTGATTCGATACTTTCCGAACTGGGTTCGGCCTCGGCGGGGGCCTCAAGCGCCTCATCGGCGGTCAGCAGCGCCCTTGGCAAGGATGACTTTCTGGAGTTGCTTGTGGTGCAGCTGCAGAACCAGGATCCTCTCAACCCGCTCGACGACAAGGAATTCATCGCCCAGCTGGCCCAGTTCTCGAGCCTGGAGCAGATGTCCAACGTCGCCTCGGGCATCGAGGCCCTGACCGAGACGGTCTCCAGACAGGACTCTCTGAGCGCCGTAAGCTATATCGGCAAGAATGTCGTGGCGGACGGGAGCTCGGTCACGAAGCTGGATTCGGGCATCACCCCCCTCTATTTCACGCTGGAGGACACGGCTGCGACGGTGACGATCAACGTCTACGACCAGAACAACAACATCGTACAGACGCAGACGCTCAATTCCATGCAGGCCGGCGAATACACGTTTTCCTGGGATGGGCTCAACTACAATGGGCAAGAGGCGGATAACGGGCAGTACAAGGTGTATTTCGCCGCGGTGGACGCCACGGACAAAGCGGTTCTGGTTGACACGAAGGTTGTGGGGACCATCACGGGAGTGTCCAAGACGACCGACGGCATATCTTTCAGGTTGAGTGACGGACGGACCGTCGAGTTCGATGACATCTCCATGGTCACTCAGGGAGTTTCAGCAGAGTAGTTTCTCCATGCTTCATGGCTGGATGAGGAGGTAAATATGGGTTTGTCGGCATCACTGTACTCCGGGACGAGCGGACTCAAGGTTCACGGCGAGGGCATGACCGTCATCGGTAACAACATTTCCAACGTTTCGACGCTCGGGTACAAGGGTTCAAGCATGTACTTCGAGGATGCCCTCAGTCAGGAAGTGACGACGGCGTCGGGAGTCGGACAGGTCGGACGCGGCGTGGCCGTGGGCGCGGTCATGGCGGATTTCGCCCAGGGCTCCCTGGAGACCACCACATCCGCGACGGACCTCGCCATCGGCGGCAACGGCTTCTTCGTCGTTTCCCCGGCAGGCGAGGAGGTCAATTACTACACGAGGGCCGGCAACTTCACGTTCGACGAAGACGGTTTTCTGGTCGATTCTCACGGCTACCGTCTGCAGGGCTGGGAAGTGCAGCAGACGGATTCGAGCGTCGCAGCCACGGGCGACGCCACCTCGTCCGCCTCGACGGGCGTGAAGACGACAGGCGTGCCCCAGGACATCAAGCTGGAGAATTTCCAGTCGCCGCCTCAGTTTACCAGTCACGTGGACATGATCGTCAACGTCGACTCCCAATCCGAAGACCGGACCACGGGCGAGGCGGCCATCCCTGCGGACGACGCCCCCTTTACCGGAATTTTCGATGCGTACGACGCGGACTCCGTGGACGGCATTCCCCTTGGCGACACGGCGTACGCGTACCAGACGACGATCAAGGTTTACGACGAGAACGGCTCTTCCCACACGCTGACCATCTACATGGACCCCGTGGAATACGAGGACGTGGTCGATCACGCCGGCGGCAAGAGGTACTGGGAGTATGTCGTGGCCGTGCCGCCCAGCGAGGACAACCGGGAGTTCTGGGGAACGGCAAGCGACACGAGCGCCCGCGGCATCCTCATGACAGGGACCCTGACCTTCAACGCCGGCGGCGAGCTGGAGAACATGTCGGCCTACACGGTCAACGATGCCACCGCGGACCCCGCCGACCTGACCAATTGGGAACCGGCGAACTTCTCCCAGAACGGGTATCCCATCTGCACGGCCAACTTCCTCGGCGCGACCGACGCCAGCACGACGACCGCCACGGAAGCGAACAACATCGAGATCAATTTCGGCCTGCGCAACAAATCCACTTCCTGGTCGGGCAGCGTGGACAACCTCCAGGAACTGCAGGACCTCGACGTGACCACTGCAGCCTCGTTGGCGACTATGAACGGCATGGCCTCCACCGAGATCAGCGCCCTGGCGACGACCAACTACAGCACCGGCTCGACCACCATCTTCCAGTCCCAGGACGGATACACTGCGGGCTTCCTGCAGAACATCTCCGTGGACCGTGACGGGGTCATCACCGGCAACTACTCCAACGGCCAGGTCCTGCAGCTCTTCGCCGTGACCCTGGCCACCTTCAACAACAACTTCGCCCTGTACCGCGAGGGCGGCAACCTCTTCTCCGAGACCCGCTCTTCAGGGCCGCCCATCACCGGCCTGGCCAACACCGGCGGCAAGGGCAGCATCGCCTCCAACTCCCTGGAGCAGTCCAACGTGGATCTGGCCACGGAATTCGTGAAGATGATCACCACGGAGAAAGGCTTCCAGGCCAACTCCAAGACCATCACCACGGTGGACCAGATGCTGACGACCCTGATCCAGCTCAAGCGGTAAGCGTCCCGGTTCGTCCGGACAACGTGAAAAAGCCCGTACTGCATCTGCAGTCACGGGCTTTTTTCTGTCCAAGGGAAGGGGTTAGAGCGCCCGGTCCAGGAAGAGGCCGACCATGTTCTCGATGGAAGCGGCCAGATCGAGCATCTCGTCGGCAGGGATTTTGCGGATGAGCTTGTCGGTCTCGGGGTCGCGAACTTCCACCTGGACCATGTCCGTGCGCTCGTCGATGTTGAATTTGAGGCTCACGCCGATGGACGACATGTAGGAATCCACGGCTTCGGTCAGGTGCTGCAGCTTCTGCAGGGAAATTTCTTCCGTGTCTTCCTGCTGCGCGGCTTCGCGCTGGTCGCGCAAGGGTATGGGCGCGGTGCGATCGGCGTTCTCCAGGGAAGAGCGCTGCTGCGAAACCTGATCGACGGCTGTCAGCATGTCCTGGGGCTCAAACGAAAGGGAGGATATCTTCATGGCCATGGCCTCCTCGGAATAAATTGATTCATCTTATTGATCGGCCGCCGGCGGAAAAACTTTAGAAGGGAGGGGCAGGCAAATTTGACCTGTTTTTTGACAGATGTGGCGGGTGTTTTTTTTAATCATTTGAAAATAAAAGATAATTTAAAAATGGCACCGGGCCTGCAATGCCGCGTGTACAACTGCATAAGGAGGTCTTCTCATGTCTTTGGTCATAAATCACAACTTGATGGCGATGAACGCCGCCAGAAACTTGTCCCAGTCGTATGGCAACCTTGCAACCTCGACCAGGCGTCTTTCCTCCGGACTGCGCGTGGGCACTGCCGCCGACGACGCGGCCGGCCTGGCCATCCGTGAGTTGATGCGAGCCGATATCGCGTCCCTCAACCAGGGCATGCGCAACGCCAATGACGCCATCTCCATGATCCAGACGGCCGACGGCGCGCTGCAGGTCATCGACGAAAAGCTCATCCGCATGAAGGAGCTTGCCGAACAGGCCGCCACCGGTACCTACACTTCGGATCAGCGTCTGATCATCGATTCCGAGTACCAGGCCATGGCCTCGGAAATCACACGAATCGCCAACGCTACGGATTTCAACGGAATTTATCTTCTGAACGGCAATCTTTCCTCGACTACCCATAACGGCGCGGGCCTCAATTCCACGGGCCAGCTCAAGGTGCATTTCGGCACCGGCAACGATTCGGCCGAGGACTACTACTACATCCAGATCGGCAACGCCACCGCTTCGGCCCTGGGCGTGGGCAGCCAGACGGGCGTAGGTCAGGCCGGCCACAGCATTTCGACCCAGCAGGCGGCCCAGAGCGCCCTGGCCGCGATCAATACGGCCATCGTATCCAAGGACAAGATCCGGGCCAGCCTGGGCGCCTTGCAGAACCGCCTGGAGAACACCATCACCAACCTGAGTATCCAGGCCGAGAACCTGCAGGCTGCCGAATCGCGCATCTCCGACGTCGACGTGGCCCAGGAAATGACCGAGTTCGTGCGCAACCAGATCCTGACGCAGTCCGCCGTGGCCATGCTGGCCCAGGCCAATCAGCTGCCGCAGATGGCCATGCAGCTCATGCAGGGCTAATGATGGGATTTCTGGCAAAGGCGATGATCAAAGACAAAGCCGGGGCATGTTGCCCCGGCTTTTTCGATTTGCTTGGCGCCGCGTCCGGTCAGTCAGTTCCCGCCTGGTCGGGGTAGCGGGCCTGCAGGAGGCGCAGCGCCTGTTCCGCCGCCCCCTGCTCGGCCTTGCGCATGCTGCGTTCCTCGCATTCCAGGCGGGTGCCGTCGGGCAGGGTCAGGACGACGGAATACAGCTTGGCGTGTTCGGGGCCCCGGCTGGCGCCAAGGGCGTAGGACGGCCGTGATTTCCAGATGCGCTGGGTGGCCTCCTGCAGCAGGCTCTTGAAGTCCCGCGGGCGGAAGGTTTCGGGCGGCGACGGCCAGTGCCCTTCGAACAAAAATTTGACGCTTTCGAGGGCCGGCTCCAGGCCTCCGTCGAGGTACACGGCGCCGAGTACGGCCTCCAGTGCGTCGCTCAGAACGGAATTCTTTTCCCTCCCCCCCTGGCTCTCCTCTCCCTTCCCCAGTTGCAGGCACCCGCCCAGGCCGATGCGCCGGGCCACGTGCGCAAGGGCCGTCTCGCTGACCATGGCGGAACGCATGCGCGTCAGGTGTCCCTCCTGGGCGTTCGGGAATTTCCGGAACAGCTCATGGGATACGGTCAGCTCCAGAACCGCGTCGCCGAGAAACTCCAGCCGCTCGTTGTGGTCCCCGCCGTGCTCGTTGGCGTGGGACGTATGTGTCAGGGCTTGGATTAAAAGCTTGACTTGGTTGAATTCATAATGGATTCCTGACTGCAGTGTCTGTAGTGCATCGGATGGAATTTCCAGAGACATCAAGGTTCTCCATGAGAGACGTTTTTCTTCACGCCCTGTTTTCTCCCAAAGCCATCGCTGTCGTCGGTTCTCTTGACGACGCAGGGGCTCCGGCCCGTGTGGTCCTGGCCAATCTGGCTGGCTCCGGGTATCAGGGGAGGATCGTTCCCGTCAATTGGACCGGTGGGCTCCCCGCCGGCGCGTTCGCAGAAGTCGACGGCGCCGACCTCGCCGTGGTCTGCCTGCCGCCAGAGTCCGTCCTCGAAGCCCTGGAGGGGATCGCCGACCGCGGCATCAGGTCGGTCATCGTCACGTCCGCCGGTTTCCGCGAGATCGGAGGCAAGGGCTACTATCTCGAAGAGGCCGTGATCCAGTTGGCCGAGCGCAGGAACATGACGCTTCTGGGGCCAAACTGCCTCGGTGTGGCGTCCTGGGCCGACCGCCTGAACGCTTCCCTCATCTCCCGCTTGCCCGCCGAAGGCAATATCGCCTTTTTTTCGCCATCCGGCTCCATGTGCAACGCCATCCTCGACTGGGCGGCCAGCGAGGAGATCGGCTTCTCCAAATTTGCGAGCCTGGGCAACAGGGCGGTCATCGACGAAGCGTCCATGCTGCAGTTTTTGGCCGACGACCCCCATACCCATGTCGTCATCGGCTACCTCGAAGGCATGAACAACGGCCGGCGCTTCGCGCGAATCAGCCAGACCATTACCCGCGAGAAGCCGGTCATCATGCTCCAGGCGGGCATGACCGAGCACGGGCAGAAGGCAATTTCTTCCCATGTGGGGGCCCTGACCGGGTCCGAGCGAGCCTATCAGACGGCGCTGAAGCAGGCCGGCATCATCCAGGTGGACAACCTCTCGACGCTCTTCGACCTGGCGCGCATGTTCGGCACGCAGCCCCTGCCCAAGGGCGCGAGCCTCGCCATCGTCACCAACTCGGGCGGGGCCGGCATCCTGGCTGCCGACGGCATGGCCGGGACGAGCCTGCACCTGGCGCGCCTTGGCCGGGACACATCCGAGGCGCTGTCTGCGTTTTTGCCCCGGCATGCCCCGGCTTCAAATCCCGTGGACATCGGCACGGAAGCCGCGCCCGAGGACTACGCCAGGGCCGTCGAGCAGGTCGCCCGTGACCGGCAGGTGCACATGGTGCTCGTGGTAATCGCCCCCGGCCTCGGGGTGGACATGCCGGCCATCGTGCGGGCTCTGGCGGAGCTGTCCCAGCCTCTGGACGCGTCGCTGGCGGTCTGTCTTCTGGGGCAGGAAGGGGTGCTGGAAGAGAGACGGTTCCTGCAGCGCAGCGGGTTGCCGTGCTATTCCAACCCCAAGTCGGCTCTGGCCAGCCTTGAGGCCATGATCCGCTATGCGCAGTGGCAGACCACGTCCTATCCGGTGGAGGTCTGCTACCGTCGTGACAAGGCCAAGGCCGAGCGGTTCCTGGCTGAATGCCAGGAGATCGGCAAAACGGAGCTTTTCGGGTTTGAGGTGCAGCCTTTGCTGCAAGCCTATGAATTGCAGTATCCCCGCACCGAGCTGGCCCGCACCAGCAGAAGCGCGGCCAAGATCGCCAAGCGTCTGGCCTGCCCCGTGGCCCTCAAGATCGCGTCCCCGCACATCGAGTACAAGAGCGACGTGGGCGGAGTGGAGCTTGGCCTGCAGACGCCGGATGACGTGCGCCAGGCGTTTCTCCAGCTGACTTCCCGGGTGCAGTGCCTGCGTAGCGAGGCCTTCATCTCTGGGTGCCTGGTCCAGGAGATGATCCAGGGCAAGCCCACCGAGGTCTGTATCCGCGCCCGGCGCGACCCCAAGTTCGGCCCCCTGATCCGTTTCGGGCTCTCGGGCAGCCAGGCCGAGATATTCCAGGACTATTCCCTGCGCCTTGCGCCCCTTTCCCTGGCCGACGCCGCGGGCATGATGCGCGAGCTCAAGGTCTTTTCCCTGCTCAAGCGCGAACGGGGGCGGGACGCTCTGGACTTGCGGGCCCTGGAGGATGTACTCCTGACCGTGTCGCAGATGACTCTGGATTTTCCCGAAATATACGCACTCGAATTCGATCCTGTCCTGGTGACCCCGCGGGGGGCGTGGATTGCCGGGGCGCGGATGTCTCTTTTGCCTCAGTCCGAATAGCGGGGTGTGATCCTTAACGTGGCGCCAGAATATCGCAGTCCAGATCAGGAGGGAGTATGGTAGGAATTTATGTGGGAGCGACTTCCGGCTATTCCGGAAAGAACATGATCGCCATGGGCATTGGGCTCAAGCTGCAGAAGGAGGGCTACCGGGTCGGCTACATGAAACCCGTCGGCGCCCTGCCGCAGGAAAAGAACGGCGTGCTCGGCGACGCCGACGCCTTTTTTGTCCAGGATATTCTCGGCCTGTCCGATAATCCCGCCCTGGTCACCCCCGTGGTCGTGGACCAGGACTTCAAGATGAAGGCCTTTACCGGCAAGTGCGAAGACCTGATGCCCCGCATCAAGACCGCCTTCGAGGAGCTCAGCAAGGACAAGGACGTCATGATCGTGGCCGGGTCGGGCAGCATGTACTCGGGCAAGTACTGCGGGCTGGACGGTGTCAGCGTGGTCAAGTCCCTGGGCATCAAGGCCATCGTCATCGACCGCTACATCAAGGAACTCAACTACGACTACCTCATCGCCATGAAAGAGCGTCTCGGCGACCAGCTCCTGGGCGTGCTCCTGAACGACATCCCGCCCGTCTTCAAGGAAGAGCTCGACACCCTCCTGCATCCCTTCCTGGAGAGCAAGGGCATCAAGGTTCTGGGCAAGATCCCCAGCGACCCCCTCATGGGCGCCATCAAGGTCGCCGACCTGGCCGACCGACTGGGCGGCCGCATCATCACGGCCCAGGACAAGTCCGAGCGCGTGGTCGAGAATTTCCTCATCGGCACCATGCAGGTCGAAAACTTCATGACCCATTTCCGCAAGAGCAAGAAATCGGCGATCATCGTCGGTGGCGACCGCTCGGACGTGCAGCTGGTGGCTCTGGAAGGCCAGTGCCAGTGTCTGGTCCTGACGGGCAACCTCTACCCCAACGACATCATCATGACCCGGGCCGAGGTCCTTGAAGTGCCCATCGTGGTGGTCCGCGACGACACCTTCACCGTGGCCAAGAAGATGGAAGCCATCCTCTCCCGCCACAAGCTGCGCGACGTCATCAAAATCCAGCATGGCTCCCAGCTGGTCAGTTCCATCATCGACTTCCAGTTCATGAAGGAGAATCTGGGAATCTGACGCTTTCTCCCGAATCCCAAAGAAAAAGCCCCGTAATCCGGGGCTTTTTCTTTGGGATTCACAGCGATATCGACGGCGTCCGCCTTTCCGGCCGCTGTCAGATCTCCCGTATGGCCTGTGTCAGCTTGCGCTGGTCGTCCTTGAACAGCTTGTAGTTGATGGAGTCCTCCAGGGCCTGGCGGCTGGCCTCGATGATGTTGTAGGACACGCCCACCGTGGTCCAGCGGCTTTTCTGGTCGCCGGACTCGATCAGGACGCGCACCACGGACGCCGTGCCGCTGTTTCCGTCTTCGCTGACCGTTCCGGCCAGGACCCGCACCTTGAAATCCATGAGTCGCATTTCCCCCAATTTCGGGTAGAAACGCTCCAGACCCTTGCGCAGGGCACAGTCCATGGCGTTGACCGGACCCTTGCCCGTGGCGGCGGTGTGTTCGATCACGCCGCCCACGCGCAGCATGACCGTGGCCTCGGTGAACGGGTCGGCACCTTCGGTGAAGACCGAGTCCATGATGCGGAAGCTGATGACGCGGAAATAATTTCTCGCACGGCCCAGGACCCGGTTGACCAGCAGTTCGTAGGACGCTTCGGCGGCGGAGTACTCGTAGCCCTGGTCCTCGCGGTTCTTGAGCTCCGTCAGGAGTTCCAGAACGAAGGGGTCGCCCTTGTCCAGTTCGAACCCGTACTGCTTGGCCTTGAAGAGGATGTTGGACTGCCCGGCCAGGTCCGAGAGGATGATGCGCTGCTTGTTGCCGACGAGTTCGGGTTCGATGTGCTCGTAGGTGCGCGGGTTGCGACGTACGGCCGCGACATGCACGCCGCCCTTGTGGGTGAAGGCCGACTGGCCCGTGTATGGCTGGCGCTTGAAGCAGCGCAGGTTGGCCACCTCGGAGACGAAGGCCGAGGTTCCGGTCAGGCGTTCCAGGTGCCCCTCGGGCAGGCAGGACAGGCCCATCTTCAGTTCAAGGTTGGGGATGATGGAGCAGAGGTTGGCGTTGCCGCAACGCTCCCCGTAGCCGTTGACGGTCCCCTGGACCTGTACGGCACCGTGGCGCACGGCAGCCAGGGAGTTGGCCACGGCCAGTTCGCAGTCGTTGTGGGCGTGGATGCCCAGCCGGGCGCCGGGCAACTGCGCGCGCACGGCGTCCATGATAGATGCGATCTCGTCGGGCAGGCTCCCGCCATTGGTGTCGCACAGCACCAGGAGTTCCGCGCCGGCGTCCCAGGCCGTGCGCAGGCAGGAGATGGCATAGTCCGGGTTGGCCTTGTACCCGTCGAAGAAATGTTCGGCATCATAGAAGAGCTCCTGCGCGTGGGGACGCAGGAAGGCCAGGGAGTCGCGGATGAGCTCCAGGTTGCGCTCCAGGGTGATCTTGAGGGCATCGGTGACGTGAATGTCCCAGGTCTTGCCGAAGATGGTCAGGACCGGCGCCCCTGATTCCACCAGAGCCAGCAGGTTGGGATCGTTCTCTGCCGAGGATTTGGCGGCATGCGTGGAGCCGAAGGCCGCAAGCTTGGCCGTGCCCAGTTCGTACTGGCGCATTTCCGCGAAGAAACGCTTGTCTTTGGGGTTGGAGCCGGGCCACCCGCCTTCAATGTAGGCGATGCCGAGTTGGTCGAGCCGTGTGGCGATGCGCAGTTTGTCCTCGGTGGACAGGTTCAGCTCCTCGGACTGGGTGCCGTCACGCAGGGTGGTGTCGTAGATCTGGATGGTGTTCATGGTGCTCCTGGCATGGTCCCCGGTGTTGCGCCCCTGGTGCGGAGCGGTCTGTGTCGCGGAACCGGTTGTTCGAAAATTCCCCTTGAAAGCGAAAAAGCCCCCGGACCTTTCGGTCGGGGGCTTCTGGTGTGCGGATGTCCGTTTCGTACAGGCGCGTCACTCCCCCGATCGTGACCGGATAATCACGGAAATCAGAATAATAATGGAGATGGGGGCGGTGATGTTTTTCATGTGTCGTTCCTGACTGCGTAGATGAACAATGGAGAATCGATTGTCAAGCGTGATCTTGGGATTTCGTGATCCGCGATCACTGGGCGATCTTGATCTCCATGGCGTCAATGAACTCAAGGCCGTTGTCCTTGCCTTCGTCGCCCAGGACGATGGCCCTGCGCCCGTCCAGGCCCGAAGCGTCGATGCCGCGCACGATGTAGCTCGATGCCTCGGTCACGAGGATGGTGCCGGTGCTTGTCTCTTCCAGGATGCCGTGGACCTCGACGGTTTCGCCGGCCTGCCCGGCGGGTGGGGTTGCCAGCAAAAAGACGCCGGCCAGGGCTGTGCATGCGCACATCTTCATCATTCTACCTTCCACTTTCGTGTTCTCCTCAAAAATGTTCGGCCCGCAGAGTTTTCCGGACACACGTTCGGCGTCTTTGGGCGCGGGTGCGCTAGCACAAAATATGCCTTAGCTACAACGTGCCGAAATTATGGAGTTTGCGAAAGAAGGGCGGTCAGCGATGGAGAATCGGCGATTCTTTTTTTGCGCGAAGACCATGAGGGAGCGCAGATTTCGGCCTTCCGGGACGAGAACTGCCAGTTCTGTTTTGCTGAAACGGAATCACAAGTTCCGCTTGGACTTGGGCCGGAAGGATTTTTTGTCGAGACGGTGCCTGGTCATGAGTTTGTGCAGCTGGCGGGTGGTGATCCCGGCAGTGTCCGCGCTCTTCTTGATGCTGCCGTTGCAGGATTGCAGCAGGGCCCACAGGTAGCGGCGCTCGAATTCCTCGATGGCCGCGGCGCGGGCGGAATGCAGGGGCATGAGGGTGTCGGAGCGGGTTGGGGAGTCGGGCTGGGTTTCTGGCCGCAGGGCCAGCAGCTCCAGGGGCAGGCTTTCGGAGTGGATCTGGTCCGTCTCCTCCAGAATGCAGGCCCGCTCGATGATGTTCTCCAGTTCGCGGACGTTTCCCGGCCAGGCGTATTCCTGCAGGGCCCGGGCTGCGCGCGGCGCGATGCCCGTGATGTTCTTGCCCGCGTCGCGGCGGAAATTGGTGATGAACTGTTCGGCCAGGGGCAGGATGTCCTCGACACGCTGTCGCAGGGGGGGGACCTCCACGGGAAAGACGTTAAGTCGGTAGAAAAGGTCCCAGCGGAATTTTCCCTGCTCGCACAGTACGGCCGGGTCTTCGTTGGTGGCGGCGATGATGCGCACGTCGCAGGGGATGAGCTTTTCGCCGCCCACCCGTTCGAAGGCCTTTTCCTGCAGGATGTGCAGGAGCTTGATCTGGGCCGAGGGCGTGATGGTGCCGATCTCGTCGAGAAAGATGGTTCCGCCGTCGGCCAGCTCGAATTTTCCCTTGCGTGTCCTGGCAGCACCGGTGAAGGCCCCTTTCTCGTGGCCGAAGAGTTCGCTTTCGATGAGGGACTCGGGCAGGGCGCCGCAGTGCACGCTGATGAACTGGCGGCTGCAGCGGGAGCTGAGCTGGTGGATGAGCTTGGCCAGATAGCTCTTGCCCGTGCCCGTTTCGCCGGTCAGCAGCACGGTGGTCCGGGTCGGGGCGACCATCTGCACCTTGCGGAAGACGTCGCGCATGCTCTGCGAGTGCGTCATGGACAGGATGTCCTGGCTCTGCGGAATCTGGCAAACCATGCCGGCCGAGCCGTTCATTTCCAGGGCGACCCGGCTCAATGTCAGGTGGATGGAGCGTGCCTCAAGGGGCGGGAACACGGGTTCGGCATGGCATTGGCGCAGCACTCCCGTCTCTGGCAACAGAGCGTGGTCCCTGATCAGAAAAAGGATGCGGCAGGACGGGGCCCTGCCGGCAAAGCGCTCCAGGGTGTCCTGGACCGCGTCCGTGTCCGTCAGGTCGCGCAGGTCCAGGATGATGATCTCCTGGCCCGGGTGGTCGGGCGCGGTTTCGGTGGGCATGGTCCTGACCGTGGCCGTGAAATCGTCTCCGGCGGCGGAAAGGAGGAGTTCACGAATGTCCCGGTGTGCCGAATAGATGGTCAGAGGGTGCGTCATGGCTTTTTCCGCATGGTTTGGCAGACTATTTCCGCGGCGCGGTCTGCGGCCCCGCCGCTTCCGAGCAGGTCGGGCAGGGTCGCCAGCCGGGTCAGGACCTCGGCGCGTTCCGGGGTTTCGGGAATCCACTGGGCCACGGCTGCGGCCAGGGCGGCCGGCTGGGCGGCGCGCTGCAGGAATTCCGGGAAGACCGGGGCGTTGAGAATGAGGTTGGGCAGGGACATGAAGGGGACCTTCACCAGCATCCTGCCCAGGAGATATGTGGGCAAAGAGAAGGTGTAGGCCACGGCCGTGGGCGTTTCAAGCAGAGCCGTCTCCAGGGTGGCCGTGCCGGAGGCGGCCATGATGGCCCGGCAGGAGCGCATGAGTTCGTAGCGGCCGGAGCTTTCGGCCAGGGTCACCGGGAGGTCGGAATGCCAGCAACTCCTGATGAGTTCGCGGTCCATGCCCGGCGCTACGGGAAGCGCGAACTCCAGGTCCGGAAAGCGTCCGGCCAGAAGGGTCGCGGCCCGGGAGAAGACGGGCAGCAGTCCCTCTATCTCCCGTTTGCGGCTCCCGGGGAGGATGCCTATGCGCCTGGGGTTGCGGGGAGTGTTCAGGATGGCGTCCGTGCGGATGGAGTCCAGCAGGGGATGTCCGACATAGTCCACGGCCATGCCGTGGCGGGCATAGAATTCGACCTCGAAAGGCAGGATACAGACGAGGCGGTCCACATGGCGGCGCAGGAAATCGACGCGGCCTTCGCGCCAGGCCCAGAGCTTGGGACTGATGTAATAGACCACGGGGATGTCCAGGCTCTTGGCGATCTTGGCCACGCGGAAATGAAAGTCGGGGGCGTCGATGAGCACCACGACGTCCGGACGAAGCGCGGTCAGACGCTCCCGGATGGTGCGCAGCAGTCCAAGGATTTTCGGCAGCTGGGCCAGTACCTCGGTGAATCCCATGACCGAGAGGGATTCGGTGCGCAGCAGGTCCTCGACCCCTTCCTCGCGCATGGCCGGTCCGGCCATGCCCGTGAAGCGGGCACCAGGGCACCGGTCGCGCAGGGCGCGGACCAGGAGCTGTCCGTGCAGGTCGCCGGAGGTTTCCCCGGCGTTGATCCAGATGGCGGGCTCGTTCGTCATGGGGTGCAAATAGTCCCTTGCCGCCAAAATAACAAGAAGCCTAACCCCTTGCCCGGCCTGGATGTTTGGCATAGTTGGGGGCATGCGAAAGAATCTGATCTCCCGTTTTCACCGATTGGCCTGGGTCTCGTATGTCCTGGCGCTGATCGTGTCCTCCCTCATTCCCGTGGATTTTTCCCAGGCGCCCGAGTACAGTGACAAGATCATGCACGCTGCGGCCTATTGCCTCCTGGTGCTGTTCTGTCCTCCGGCCTGGCTCCGTTCGGCCGGGGTCATGCTCGGCTTTGCCGCGGGACTCGGCATTGTCCTCGAGATCGCCCAGGGCATTCTGCCCACAGGCCGGTTCATGGACCCGTGGGACGCCCTGGCCAACGCTCTGGGCGCATGCCTGGGCCTGGGGCTGATGCTGGCGGCGCGGCGCGGCTCGGGAGGACGGTCGTGAGCGCTGCGGAATTGTGGGGGCAGATCCTGTGGCCCCTGTGCAAACTCATGGGGATGGTCTCCGTGGGTTTGTTCATCGGCAACCTCATCGAGGCCCTGCACTGGACCCGTTTTGTCGGGAAGCTGGCCATGCCCCTGGCCCGCATCGGGCGCATGTGCGAAATTTCCGCGGCCAGCTTCGCCGTGGCCTTCGTTTCGGGCGTCACGGCCAACACCATGCTGGCCGAGGCGTACGACCAGAACAAGCTGACGCGGCGTGAGCTCGTCCTGACGAACCTCTTCAACAGCCTGCCGACCTACTTTCTGCACCTGCCGACCATGGTCTTCATCACCGTGCCCATCCTCAAGTCCGCGGCCGTGGTGTATCTGGCCATCACCGTTGGTGCGGCCCTGTTGCGCACCGTGAGCATCCTGGCCGTGGGCCGCGTGCTGCTGAGCGGGCTCGATCGCTGCCACGCCGCGGAGATGCCCGGCAACACAACCATCACCGCCCGCCAGGTGCTGGACAAGACCTGGAAGCGTTTCCGCCGCCGGATCAGGAAGATCGCCATGATCACGGCGCCCATCTACGTGGGCGTGCACTTCATGCACAAGCTCGGCATGTTTTCGGCGGCGGAGCGTTTTCTCGCCGAGCACATGGGCGCCTTCGCCTGGTTGCATCCGAAGGCCATGGGCATCATCGTCTTCCAGTTGGCCGCGGAGTTCTCGGCCGGCATGGCCGCTGCGGGGGCCATGCTCGATGCCGGGTCCATGCCGGAGCGCGACGTGGTCATCGCCCTTCTGGTCGGCAATATCCTGTCCTCGCCCATGCGGGCCTTCCGGCATCAGTTCCCCTACTACGCGGGCATCTACAAGCCGGTCCTGGCCATGGAGCTCATCGTCTGCAGCCAGAGCTTCCGGGTGGCGAGCCTCGCCGTCTGCGGCGCGGTGTATTTCTGGTTGAGTTGAGGTCTTGCGACGGGCAGCGTCCTGCCGTGCTTCCGCCGCAGCGTGTGCAACGCGCCATCCTTGCGGCTTTCTGATTTTGACGGTTCCGCAGACCCAAAAAAAAACCCGGACGAATCCGGGTTTTTTTTGGTTGCAGTGAGGTTGCCTCTAGCGGCGCGGGCCTCTGCGCTCTCCGCCGCGGTCACCGCCGCGACGTTCACCGCCGCGGTCGCCGCTGCGGGGACGGTCGCCGCGCGGGCGGTCGCTGCGGGGCGGGCGGGGCTGCTCCGGCTCGGGCTCTTCGCCAAGTTCCTCCAGGATGATGGCCTTGCGGCTGAGCTTGATGCGGCCGGAGGGCTCGACGTCGATGACGCGGACGCGGATGGCGTCGCCTTCCTGGCATACATCCTGGACCACGTTGACCCGGTCGCGGGCCAGCTGGGAGATGTGGCACAGGCCTTCGAGGCCGGGCAGAATCTCGATGAAGGCGCCGAAGTCCATGATCTTCTTGACGATACCGTCGTAATCCTTGCCCACTTCGGCCTTCTGGTCGTAGTAGAGGACCATTTCGCGGGCCTTGGCCAGAGCGGCGGTGTCCGGGGCGAAGATGGAGATCTTGCCGGAGTCGTCGATGTCGATGTCGGCCTGGGTGGCTTCGCAGATGGCCTTGATGTTCTTGCCGCCGGGTCCGATGACTTCGCGAATCTTCTCGGGGGAGATGTGCACGACTTCCATCTGCGGGGCGTACTTGGACAGCTCGGGACGGGGCTGGGCGATGACGGCCTCCATCTGGTCAAGGATGTGCACGCGCGCTTCCTTGGCCTGGTGCAGGGCCTTCTTCATGACTTCGGCCGGGATGCCGGCGATCTTGATGTCCATCTGGATGGAGGTCACGCCGTCGCGGGAGCCGGCGACCTTGAAGTCCATGTCGCCCAGGTGGTCCTCGTCGCCGAGGATATCCGTCAGCACCAGGTATTCTTCACCTTCCTTGATGAGGCCCATGGCGATGCCGGCGATGGGCGTCTTGATGGGTACGCCCGCGTCCATGAGGGCCAGGGTGCCGCCGCAGACCGAAGCCATGGAGGACGAACCGTTGGACTCCATGATGTCGGAGACGACGCGGATGGTGAAGGGGAACCCGTCGGGCGCCGGCAGGACAGGGGCCAGGGCGCGCTCGGACAGGGCGCCGTGTCCAACCTCGCGGCGGGACGGGGCGCGCAGCATGCGCGCTTCGCCGACGCTGTACGGCGGGAAGTTGTAATGCATGAGAAAGCGTCTGGAGATTTCGCCGGCCAGGGTCTCGATGCGCTGCTCGTCGCGGGTGCTGCCCAGGGTGCAGGTGCACAGGGACTTGGTTTCGCCGCGGGTGAAGATGGCCGAGCCGTGGGTGCGGGGCAGGAAGCCCACTTCCATGGTCAGGGGGCGGACCGTGGTCAGGTCGCGGCCGTCGATGCGGATCTTCTCGTTCATGATGCGCTGGCGCACGAGCTTCTTCTCCAGCTTCTCCATGATCTCGCCGACGTTCTTCAGCCGTTCCGGGGTTTCGGCATAGCGGGCTGCCAGCGCTTCCATCAGGTTCTGGCGGACCTTTTTCTTGGCGTCGCGGCGGTCCATCTTGCCGGGCACGGCCAGGGCCTGGGTCAGGGGCGCGGAGGCCAGTTCCGCTACGGCTTCAATGAGTTCCGTATCTTCCTGGGGCGCGGTGACGGTGAATTTTTCCTTGCCGAGCAGGGAGCGAAGCTCATCCTGGACGTCCAGGAAGGGGCCGAGCTGGGCATGGCCCCAGGCCACCGCTTCGGTCATGACGTCCTCGGGCAGGAACTGGGCCCCGCCTTCGACCATGACCACGGCGTCACGGCTGCCGGCCAGAACCATGTTCAGCTGGCTGGTGGCCAGTTCCGAGGCCGTGGGGTTCAGGAGGAACTGTCCGTCCCGGTAGCCCACGCGGATGGCGGCGATGGGGCCGGCGAAGGGGATGTCGGAGATGTGCAGGGCCACGGACGCACCGAGCATGGCCAGCACGTCGGCGTAGCGTTCCTTGTCCGAGGAGATGACCGTGGCGATGACCTGGATCTCGTTGGTGCAGCCTTTGGGGAACAGCGGCCGGATGGGCCGGTCGATGAGCCGGGAGGTCAGGGTCTCGTGTTCGCTCGGGCGACCCACCTCGCGGCGGAAATAGTTGCCCGGGACGCGGCCGGCCGCATAGAGCATTTCCATATAGTTGCAGGTCAGCGGGAGAAAATCCACTACCCGGTCCAGGGGCTGGTGCGTGGCCGTGACCAGGACGACGGTGTCGCCCCACTGCACGGTCACGGAACCGCTGGCCTGCAGGGCCAGTTTGCCGTGCTCGATGACGATTTCGCTGTCACCCATGGGGATGGTGCGACGTGTTGTCTGAAAAGCTGCCATGATATGCCTCATGTTGGTTGGGCGCTCCTGCGGGGCAGCTGCGGCGGGTTTGGTGTTTAGTGCATGTCGCGACATGGGTCGCAGCATGGACTAAACACAAAACCGCAGGCGTGAAAGTGCTGCCGGGAGCGCGTTGGTGAAAAGGGCAGGCGGGGCCTTGCGGCCCCGCCTTTGGTGTCTACTTGCGCAGACCGAGTTTCGCGATCAGATCGCGGTAGCGCTGAATATCGGTTTTCTTCAGGTAGTTCAGCAGCTGGCGGCGCTTGCCGACGAGCTTGAGCAACCCGGTCCGGGAGTGGAAATCCTTCTGATGACCCTTGAAGTGGTCGGTCAGATAGGTCACGCGGGCCGTCAGCAGGGCAACCTGCACTTCGGCGGACCCGGTGTCCGTTTCGGTTTTTCCATATTCCTTGATAATTTCAGCCTTGCGTTCAGGGGTTAAGACCACAGCAATATCCTCCGGTTTCATGTTTCTTCCGCCTGACCATAACCAATTGCGAACCGGAGCCTTACGCTTGCCAGAGCCCGCGCAGGATCGCCCAAGACAGCACCTGGCCTTTGCTCTGCGCTTCCACCAGAGCCAAAGGCTCGCGGGACGGGGAGAGCAGGAGGGCGCGGTCGCCTTCCAGGGCCGGGTACTCCGGAAAGAGGGTCACAGGCAGCCAGGCCCCGTTGCGCACCAGCTGGGCCTGCTCGTTGTTGAGGACGAGCTTGGGCCAGTGGGGCAGGGCCTGGGTCATGGGCAGGACCAGCTCGCAGAGCCGGTCTTCGCTTGCCAGGACCTCTTCCAGGTTGTGTGCCTGGGCGAGGGTGAACGGGTGGCTCGCCTCTCGCTCCAGTTCGCTGAGCACCGCTCCGCACCCAAGTCGCATCCCCAGGCTGTGGGCCAGGGAGCGGATGTAGGTTCCCGCGGAGCAGGTTACTCGAAAGCTGACGCTGGGCAGGTCCATGGAGAGAACCTGCACGTCGAAAATTGTCACGTCCTTGACCTTGACCGGGACTTCCTTCCCGGCCCGGTGCAGGGCGTACAGGGGCTTGCCCTGGTGCTTGGCCGCCGAGACGGGCGGCACTTCCTGGCTCATGGTCCCGAGCCATCCCAGGATTTCGGCCTTCACTGACTCAGGCTCCAGATGTTCCCAGGGGGCTTCGGACAGGACCTTGCCCTCGACATCATACGTGTCCGTCGCGCGGCCCAGGATGAGGGTTCCGCGGTAGGTCTTGCGGTCCTCGCTCAGGTAGTTCGCGAGTTTGGTGCCCTGTCCGAGCAGCACCACGAGGACTCCCGTGGCCATGGGGTCCAGGGTGCCGGCGTGGCCGATCTTCTTCTGGCCGAGACGGCGCTTGATCTGGTTCAGGCAATCCGTCGAGGTCGGACCTCCCGGTTTATGCAAAACCAGCACCCCGTCAAGTTGTTTCAGCACGGGCTGGCTCATGCGCGGTCAAGCTCCTCGATCACGGCCCGAAGCATGGTCGCCTTGGCCTGATCCATGTCCATCTCCAGGGTGCCGCCGGCGGCGTTGCGATGCCCGCCGCCACCGAAGTGCGCGGCCACGGCCTGCACGTTGACGCTCCCCTTGGAGCGCAGGGAAAATTTGATGCCCTTCTCTTCCTCGCGCAGGCTGACGGCCACCTGCACCCCGCGCACGTAGAGCACCGTGTTGACCAGCCCTTCGGTGTCCTCGGGGCCCGTGCCCGTACGCTGAAAGATCTCGCGGGTGAAGGCGATGAGGGTCACGCGGCCGTCGGCGTGCAGGCTGGCTTTTTGCAGCACCTCGCCGCGCATCTGCAGCTGATTCAGCGTGCCGGTCGATTGCTTCTGCTCATGGAAGGGGCCGGGAAGCAGGCCCAGGCGGAGAATCTCGGCGGCCATTTCCAGGGTTTCGGGGCGGGTGTTGTTGAAGCAGAAATCACCGGTGTCGGAGATGAGGGCCAGATATACGTACTCCCCGAGCAGGCCGACCATGGGCACGCCAAGCTTGCGGGACAGGATGCCGATCATCTCGCCCACCGAGGAGGAGCGCTCCTCGATCCAGTTCATGGTTCCGAACCTGGGGTTGCCCAGGTGGTGGTCGATGTTGATCACCGTCTTGGACGCAAGCCACGGGGCAATGACTTCACCCGTGCGCTCGGAACTGCCGCAGTCCAGCACGATGATCGTATCCGGCTCCTCTTCGGGCAGGGCCGTCAGAATCTCGCGCTTGGGGGCCAGCCAGGCGAAGCGGCTCGGGATGCCGGATTCGTTGAACAGCGTTACGCGCTTGCCCAGGGCCGCCAGAAGCTCGCCCATGGCCAGCATGGAGCCCAGGGCGTCGCCGTCCGGGGCCACATGGGAGAGGACCAGGAAGTTGTCGGTCTCCCGGATATGCTCAATGATCGGCTTGAGGTGGGGCGTCATAGACCATGTCCTCGAGAAAGGTGTCCCACTGGAAGCGCAGGTCCGGGATGCCGCGCAACTGGAGTTCCTTGCCCAGGCGCGTGCGCAGGAAACCCTTGGCGCGCGTGAGGGCTTTGGTGATCTCAGGCTCGGCCGAGCGGCCCCGGATATGAGTGTAGAGGACTTCGGCGATGCTGAAGTCCCTGTTCAGGCGCACGCCGGTGATGGTGACCAGCTGCAGTGTCGGGTCCTCGACCTCCTGAACCAGGAGCGAGGCCAGGACCTGCATGATCTGATCGCCCATCTGGACGGCACGGCGGGAATTGCTTCTCTGCATATAAAATCAGGCTCCAAATACATCCATGTCGGCATGAACGAGTTCGTCCGCGGTGGCTGCCTCGACCATGGCAAGGACCTTGGACAGCTGGCTGTGCACATACCCGGATTCGTTGGCCACCGTGACCACTCCGAGGACCAGGGTCTGATGCGAGTCCTGGGCTTCGGTCTCGGCCACGGCGACATTGAAGGTGTTGCGCAGCTTCTGTTTCAGACTGTTGGCGCTTTTTCGCTTGTCCTTCAAGGAAAAAACGCCGTGCAGTCTGAATTCAAGGCGCAGGGTGCCGATGATCATGGCCCCTCTCCCGGCCCGGACCTAGATGGTCCGGGCTTCCTCGACCAGTTCGAAGGCCTCGATGATATCGCCGACCTTGACGTCGTTGAAGTTCTCCAGGCCCGCGCCGCAGTCGTAGCCCTTGGTCACTTCCTTGGCGTCGTCCTTGAATCTCTTCAGGGACGAGAGCTTGCCGGTGTAGATGACCACGCCGTTGCGCAGGAGGCGGATATTGGCGTTGCGCTTGAGCTTGCCGTCGCTGACCATGCAGCCGGCGATGTTGCCGATCTTGGGCACGCTGAAGACCTGCTGCACATCGGCCTGTCCGAGATACACTTCCTTGATGTCGGGCGAGAGCATGCCGGACATGGCCGCCTTGATGTCATCCACCAGCTTGTAGATGATGTCGTAGAAGCGGATGTCGACCTTTTCCTGCTCGGCCACTTCCTTGATCTTGGCCGTGGGCCGGATGTTGAAGCCGATGATGATGGCGTTGGATGCCGAGGCCAGCAGAATGTCGGATTCCGTGATGGCGCCCGCTCCGCCATGGACGATGGCGATCTTGACCTCGTCCGTGGACAGCTTGCGCAGCGCCTCGGAGATGGCTTCCAGCGATCCCTGCACGTCGGCCTTGAGAAGCAGGTTCAGGTTCTGGGCCTCTTCGCCGGCCTTGGAGGCCAGGAAGCTTTCCAGAGTGACCTTGGACTCCTTGGCCAGTTCGCGGTCGCGGTGCTTGACGCGGCGATCCTCGGCGATCTTGCGGGCGACCTTCTCGTCCTTGACGATGACAAACTCGTCACCTGCCTCGGGAATGGCTTCAAATCCCTGGATTTCCGTGGGAATGGCCGGCCCGGCGGTCTTGATCTGCTTGCCCTGGTCATCGAACATGGCGCGGACCTTGCCGCTGATCATGCCGCAGACAAAGGCGTCGCCCTGGCTGATCTGGCCTTCCTGGATGAGAACCGTGCCCACGGGGCCGCGACCCTTGTCCAGTTTGGCCTCGACCACATGGCCACGGCCGGGCTTGTCCGGGTTGGCCTTGAGGTCGAGGACTTCGGCCTGCAGGAGGATGAGTTCCAGCAGTTCATCCAGGCCCTGGCGCTTCTTGGCCGAGACATGGGCGTAGATGGTGTCGCCGCCCCAGTCTTCGGGCATGAGGCCCAGGTCGGACAGTTCGCGCTTGACGCGGTCGGGGTCGGCCCCTTCCTTGTCCATCTTGTTCACGGCCACGACGATGGGCACGCCCGCCGCCTTGGAGTGGCTCACTGCCTCGCGGGTCTGATCCATGACGCCGTCATCGGCGGCCACGACCAGGACGACGATGTCCGTGACCTTGGCTCCGCGGGCACGCATGGTGGTGAACGCCTCGTGGCCGGGGGTGTCCAGGAAGACGATTTCGCCGCGCGAAGTGGCCACGTGGTAAGCGCCGATGTGCTGGGTGATGCCGCCGGCCTCGCCGGATGCCACGCTCGTGGAGCGGATGGCGTCCAGGAGGGAGGTCTTGCCGTGGTCGACGTGGCCCATAATGGTAACCACGGGAGGACGGGGCTTCAGATCCTCGGCCTTGTCGGCCTCCTTGGGCAGCAGGAATTCGTCTTCGGAAAATCCGACCTTCTCCACTTCGTACTTGAACTCCGCGGCCAGCAGCAGCGCCGTGTCGAAATCCAGGGACTGGTTGATGGTCGCCATGACGCCCATGGAGAAGAGCTTCTTGATCAGGTCCTGGGCCTTGATGCCCATCTGATGGGCCAAGTCCGTCAGGCGGATGGTGTCCTCGACGCGGATCTTGCGCTTGGAAGCCTTCAGGGGCTGGGTCACCTGCTGCTGGGCGTGCGACCCGCCGGCCCGGCGGGCTTCGGCGCGCTGGGCCTTCTTGCCCTTGCCCATGGAGAACTCTTCCTTGCGGTACAGATCGGCGGCCTCCACCGTGCGGCGTCCTTTCTTCTTCTTGCCGCGGGAGTCGCGGGCGCCTTCGCCTTCCGGAGCCGGACGGGGAGCTGCGCCCTGGTCGGCCGGGCCCATGGGGCGGGGGCCGCCCGGACGCGGGGCGCCGGGACCCGAGGGACGCTGGGCCGGACCGGCAGGACGGCCGGCCGGACCCATGGGCCTGGCCGCCGGGCCCATGGGCCTGACGGGGGGCTGCCCTTCGGGGCGGGTATCGGGAAATTCGACGATGGTCGGCCGCGAGATGATCTTGACCTGCACCGAGGGCGGGGCGGGCTTGGCCTTCTTGGTCTTCTTGCGGGCTTTCTTGGCATCTTCTTCGGACTCGCCTTCGGCGGCCGCCTCGGCCGGTGCCTCTTCGGCGGCTGCCGGCTCTTCCGCGGATTCCGGAGCCGGGGCCTCTTCGGCGTGCACTTCAGCCGGAGCCTCAACTTCGGCCGGGATTTCGGCCTCAACCGGTTCTGGCATCTCGGCAGCCTTGGGGGCAACCGATTCGGGCGCTTCCTCGGTGATGATGCGGGCCGGCGTGATGACGACCGCACGGGGGGCCTTGCGAGCGTGGGGCTTTTCGGGTTCGGCTGCCGGTTCGGCGGCCTCTTCCGGGGCCTCTTCGTCCTCCGGGCCAGCCTGACCGGCGGCCTCGGATGCGGCGGGGGCTTCGGCAGCCGCGGTCCTGTGGCGCTTGCGTACGATGACCCCTGAAGTGGCGCGCGTCTCGACGACTTGCGGTTCGGCGGATCTGTTCCGGTGATGGTTGCGCACCTGCTCGACTTCCTCGTCGGTCAGGCTGCTCATATGGCTCTTGGCCGGGATCTTGAGCTCCCGCAACAATGTCATCAAATCCTTGCTGGAGATATCAAGCTCCGTGGCAAGATCTCTCACGCGCAATCTAGTGGACATTCCCAACCCCCTTGCATTTCTTCTGCCAGCCCTTGAATCGCTCGAATCTGTTCCGGCACGCCGCATCGCGGCAAAGATAAAAACCCCGTCCCGGTTGTTTTCCGGTGCTGTCAGCGGTCAGAGTGAGCTCGCCGTGAACAGGGCAGACAAATCTCAGCAGTTCGTCCTTGAAAAATCGTCGTCTGCAGATGACGCACATGCGCGTGGGCCTGTGGCCTGCCGCGCAGGTTTCATCGGCAGGCGCCATCTAGGCCTCGTCTCCATCGTTGACGTCGTCGCGCTCAGCCTGGTCGGCTTCCTCGGGCGATTCGTTCTCGGTCTCATCCTTGGTCTGGCTGATGAGCAGGTTCATGGCTCCGCGCAGGGCGCCGATATTTTCTTCGCTGATGCCCTGGATGTCGAGCAGTTGCTCGTTGGTGCAGGCCGCCATGGCCTCCAGGGAATCGAAGCCGGCCTCGGTGAAGTCCGTGATGGACACCTGGGCCGCGCTGGCCAACTGCTCCAGCAACTGACGGTTCTTGTGCAGCTTGTTGAAGCGGGTGTTGGTGAAGATGTCGATCTTCCAGCCCAGGAGCTTGGCCGCCAGCTTGACGTTCTGGCCCTTCTTGCCGATGGCCGGGGTCAGCTGGTCCTCGGGCACCACGACTTCCAGGGATTTCTCCTCGTCGTCGATGGCGATCTTGGAAATGCGCGCCGGGGACAGGGCGTTGGCCGCGTAGGTGGCGATGTCCGGGCTCCAGAGCACGATGTCGATGCGTTCGCCGCGCAGTTCCTGCACGATGCTGTGGATGCGCGAGCCGCGGATGCCGACGCAGGCGCCGACGGGATCCACGTTGGAATCCTGGGACAGGACCGTGACCTTGGCGCGCAGGCCCGGATCGCGGGCCACGCCCATGATGTTGACGGTGCCGTCTGCCACTTCGGGCACCTCGCGGCGGAACAGGGCGACCATGTACTCGGGGTCGGAGCGGGTGATGATGATCTGCGGGCCCCGGCCTTCCTTGCGCACGTCGATGATGAGCCCCTCGACGCGGTCACCCTGGCGGAAACGCTCGCGCGGGATCTGCTTGTCCTTGGGCAGCAGGGCCTCGGTGCGTCCGAGGTTGATGATCCAGCCCGAGCGGTCGCGGCGCTGGATGATGCCGCTGACGATCTCGCCCTTGCGGTTCTTGTATTCCTCGTAAATGATTTCCTGCTCTGCGTCGCGCATGCGCTGGATGATGACCTGCTTGGCGCTCTGGGCGGCGATGCGCCCGAGGTCCTCGACCTGCAGGCGGAAGCCGATGGCGTCGTCAAGTTCGACGTTGGGGTCGTGCTTGAGCGCGTCGGCCATGAGAATTTCCGTATCGGGATCCTCGATCTCCTCGACCACAATCTTGAACTGATAGACTTCTATCTCGCCGGTCTCCTCGTTGAAGGTGACCTCGATATCCATCTTGTCGCCATACTTCTTGGTCACGGAGGCCCGAATGGCTTCTTCCAGGGTGTCGATCAGCATCTCGCGGTCGATGCCCTTGTCCTTGCTGATCTGATCGATGGCTTTTTTGAGTTCCAAATTCATGAACGTCCTCCGTTCTCCGTGCGGAAAAAACCCGCCGTGTTCCGAAATTTAGCGTTTTCCGGGCTTGCCCTGGTCGTGGTGTTCGTAGACGAGGTTGGCCTTGCCTACGTCCTCCCAGTTCAGTTCGAAATCGGCGCTGTCGTCGGACAGGGTGAACATGGGAGGATTTATGGCGATCAGGCTGCCCTTGAAATTTTTTCTGCCCTCCAGGGGCTTGTCCAGGCGGACGCGAATCGTCCGGCCGATGTAGCCGGCCATCTGCTCCGGGGAGAAGAAGGGGCGCTCCAGGCCGGGCGACGAGACCTCCAGCGTGAATGCGCCGGGGATGATGTCGTCGACATCCAGGGCCAGGCTCAGGTGGCGGCTTATCTCCGCACATTCGTCGATGCCCACTCCATGGGCGGAGTCCAGGTAGACGCGCACGATCTTGTGCCGACCGCCGGCCCCGAAGAGCAGGTCGATGCCCCATATTTCCAGGTCCCGTGCCTGGCACAAGGGCGTCACCATCTCGAGAATTTTTGCGTGTATTTCGTTCTTTTCCATTGCTGCCTGCCTGAAAAAAAAAGGTGGACCACGAAAAGGCCCACCCCCATCAGCTACCGAATATCAGTATGACCACATACAGGAGTGGAGCGGGTGACGAGGGTCGAACTCGCAACTCCAAGCTTGGGAAGCTTGTACTCTGCCATTGAGCTACACCCGCTCTGCAACCGTTTCCCTTGCATGAGGGGGGGGATGGCCGTCAAGTGTTTTTTTTCCCGATGGCATGCAGTGCCGAGCTTTCAGGGCTTTTCCGGACTGGCCTGGTATTTGCTCAAAGCCTCGTACCGAGGAGGACCGCCATGCAAGAAAGCAGCTACAGCGCCGTGTTCGGGGCCCTGACCCAGCAGCACCGCCTGGATACCATCGCCAATAATTTGGCGAATGTGAACACGACGGGTTTCAAGGGGGACAAATTGTCCTTCCGCGACACCTTCCGCCGCTACGCCCACGACCTGCTGGACCCCAACACCACGCTGCGCGAGCGGGTTCCGTGGCCCGCTGCCAACGTTCTGGCCCAGCCCAGGATATCCGAGCAGGTCATCGATCTGTCCCAGGGAACCATGAAGAGCACGGGCAACGCCCTGGATCTGGCCATCGCCGGGGACGGTTTCTTCCGGGTCCAGACCCCGGAAGGGGAATTTATGACCCGCCAGGGCGTGTATCACCGTTCGGCCGAAGGGTATGTCGTGGACGGCCATGGCAATCAGCTGCTGGGCGAGGGCGGGCCGATCCAGCTCCCGGAGACCGGCAGCGTGGTCATCGACGCCAGCGGCCAGGTCTCCGTGGACGGGGAGGCCATCGACGTCATTTCCCTGGTCCGGGTCGAGGACCCCAGGAATCTGGAAAAAGTCGGCAACTCCCTGCTGCGCGTCCGGCCCGACTCGGGCGCCCAGACCGTCCCGGCCGAGGATTCCACCGTGGAGCAGGGGTTCCTGGAGGCGGCCAACGTCGAGGTGGTCTCGGAGATGGTCAATATGATCGAGGCCCTGCGGGCCTTCGAGGCCTATCAGAAAATGATCAGCGGCACCTTTGAGCAGGACAAGAAGGCCATCGCCGAAGTCGGTGCGCCGAGATAAACATATGGCTGCGGGCCGGTTCGTCCAGTCCTGAACGCCCGGCCGCGGCGGATTCCGCCGCAAGGAGAAGAACATGATTCGCGCATTGTGGACCAGCGCTTCGGGCATGATCGCCCAGCAGCTCAACCTGGATGTGACGTCCAACAACCTGGCCAACGTCAACACCACGGGTTTCAAGAAGAACAGGGCCGAGTTCGAGGATCTCATGTACCAGAACATGAAGATCGCGGGTTCGTCCAACCAGGAAGGCAACAGGCTGCCCGTGGGCATGCAGGTGGGCATGGGCGTGCGCCCCGTGTCCGTGCACAAGATATTTTCGCAGGGCGATTTCCAGAACACGGGCAACCAGCTCGACCTGGTCATCGAGGGCGACGGCTTCTTCCGCGTCGACCGCAACGGCGAGGACCACTACACCCGGAGCGGCGCCTTCAAGCTCGACAGCGACGGCCGCATCGTGACGGACAACGGCCACCCGCTGCAGCCCGAGTTCATCGTGCCCCCCGAGACCCAGAACATCGTGGTCACGGAGGACGGGCATCTGACCTGCGTGGACAAGGCGGGCGCGGAAATCGCGGCCACGGACATCCCCATCTATACCTTCATCAACCCCGCGGGCCTCAAGGCCGTGGGGCGCAATCTGTATGTCCAGACGGACGGCTCCGGCGATGCCGTGGAGAGCGTGCCCGGCGAGAACAACGCCGGCACCCTGGCCCAGGGCTTCCTGGAGATGTCCAACGTGGAAATCGTGGAGGAAATGGTCAACATGATCGTGGGCCAGCGCGCCTATGAGGCCAATTCCAAGTCCATCACCACGGCCGACACGCTGCTGCAGATCGCCAACCAGCTGAAGAGGTAGCTCATGCGTTTTATCGTGGCCCTGCTCGCGCTGCTGCTCTGTCCCGGCCTGTCCTTGGCGCAGGACCGGCTCGTCGTGGCCGGGGCCGTGTGCGTGGACGGGCCGGTCATCGCCCTGCGCGACCTGGCCAGGGCCGAGGGGATGCAGGCCGAGGCCGTGCTGGCCGCTGCCGGAGACCGCCCCCTGCTGGCCTCGCCGAAGTTCGACGGGGCCCGGGCCAGCCTCAACGGGCCCAGGCTGCGCGAACTCATCGTGCAGCGCCTGGGGCCGAACCTGCCGCCCGTCGAGGTCCCGGATCAGGTCATGGTCCAGCGCGGCGGACAGGTCATCGGCACTTTGGCCCTTCTGCCGTCCATCGACAAAATTTTGACGACATCCCTGGCCCGGTACGAGGGCGAGGTCCAGATCCGCGAGCACCGCATCGCGGACTACCTGTTCGTGGCGGAGAAAACGCCCGTGCAGATTCGCGTCGTGCCCGTCGGTACGCCGGTCCCGGGGCGCATCAGCCTGCGCCTGGAGGCCGTGGCCGGGGACGGCCGGGTGGTGCAGGGCTTCACGGGCACGGTCTTCGCCGATGTCTGGAAGACCGTGCCATGCGCGGCCCGGGTCCTGAACCGGGGCGACGTGCTGGAACCCGGCCTGGTCGGGTTCGCGCGCAGGAATCTGGCCTACATGCCGCGCCCGGCCTGGGACGGGCGCGGGCTGCCCCTGCGCATGACCGCCCCCGTCGGAGAGGGGCAGGTCATTTCGGCCGAGGCCGTGGAGCCCATTCCCGTGGTGTCCAAGGGGCAGCTGTTGACCCTGGTCTACGAGGGGAATTCCCTGAAATTGAGCGTTCCGGTGGAAAGCCTGGAGGACGGCGGCATAGGCAGCACCATCCGGGTCCGGAACATGCAGAGCCGCCGAGTGGTGGCCGCGCGGATAGTCGACGCGGAGACGGCCCTGGTGCCGTAGTCCGGGAGGAAACATGCAGATACGGATTTGTTTTTTCATAGTTCTTTTGTCTCTTGCCGGCTGCCGGGCCACGAGCCGCCCGCCCATGCCTTCGGCGGTGGTCACGCCGCCGCCCCAGGAGCGGGCGGACCAGGCGAGCAACCCCGGTTCGCTCTACGATCCCGACGGGGCGACATCGCTCTTCGCCGACGCCCGCGCCCGCAGGGTCGGGGATATCGTGCTGATCAAGGTGGTGGAGACGACCCTGGCCAAGAACAAGGCCACGACCACAGCCGACAAGACCAACAACATGGATCTCGGGGCCAGCGCGTATCTCGGCAAGGACGCGCTGCCGATCATCCCGGGGGCGACGGTGGGCCCGGATTCCCTGGTCAAAGCCACGTCCAACAGCGCGTTCGAGGGAGATGGCGAGACCAAGCGCGAGAGCACCATCAGCACGACCGTGGCGGCCCGGGTCACCCGGGTTCTTGGCGGCGGGCTGATGGAGGTGCTTGGAGCGCGTGAGACTCGGGTCAACGGCGAGACGCAGATCGTCATGGTCCAGGGCGTGGTCCGCGACCGCGACATCGACGCCGACAACAGCATCGCGTCCACGAACATGGCCGAGGCCCGCATAGAACTGTACGGCGAGGGCATCCTGGCCGAAAAACAACGCCCCGGGTGGCTTGCGAGGATACTTGACAATGTGTGGCCATTCTAGACAGGGCGCCGGCCTGATCCGGCTGCTGATCATCGTGGTGGCGCTTTTCGCCGTGTCTTCGCCGGTTCTGGGCGCGCGCCTCAAGGACATCGCGACCTTCGGCGGGGTGCGCTCCAACGATCTGGTGGGCTATGGCCTGGTGGTCGGCCTCCCGGGGACGGGGGACAAGAGCGGGTCCAAGTTCACGGTGCAGTCCATGGCCAACATGCTGGAGAGCATGGGCGTCAAGGTCGACCGCGCCGCCCTGAAGCCCAAGAACGTGGCGGCCGTGATGGTCACGGTCAAGATGCCCGCCTCGGCCCGGCCCGGCTCGCGCCTCGACGCCACGATCTCCTCCGTGGGCGACGCGGCCTCCCTCCTGGGCGGCGTGCTGCTGATGACGCCGCTCAAGGGCGTCGACGGCAACGTCTATGCCCTGTGCCAGGGGCCCCTGGCCGTGGGCGGGTTTTCCGCAGGCGGCGATGCGGCCTCGGCCACCAAGAACATCACCACCGTGGGCCGCATTCCCGGCGGAGCCGTGGTCGAGCGCAGCGTCCCCTTCAATTTCAATCAGCAGACCGATGTGAACATCCAGTTGGGGGTGGAGGATTTCTCCACGGCCAAGCAGGTCACGGACACCCTGAACAGGGCCCTGGGCGGTGATTTCGCCGCGGCCCAGGACGCCTCCACGGTCAGGCTGAAGGTTCCGCCCAGGTACCAGGGGGACATCGTGACCCTCATGGCCTCCCTGGAGAATCTGGAGGTCCGTCCCGACAGCCGGGCCCGGGTCGTTGTCGACGAGAAGACCGGCACCGTGGTCCTGGGCGCGAACGTGACGCTTTCCAAGGTGGCCGTGTCCCACGGCAACCTGAACGTGATCGTGGCCGAGCAGCCGCAGGTTTCCCAGCCCGGGGCCTTCGCCCAGGGGCGCACCGTGGTCACCCCGTCCACCCAGCTGGGCGTACGGGAGGAGCAGCGCCGCCTGATCCTCATGGCCGGCGCCTCCATCCAGGAGCTGGTGGACGGCCTGAACGCCATCGGGGCCACTCCCCGGGACCTCATTTCCATCCTGAGGACCATGAAGTCGGCCGGCTCGCTGCACGCCGATCTCGAGGTCCTCTAGCACCGGAGGCAACATGAGCGACATTCTCACCACCGCCGCGCTGCCGCCCCAGGACGGCACCCAGAGCCTGCAGAACCGCCTGCGCGAGCTGCGCTCCGATCTCGAGCCCCGGAAAAAGGGCCAGGACGAGGCCAAGCTCAGGAAGGCCTGCCAGGATTTCGAGGCCGTGTTCATCGGCCAGATATGGAAGCAGATGCGCTCGTCCGTGCCCAAGGACGGCATGCTCCATTCCAAGGAGGAGGAGAGCTACCTGTCCATGTTCGACCAGGAACTCTCGGTCAAGATGTCCCAGAGCGGCGGCATCGGGCTTTCGGACCTGCTGTATGACAACCTGTCGGAGCGCCTGGTGAACGCCAGCCGGGACACGTCGTCCGCCAAGCCCCTCAAGCCTCTGGACAGGGACGCCATGTCCCGCAGCCAGGCCCATGCCGCGGTCCCGATCCAGGCCCGGACCCTGGCCGCCCTGACGGCCCAGCGCGAGGCGGAGACGCTGGCGCGCCGTATCGAACAGGCCCACATGACCGGACAGGCTGGAGAAGCGCCTGCCGGCGCGGGTCTGCCCACGGACCTGGAGGACGCATTGCAGGCCGTCAGGATGGATTCGGCCGACGACATCTGAAACTCCGGGAAAGGGAAATTCTTGCCGCTGCGCCGGGCCGTCCGCCGTCCGCCCGGCGCCGGGCCGCCGGCTCCCCGGGCCGGATCGGGCGCAGTTTCCCGCCGCGACAGGCCCGCCGACGTCATGGTCGGCTATTTGCAATGAACCTGCTGACCGGAGGGGACCCAGCAGAGTTTTCCCGGTCCCGAATCATGAATTTTCAGGCGCAAGGAAGGCATCATGCATCAGACCATACTCGCCAGTCTCATCCGTCAGGCCAAGGGAACGGAACTTCTCCTCTCGCTGCTGCGGGAGGAATACGCCTTGCTCCGCAAGGGGCGTCCGGACGAAGTGGCCGGCCTGGAGATGGTCATCCAGGAGCTTGTCCGCCAACTGGTGCGGGAACGCGAATTCCTGATCCGCGTCCTCGAACGCGCAGGGTACGGCCGTCTGGCGGATTTCCTGTCAGGGCTGGATCCCGCCGAGCGCGGTGAATTCGAGGTCTGGCGGGCCAGAATCATCGTCCATGAGCAGGAAGGCGCCAGACAGACGTCGATCAATTCCGACCTGGCCATGGCCCTGTGGGAACAGAGCGGGAACCTCCTGCGGCATTTCCAGAGCCAGGTCGTCCCCCGGGAGCGCAACACCTATACGGCCAGGGGGACCTGGGGCAGCCGTCCAGCCACAGCGACCATGGTGCGCGGGAGGCTCTAGATGATAGGCCCCAACAACCTGCTGGAGATCGGCAAGAAGTCCCTCTTCGCCAACCAGGCGGCCATCCAGGTCGTCGGCAACAACATCTCCAACGCCAATACCGAAGGGTACAGCCGGCAGGCCGTGCGCCTCGAGGACGGCATCTACATCGACTACACGCCGGGCCAATTGGGAACCGGCGTCAACGCCAAGGAAGTCATCCGCTATTTCGACGAGTTCATCGAGTCCCAGTATCTGACCAAGAGTTCTGCCGAAGCCAGGTGGTCCACCCTTTACGACAACCTGCAGAGCGCCGAGGCGGTGTTCAACGAGTCCAACTCCGACGGCATCACTTCCGCCCTGGCCGAATTCTGGGCCGGATGGCAGGACCTTTCCGCCGATCCCGGCAACGAGAGCGTCCGCACGGCCCTGCTGGGCAAGGCCTCCAACCTGCAGCAGGCCATCGGGGCTGTGGCTGACGACCTGGCGCAACTCCAGAACGGGGTGGACGCCCTCATCGATACGGAAGTCGACGAGATCAACGCCATCATGGCGGACATCGCCGACATCAACGCCCAGATCACCATCACCGAGGACACGGGCCGCAACAACGCCAACAGCCTGCGCGACCAGCGCGCCGAGCTGGTGCGCCGGCTGGCCGAGAAGGTCGACATCACCTACATCGACAACGGCCTGGGCAATGTGACCATCAACACGACCTCGGGCTACACCCTGGTCGACGGGACCGAGGTGTTCCGCCTGGCCTTCGAGAACGTGCCCACGGCCATCGCCGATCAGCGGGCCACGTCGACCTACGACGGGGAAGTGACGTTTTCCGGCTCCAGTTCGAGCGAATACACCGTGGAGATCGTCAGCGGCGGAACCATCGCCGGCGGCGCCGCGACCTTCCGGGTCTCGCAGGACGGAGGGAAGACCTGGCTCAAGGACGAGAACGGCAACACGACCTTCACCGCCAGCGATGCCGGCGTCCTGCTGCCCGACGGCAAGGGGTCGCTGGCGTTCTCGGCCGGAACCGGCGGCACCCTCGTGACCGGGGACCGTTTCACGGTGCTGCCGAACAAGACCCTTTTCTGGTACCAGACGTCCTCGTCCAAGGTGAATGTCACGCCCCAGACCCTGGCCAACGGCGAGGACAACACGCGCCGTCTGACGGGCGGCGTCCTGACGGGCTATTTCCAGTTCCGGGACGGCAGCGTCGGCAACTACCAGGAAAAGCTGGACGCGTTTGCCTCCAGTCTGGCCTGGGAGGTGAACAGGCTTCATTCCCAGGGCACCGGCACCGAGAGCTTCCAGGAAGTCATCGGCACCTCCCGGGTTGGCAACGACAGCTTCGCCCTCGGTTCGGCCGAGGCCGGCCTGGCCTTTGGCGACAAGCTGGCCGCGGGCAACGTCATGATCCACGTGTACAACGAGACCACCGGGGCACTGGAGGAATCAAAGGCCATCGATTTCGACGGCGCCGCGGACGGGGTCCAGAACTTCAACCCGGCAGTGCATTCCCTGGAGGATGTGGTCGCCGCCATCAACGATAGCTTCGAAGGCATCAGCGCCAGTGTGGCCGACGGACGCCTTCAGATCACGGCGGCCTCGGGCCGCAGCTTCGCCTTCGGCACGGACACCAGCGGCCTCCTGGCCGCCCTGGGCGTCAACACGTTCTTCGAGGGGACCGATGCCAAAGGCCTGGCCATCAACGCCACCGTCCTGAACAACACGTCCTTCATCAGCGCCGGGCACGTGAACGGCGCCGGCGAGATGAACGAGGGCGACAACACGACCGCCGCTGCCATCGCCGCACTGCAGTCCAAGGCCGTGAAGGTCTCGACGGCCTCCGGCGGCACGTCCAGCCAGAGCCTGGGGGAATTCTATTCGGCCCTGGTGTCCAGGGTGGGGGCCGACACGTCCTCGGCCAAGTTCAACGCCGAATACCAGGCCGCCCTGGCTTCGGACCTCAAGGCCAGGCAGGACTCCGTCAGCGGGGTCAACCTGGACGAGGAGATGACGAGCCTGATCAAGTTCCAGCATGCCTACACCGCCGCCGCCAAGCTGATCACCACGGCGGATTCCATGATGCAGGTCCTGCTGGGCCTCAAGTCCTGAGGGAAGGGAGTCTGATATGCGCGTATCGCTGCGGAACCAATACAGCAATTTTCTCTACAACCTGCAGGACACGCAGTCGCGGCTGATGGAGCTCAATCTGCAGGCCTCCAGCCAGAAGCGCATCAACAAGCCGTCCGACGACGCCGTCGGCACGGCCAAGGTGCTCAACTACCGCGGCTCCCTTGCGGCCATCAGCCAGTACCAGTCCAACATCGACACGGCCACGGGCTGGCTGAACCTGGCCGACGAGTCCATGCTGCAGGTCAGCACCATCCTGTCCAACCTCAAGGGCTTGGCCGAGCAGGGGGCCACGGGGACCATGACCGCCTCGGACCGCGAGGCGACATCCTACCAGGTCCGGCAGCTTTTCAGCCAGCTGGTCAGCCTGTCCAACACGCAGTTCGAGGGCAGTTCCATCTTCGCCGGGCACAAGACGGCGGGCAACGCGTTTGAAGAGGGGCTGATGGTCCACGACGAGGAGGGCAACAACCTCGGCATGGCCTCGGGCATGAGTTCCCGCAGCATCCTGGTCCAGTTCCTGGGCGCCGAGGGCTCCACCGCCACGGTGGGCACGGACGACATTTCCTACCGCTACACCGCCGACGGAGGGACGACCTGGCAAACGGGCACGCTGAGTTCAACGGCGCCGTTCGAACTGGACCTGGGCGGCGTGGGCGTCACCCTGCGCGAGGGGTACGAAGTGGACCTGACTCCGGAGAGCAACACGTCCAGGTCGTCGGGATCGTGGCTGACGGTGGCCCCGACGGCCGTTTACCTGGGGGATCACGAAACGCAGGCGGGTGTTGTTTACGGCGCCGCCAACCCGAACTTTTCGGCCCTGCCCCTGGGCGGCTTCTCCGGGGACGTGGAGGTCGCCATGCCCGGGGGGGTGGACTTCGGCGACGGCACCGACTTCGACGTCGATATCACCGTTGACGGGGAGACGTGGACCGTGACCGTCGACAACTCCACGACCACCCCCGTGATCGAAACCCCGTACGGGGGCATCCGGCTGTCGGGGGAGGCGCCGGCCGCGGCGCAGACCTTCACCGTCCTGTCCGGGGCGACGGGCGTGCAGAGCTTCGGGTCCGACGTCAACGCCGTGGGCAGGGGGGTGTTCGGGGGCGACGTCATCGTGCGCATCGACAATTCCACGGACATCGGCGACGGAACGTCCATCAGCTACTCGTACAGCACCGACGGCGGGATCAACTGGGATACGGGGCACACCGCGTCCAACAGCGCTTCCCCGGCCGAACTCCTCGTGCCGGGGGGCAAACTGGTCCTGACCGAGCGGGGAACGTCCACGAGCCTGGCGCAGGGCGCCCAGTTCACCATACACCCCCAGACCGCCAGCCACGACCTGGAAATTTCCGCGGGAGAGTTCGTGCAGATCAATAATGTGGGCTCCCAGGTCTTCGGCGGCTACCATGTCGGCGGCGGCGAGCCCGTGTTCTCCGACAGCGACGAGGCCCGAAACATCTTCGTCGCCGTGGGCAAGCTGGTGGCGGCGCTGGAAAACAACGACCAGCAGGGCTGCGCCGACGCCCTGGAGGATCTGCAGACGGCCCAGGAATATTTCTCCACGCAGCTGGCCTCTGTCGGCGCGCGCGAGAACAGGCTCGAAGTCGCCGATACGGTGCTCTCGGGTCTCAAGCTCAACGAGACCGAGCGCATGAGCAACATCGAGGACGTCGACCTGGCCAGCCTCCTGACGGACCTGGCCAATCAGCAGCTGGCCTACGAGACGGTCCTCAAGTCCTCGTCGATGATCATGAAGATGAGTCTGGTCAATTACCTGTAGGAAGGGTTTATGCTCATACTATCGCGTCGTCCCGGCGAGAGCCTGCATGTGGGGGACGACATCAAGATCACCATCCTGAGCATCAAGGGGCAGCAGATCAAGATCGGCCTCGAGGTGCCCGAGCAGATGCCCGTCTACCGGGAGGAGATCTATCTGAAGGTGCAGAGCCAGAATGCTTCGGCTCTCGAACTCGACAACAACGACCTGATGATGGCGGCAGCATTATGGACAAGCACAGACACACAATAAATTCGCGTATCGGGCCCATCTCGGTGTCCGTGGACAAGACCATCCGCTTCCCGCGCGGCATCATCGGCTTCGAGAGCCTGCGGGAGTTCGCCCTGGTCGAGTTCAAGCCCGGCTCGCCGTTTCATTTCCTGCAGAGCATGGAGATGCCGGGCATGGGCATGATGCTGGCCGACCCGTTTTCCTTCCTGCCCGGCTACGAGATCCGACTGGCCGCGGTGGAGGAGCGCATCCTCAAGGCCCGGAGCGTCCGGGACCTGGTCATCCTGGTCAGCGTGACCGTGCCCAAGGGCGACCCCGGAGGGAGCACCCTCAACCTTACGGGCCCCATCTGCGTCAATGTCAAGGAACGTCTGGGGCTGCAGTCCCCGCAGACGGACCTGAGCTTCCCGGCCCGCGTCTTTCTGCGGGATCTGGGAGGAGGGGACAAGCGGCTCGCCAACTCATGAAAAAAGCCTGACCGGCGGACCGGTCAGGCTTTTTCGATTCCACTTCAATCGGAGGGTCATCCCCAGACGTCGAGCTCCTGCTTGACCAGGCTGGCCGCGATGTCCTTTCCTTCGGGCTTGTATTCGCCGGCCTCTATCTTGGCCTTGAGATCCGCGACCTTGTCGGCCCGTACCCCGTCGCCTTCCTGGGCCGCCTTGAGCGCGCCTGCCTTCAGGCGTCCCTCCTCGGATATGGAGATGCGGTCGTTGGCTCCCTCCTGGGCGCCGGCCGCAGCCTTCTGGGCTTCCTGGTGCTTCTGCTCCAGCTGTTCCAGCCGGTGCGCGTCGTACCCGTTGACCTGGGTGATGTTGGTGATGGTCATGTTCCTCTCCCGCCGGTTTTTCCGGCTGCACCGGCAGTGCCGGCCGCGTGGGCGGTCTGCCGCCCGTGCATGAAAAATATCAGAGCATGGTCTCGTTGACCCGGTTCAGGGCGATTTCCCACAGACGGCGCATGAAAGCATCCTTCTGCCCGTTGGTCAATTCGCTCACGCCCTGTTCGGTCTTCTTGAGAACCTGCAACCCGCTCCCGTCGGACGGATACCTGAAAACCATGTCGCCGCCGAACTCTTTCATGAGCTGCTGCTTGATGTCCCGCACCACGGGGTTCGTGCTGTCGGAACCGATGAGGTTGTCCACGATCTCCCTGGCGACCTTCTCCACCAGTTGGCGGCGCTTGGCCTCCTTGGAAATGGAGACGGAATCCCCCTGCCCCGCTCGGTCCATGTACTTCTTGAACCTGGCTATGCGGCGGCCGGTGTCCTGGTGCTGGTCGTAGGTCCGCACCACGGTTTTGACGAGAAAGGGATTCACTGTCACTGCCTATACCTCTTATTTCACCCTATCGGCCACCTTCGTCAGAACTTTAGAAAAATTTACAAAAGAATGGAAAGAAACGTGCGCCCCCCCTGCGGTCCCGCGGGCGGTTCGACTCGCGCGGGCAAGCTCTGCTTGAATCCCCGCCACCTTTTGCTTACAGTTCCGCAAATGGGTAAAATCATCACAAAAATCGTCATCGTCCACAACCTCGCGAACGAACTGGCCCGCAATATGGCCGGGCAGATCAGGGCCTGGCTCGAAAACGAGGGCCGCTCCGTGCGCATCGTCAATACCTCCCGGGAAACGGCGCATCCCGTTTCGACCTGGGACGACACGGACATGATCCTGACGCTGGGCGGCGACGGCACGCTGCTTTCGGTCGCCCGGGCCGTGCAGGATCTGGGCATCCCCATCCTCGGCCTGAACCTGGGCCGGGTCGGCTTCCTGACGGAGCTCTCGCCCGCGGACTGGCGCGAATCCCTGACGGCCATCCTGCGCGGCGAGTACGACATGTCCCTGCGGCTGGTCATCAGTTTCCATGTGCTCAGGCGCGGGCAGGAGTACTTCCGCGGCTACGCGGTCAACGATCTGGTCATCAGTTGCGGCAGCCTGGCGCGGATGATCCGGCTGGACATGTGGTACGGCAGCGACCACCTCGGCACGGTGCGGGCCGACGGCATGATCGTGTCCACTCCCACGGGTTCGTCGGGCTACTCCATCTCGGCCGGCGGCCCCCTGATCTACCCCGAGCTCAACGTCTTCGCCCTGACGCCCATCTGCCCCTTTCTGCACGCCTTCAGGCCCATGGTCCTGCCCTTCGAGAACGACCTGCGCATCCTGGTCCGCGACGCGGACGTCGACGTCTTTCTGACCCAGGACGGGCAGACCGGCGTGGTGCTGGCTCCAGGAGACAACATTTTCGCCTCCAGGGCCCGGAAGCATCTCAACCTGATCCGCCCCCTGCATTCCCATTACGCCCACAAACTCAAATCCAAAGGTTTCGTAAGGGAGAGCTGATGTCCAAACTGCCCGATTTCTTTTCGGTCCGCGAGCTGCGTTACGGCCGGGACCCCTATCTTGACGCCTGGCTACTGCACTTCATGACCGAGAACAACATCGAGCCCAACGTCAACCCTGCGGAGAACGCGCAGCAGGAACAGCTGCGGTTCATGGTCGACCTCGACGACGACCAGGTCTTCGTGCCCTGTTCGGACGAGATGTTCGAGAACCTGCTGCACACCCGGCTTTCGACCACGCTGCGCGACGAGTACCGCGAAAAGTGGCGGCTGCTGGTCCATCTGGTGCGCATCAACATCAAGGACCGCTACACCCGGCGCAAGATTTTCGGCCTGTCGCGGCACAAGGTCGCGCAGGTGCTGCATGCGCCGTTCCTCATCCCTTCGCGTTTCCTCAAGCAGCTGCTGACCATCTTCATGGCCATGAGCGGCGTGCACGACCCGCAGCGCACGGAGAAACGCCTGGCCAACAAGCGCGCCCAGGATTTCATGACCCGGCCGGCCATGAACCAGTGCCTCTATGCCTGTCCGGACTCGACCCTGGGATGCAGTTCGATCCAGAACCTGCGCTGGGAGCTCGACCTGCTGGAACTGGCCCGGCTGTGCCGCCTCTCCCTGCGTTCCACGATCTGGGAGAACCAGGCCGCGGTGTGGGACAACCCGGCATTTTTTGACGAGATCTGCACGCCCTGGCCGGAATTCGCCGAAGTCATGACCAGGGTCATGGGGCCCGGCAGCGGGCAGAAATCGCTCAAGATCCTTTTTCTGCCGGCCAGCAGCGGCGAGATCATCTTCGACCTGCGTTTCATCCATGTGCTGATCCGCCTCGGGCACAAGGTCATCCTGGCCATGAAGGAGGGCTTCTGCCTGGACAATCCCGTGATCTGGGACGTGGAGCACGACAGCGCCCTGGGGAGCGCCCTGGGGGAGGCCCGTTTCATCGAGAACAGCCGCATGAGCAAGAACGACCTGCTGCGCGCCCAGCGCGAGAACCCCCTCATCGTCATCTCCGACGGCACCCGCGAGCGCCTCAACCTCTGGCGCACCAGCGTGACCTTCGCCCGCTCCTGGAAGGAGGCGGACCTGGTCATTGCCAAGGGATTCGCGAATCACCGCCGGCTGGTGAAGAATTCGCACCTCTTCACCCGGGACATCCTGTGCCTCTACCGGGACCTCGAAGGCAACGACAAGGTGCGCTTCAAGGAGAAATCCCCGCGCGTGACCAAGATCACCGAGTCGCAGGTGGTGGCCCAGGCCGACTCCATCATCGCGCGCATGCGCAGCGCCCGGACCATGGGCAACCAGGTCATGTTCTACAGCGCCATCATCGGCAGCATTCCCGGTCAGACCAAGGTGGCCCTGCGGGTCGTCAACACCTTCGTCTCCCACCTGCGGGCCAAGCATGCCAACCTGATGATCATCAACCCGGCCGAGCACTTCATGGAAGGCATGGACGGCGACGACCTCATGTACATGTGGGAGCGGGTGCAGCGCAGCGGTTTCATCGACGTCTGGCGGTTCCAGACAGTGGGGGACATCGAGACCAGCTTCGAGCTCATGGGCGAACCGGTCCCTGCCGAGTGGCACGGCAAGGACGCGACCTTCTCCACCGGCTGCACCAAGGAGATGAACATCGCCCTGGACATGCAGGGCAAGCATCCGGAGATGCAGATCATCGGGCCGGAGCCCAAGCGATTTTTCCGGCGCATGGAGTATGGGGTGGGCAAGTATTTCGACGCGCGCATCCCGGACAAGGGCCGCGGCCTGTGAAGACGCCGTTTCTGGTTGCTTTGTGCCTCGTCCTGCTGTGCGCCTGCGCGGTCCCCGGCAAGCGCCCGGCGCTGAAAGAGGGCGTTCCGGGCCCCGGTCTTTTTGAGCGCGTGGCGGCGACGGCCGCGGCCCGGCCGGACGAACTGGCCCGGGCCCTGGAGCGCTCCCTGGAGTATGTGCGCACCCGCCCCCTGCAGGAAAAGCCTTTTGGCGAGGATGGGCCGGGCGCGACCTGGGCGGATTTGGCCGCCACGCTGGAACACCTCCTGTGCGCGCTGCCGCGTCTCGATTCGGACCCCGGCCTGCTGGCCAGGGATTTCTCCTGGCACGAGGTGCGCCCCGAACCGCTCATGACCGGCTACTACGAGCCGGAGCTTGCGGGGAGCCTCGTCCCCGACCCGCGCTACCCCGTGCCGCTGTTCGGCCTGCCGGACAGCCTGCACAGCGTGAACCTGGGCCGTTTCCATCCGCGCTGGGAGGGGCAGACCCTGACGTACCGGGTGGAAGACGGGAAGATTCAGCCCTTTTTCACCCGCCAGGAGATCGATACGGCCGGGGCTTTGAACGCGACCGAAACGCCCGTGGCCTGGACCCGCGACCTGGCCGACGTGTATTTTCTGCAGGTGCAGGGTTCGGGGCGGCTGCGCCTGCCGGACGGGACGGTGCGGCATGTCCTGTATGCAGGCAAGAACGGGCATGAGTACGTTTCCCTGGGCAAGGTCATGATCGAACGCGGGCTCATCCCCAAAGAAGAAATGTCCATGCAGCGCATACGTGCGTATCTGCGCGAGCATCCGGAGCAGGTGCGCGAGCTGCTGAACAGCAACCCGAGCTACGTTTTTTTCCGACTTGCCGATGCCGGGCCCCTCGGCGCCATGGGCCGGACGTTGACGCCGATGGTCAGCGTGGCTACAGATTCAGCCTTTCTGCCCCTGGGCAGCATCCTGGCCGTGGAGGCCGACCTGCCGCGACGGGACGGGACGGCCGAGCCCGCGGCCTTCCTGGGCCTGGCCCAGGACCGCGGGGGCGCCATCAAGGGTTCCCGCCTGGATCTTTTCTGCGGGGCGGGTGAAGAGGCCGAGTTCCTGGCCGGACACCTGCAGGCCCGCAGCCGCGTTTTTCTTCTGCTCAAAAAACAGGACTCATCATGCAGACCATAACCCCTTCGGCCCTCAAGACCCTCCTGCGCGACGCCTGGGCCGCGCAGCTGGAACATGTGGCCCTGTGGCACGCGCAGGATCCCCCGGCGGACATCCCTGCGCGGCCCGGCGACGGCCTGGTGGAGCTGGTCCTGCGCCAGCACCTGAAGAATTTTCTGCTCTGGCACGTGGAGGACCGGGCCCGGCGCAAGGATGTGGACGACAGCGTCATCACCGCCTGCAAGCGCGAGATCGACGGCCTCAACCAGCAGCGCAACGACCTCATGGAGCAGATCGACGCGTGGCTGCTGAACGTCGTGAACTCCTTCGGGTCCCAACGGGAGATTCCCGGAGACAAGCGGCGCTTCAACACCGAGACACTGGGGGCGGCCCTGGACCGGCTCTCCATCCTGAGCCTCAAGATTTTTCATATGCGCGAGCAGACCGAGCGCGAGGACGCGGCCGCGGAGCACCTCGCCCGCTGCCGGGAAAAGCTCGCCGTGCTGCTCGACCAGCACGGGGACCTGGCCCGTTCGGTCCTGGAACTGGTGGACGACTACGCCCTCGGCGTGAAGAGCCCCAAAGTCTATTTTCAATGCAAAATGTACAACGATCCGGCCCTCAATCCGGAACTGTACGCCGCGAAGCCCGTTTCGGACTGAGGCGGCAAGGAGAGCCCATGCGCGATTACGAGGTGGTCATCGGTCTGGAGGTTCATGCCCAGCTGAAGACCAAAAGCAAGATATTCTGTTCCTGCTCGACCCAGTTCGGGGCCGGCCCCAACGAAAACACCTGCCCGGTCTGCACGGGCATGCCCGGCATGCTGCCGGTCCTCAACGCCAGGGCCGTGGAATACGCCGTGAAGATGGCCATGGCCGTGGACTGCACCGTCAACCGTCGCTCCCTCTTCGCGCGCAAGAACTATTTCTACCCGGACCTGCCCATGGGCTACCAGATCTCCCAGTTCGAGCTGCCCGTGGCCGAGCACGGCCATATCGACATCCATACGGAGCAGGGCGTGAAGCGCATCGGCATCACGCGCATCCACATGGAGAACGACGCCGGCAAGAACATCCATTCGTCCTCTGACAACGCGTCCTACGTGGACCTGAACCGCGCCGGGGTGCCTCTCATCGAGATCGTCAGCGAACCGGACATGCGCTCGGCCGAGGAGGCAGTGGCCTACCTCAAGAGCCTGCGCGCCATCCTGGTGTATCTGGGCATCTGTGACGGCAACCTGGAGGAGGGGAGCTTCCGCTGCGACGCCAACGTCTCCATCCGTCCCTGGGGGCAGCAGGAGTTCGGGACGCGAGCGGAGCTCAAGAACATGAACTCCTTCCGCAACATCCAGCGCGCCATCGAGTACGAAGTGGGCCGGCAGATCGACCTGGTCGAGGACGGCGAGCAGGTTGTCCAGGAGACGCGCCTCTTCGACGCGGCCAAGGGCGTGACACGCTCCATGCGCGGCAAGGAGGAGGCTCACGATTACCGTTATTTCCCGGATCCGGACCTCTTGCCCCTGATCGTCGAGGAGGAGCAGATGGAGGCGTGGCGGGCCGAGCTGCCCGAATTGCCCGTGGCCCGCTGCCGGCGCTACCAGGAGACCCTGGGCCTGCCCGCATACGACGCGGAGGTGCTGACCGCCGAAAAGGAAGTGGCCGATTATTTCGAGGCCGGTCTGGCGACGTACAACGAGCCCAAGAAGCTTTCCAATTGGGTCATGGGCGAGGTCATGCGCGAGTTGAACGACCGCGGCGCGACTCTGGCCGCCTGCAAGGTCGGGCCGGGCGAGCTGGCAAAGCTCGTCAGGCTGGTAGACGACGGCGTCATCAGCGGCAACATCGCCAAAGGCGTGTTCAAGGAGCTTTTCGAAACGGGCGGGGACCCCGAAGCCCACGTCAAGGCCAAGGGACTGGTGCAGATCTCCGACACCTCGGCCATCGAGGGGCTGGTGGACGAAGTCCTGGCCGAGAACCCGGCCGAGGTGGAGCGCTACAAGGGCGGGGACAAAAAGCTGACGGGTTTTTTTGTCGGGCAGGTCATGAAGAAGTCCAGGGGCAAGGCCAACCCGGCCCTGGTCAACCAATTGCTGGCCAGGAAGATGGGATGAAGCGGGGATGGATCGCTCCTGGCCGACGGGTTTCCCGTCATGGGCCGGGGGCGCTGGCCTTTGCATGAAAAAACGGGCGGCCCGCGGGTCGCCCGTTTGAATTTCAGCAGGTCCCGTCACCTGTCCGCCACCGGCGGACAACGCAGCACGGGATCGGTGCGCGGCGAGTAGCTAGCGCTGCATCAGCGATGCCGTCAGTTGGGCGGACTTGACCAGGTCCTCGATGCGGATGAACTCGTCCGTGGTGTGCACGCGGCTCATGCCGATGCCGAGGTTGATGCAGGAGAGGCCCTTGCCGGCAAAGATGTTGGCGTCGCTGCCGCCGCCCGTACCCTTGACCGCGGCGGTCAGGTTCAGGTTGTTGCAGGCGTGCAGGGCCCGGTGCAACAGCATGCTGTGGGCCGGGACGTCCATGGCCGGGTAGGATATTTCGTGGCTGAAATCGAAGCTGCCGCCGAACTCCTCCACGGCCTTGACGCAGCACAGGCGCATGTGCTCGATCTGGGCCAGGAGCTTGGATCCGGTCTGGGACCTGGCTTCGCCGGTCAGGGTGACGCTGTCCGGGACGATGTTGGTCGGCCCGCCGCCCTCGATGCGTCCGAGGTTGGCTACGGTCTCCTCGTCGATGCGCAGAAGGTTCATGCGGCTCACGGCGTGGGCGGCCAGCTGGATGGCGCTGATCCCCTTCTCTGGTTCGATGCCGGCATGGGCGCTGCGGCCGTGGAAGGTCAAGGTGATGCCCGCCTTGCTCGGGGCGCGGACAATGATGGTGCCGACATCGCCGCCGGCGTCGAGCACCACCACCTCCCGGGCCTTGATGCGTGAGAAGTCGAGATGCTTTGCCCCGAACATGCCGGCCTCTTCACAGACGGTGAAGAGCAGATAGAGCTCCGGGTGCGGGATCTTTTCCTCCTCCAGATGGAAGAGGGCCTCCAGGATGGCCGCGATGCCGGCCTTGTCGTCGCCGCCCAGGATGGTGTTCCCGGCCGCACGAATGACGCCGTCGGCCACTACGGGCTCGATGCCCAGACATGGCGGCACGCAGTCCATGTGCGCGGAGAAGGCGATGGCGTCCCCCGGGCCCGTGGCCGGGACACGCACGATGACGTTGCCCGTGTCCCCTCCGATGGCGGGGCCGGCGTCGTCGATGCGGATATCGTAACCGCGCTGCGAGAGCAGTGCACAAAGGTGGTCGGCCACGCCCTTTTCGTGCAGGGCGGGGCTGTCGATGCGGACCAGATCGAGAAAAGTGGATATCAGTCGTTCAGTATTGATCATGGTGTTGAAATGTCCTTATGAATGGGAAATGCCGGGATCATTGCCTTTTGTTCGGGAAAGGTCAACAAGGGCATGGACGCGCGGGGACTTCCCGCCGAAAGAGGCGTCACTACATGCGCACAGGCTCGCAGAGCCGCAAATCATTGAGGAGGAGACATGTCAAGAGGAACCATGGTCGACACGCACAGCACGTTCATGGGCTATCTGCTCTGGATCTTCGGGTTCACGGGGTCCCATCGCTTCTACTACGGGCGGCCCATCTCCGGGACCATCTACTTCTTTACCCTGGGCCTTCTTCTGATCGGCTGGATCGTGGACCTTTTCCTCATCCCGTCCATGGTGCGCACGGCAAGCCTGCGCTTCAGGCCGGGCCGCATCGATTACTCGCTGGCCTGGATTCTGCTGACGTTTCTGGGGATTTTCGGCGTGCACCGCATGTACATGGGCAAGTGGATAACGGGCGTCCTCTACCTGCTGACGGGGGGCTTCTTTCTGATCGGCTATATTTACGATTTCTGGACGCTCAATGACCAGATAACGGTCATCAACGCCCGCGAGGCATGATCCTGCCTTTCCCGCCGCGCGCTATTTGCCGGCGGGAGGGTCGAACCATTTGTGGACGATGGCGTCCAGTTCTCCGTTGTCGCGGATGTCCCGGAGGGCGGCGTTCAAGTCTGCCAACTGGTGCGTATGCCCCTTGCGCAGGGCGATGGCCACCTCCGAACCGGGGTCGGGGTTCAGCAGCACGCGCACGTCCACACCAGCTTCCCTGGCCAGATATCTGCCGACCTCCAGCGGCATGATGGCCGCCACGGTCTTGCCCCCGGCCAGCAGGCGCATGGCTTCCTCCTTGGTCGGAGTCTGCGTGACGCGGATCTTGCGGTGGATTCCCTGTTCCCGCCAGAGCAATTCCACGAAGGAATGCCGGTCTCCGGTGACAACCTGTCCGAAGAGATCCTCCACGGAAGAGGCCGGGCTGCCCGCAAGGACGAAGACCGCGTCATGCCGTTTGGAGTATGGTACGCTGAAGTCGAAATAGCCGCGTCGAAACGCGTTGACTTCCATCCCCACAATGATGTCGATGCGCCCGAAGCGCAGCATGCTCACCACATTGTCCCATTCCCCCTGAACAAAGCGCGCCTCGACTCCCAGGCGGCCCGCGATCGCTTTGGCCACATCCACATCGAAGCCTGCCGGCCGGCCGTCGACAACGAACTGATAGGGCGGAAATCCCGAGGCCGCACCGATGACCAGGGCCGGCGGTTGCGGCGCGGCCTGGCTTGCGAGGAGCAGAATAAAGGCGACGGCCTGCAGAAGGCGAATCATGAGCGGCCCCGGATTTGGAACGGATATTTCGCTTCTAGCGCGTTCGCGGCTGTTGAACAAGGCCGGAAGCGAAAATCAGGGGGCCGGGGCCGATTCCAGCTCCGTGACCAGCTCGTTCAGCCACTGATGGAGCTTGTGGATGGAAGAGATCGATACGCACTCCTGGAGGCCATGCTGGGAGCCGAAACCTTCCGCGCCCCATATCGCGCCGGGGATGTTGTGATCCATGAGATGGCGGGCGTCGCTTGCGCCGTGCTCGCGGGTCAGGACGGCGCCGGGGACGATGCCGAGCAGGCGCTCGGTGACGGGTGAGGGTGGCGAGGCGAAGACCGGGATGACGGAGAGCACATCCACGCTGCTGCGGGCCGCCGCGGTGATCCGGTTGATCAGGTCCTGGGGGGAGTCCTCCTCGGTGTAGCGGATGTTGAACCACCCCCTGGCCGTCTGCGGGACCTGATTGATGGATTCCCCGGCGCGGATCTTCCCGAAGTTGATGGTGCGATGCCAGTGGTCGGCACTGGTTTCCCGGAAGAGTTCCCTGATGCGCGCATAGTCCTCGAGCAGCAGGTCGATGGCGTTGGCGCCCAGCCACGGCCGGGCGCCGTGAGCCGACGCGCCCGTGGCCGTCAGCATGATGTCGATGACGCCCTTTTCACGGGTCACGATGCGTTCGGGGCTGCCTCCGTCCAGGGCCAGGGCGCAGTCGGCTTCGATGAGCTCAAGAGCCCTGGCCGCGCCATTGTCCCCTCCCGTCTCCTCGTCGCCGGTGATGAGAAGGCCCAGGGCCATGCCGTCCTGGGTCCCGCCCCTGCGTTCCAGCGCCCTCAGCCTGTCCCGGAAAAGGACCAGGGACAGCGCGGCGGCATACTTGTCGTCGACGGCTCCGCGACCAAAGAGCCTGTCGCCCTCGATGCGCGGCTGGAAGAGTTCGTCGGGGCCGTCCACCACATCGATGTGGCTCATGAGCAGCAGCCGGGCCTTCCCCGCAGGCATGACCAGCACGGAGGGGGTGCCTTCATGCACGATCGTGCGGGCAGTGAGGCCCTGGCGCGCGCACCACTGCATGATGAACTCCGCGCAGCGCATGATTTCCGCGGGCCGTGAATGCATGGACGGGATGCGGATGAGGTCCTGGGTCAGGGTGATGATTTCGTGAAGGGCGTTCATATGTTCCGTATTTTCAGATTTCCTGCCGCAGTTCAGAAAAAGGGAAACCCGGCCGGGCCGGGTTTCGCGTGTTTGGCTGTCCCGCGGCAAACCCGCGGGCCGGGTTTATTCCCTACTTGTCTTCGGGGTTCAGGATCTTCTTGTCCAGGATGAAGACTGCGCCGATGAGCAGCAGGACGAAGATGATGAAGGAGAAGAACCCGAATCCGCCACCGGAAGACGGGGCTTCCTGGGCGTGGGCCGTGGCCTGTTCGCCATGGGCGGCGTCTTTGGCGGCGGCCGGTTCGGCATGGGCTTCCTTGGCGGGTTCGGCGTGCTTGGCCGGCTCGGCGTGCTTTTCGGCCTGGGCTTTTTCGGCGTGGGCTTCGGGCGCCTTTTCGGCCGGAGCGGCCTCGGCATGCGTTTCCGCGGCTTCGGCATGTGCGGCCGGAGCGGCGTGGGCTGCGGCGGGAGCGGCGCCTGCGCGTTCGAGGATGCGTACCTTGCCCGTCAGAATGTCGTATACGCCCCCGACCACGACGACCTTGCCCGCGGCGGCGCGTTCGGCGATGGCGTGGCTCTTGGCCATGATGTCATCGATGGCCTGCCAGACGTTTTCCTCGATCGCGGCGTTGATCAGGGCTGCCTGATCGGCGTCCGGGTGTGCATGCCTGGCCCTTTCGACGGCAGGGATGATGTTGTCGACCAGCTGCGGGATGCTGCCGTGGACTTCGGCGCCGGTGGTCACGGCCGTGACCGCGCCGCAATAGGTGTGTCCGAGGATCATCAGCACCGGTGTGCCGAGGTGGTCCACGCCGTACTCGGCCGAGCCGATTTCATCCGTATCGCCGACATTGCCGGCGACCTTGATGACGAAGAGGTCGCCCACGCCCTGGTCGAAGAGAATCTCGACGGGAACGCGGGAGTCGGAGCAGGCGATGACCGTGGCGAAGGGCGCCTGGCCGTTGGTCGTGGTCAACAGACGGCGGGAGAAGCTGGTATTGGGGTGGGTCGACTGGCCCAGGGCAAAGCGCAGGTTGCCTTCGTTGAGCATCTGCAGCGCCTGTTCCGGGCTGACCGGGTGGGCTGCATCTGACGAGGCCAGGGCGGCGATCGGGGCCAGGATGAACAGAAGGATCAGGACAAGACGTTTGATGAACATGGCAAACCCCTGTTTTTCATGATTGATGTATGCAAGGGGGGATGCCCCCCATTCAGATGGCCGGAGAACGCTCGGGAAAATATGCACAAGCTTAGCCCAGGCATGGCCGTATTTCAAGGATTGATGTCTCAAAAAGGAGCGTTCGAGTCGTATCAGTTCGGAAAATAAGGATAAAAAAAGGCGCATGGCTTTCGCCGTGCGCCGTGTGGAGGCCGAAGGGGATGGGGCTAGTCTTTGAGGACGACCTTGTCCAGGAAGACCACGGCGCCGACCAGGGCCGCTGCGAAAAGAATGATCATCATGAAACCGGAACCGCCGCCGGATCCTTCCTCTGCATGAACCGCGGCCGCAGGGGCCTCGTGTCCGGCCTCGGCGGGCTCGGCGTGGGTTTCGGCCGCCTCCGCCGCGGCTTCCGGGGCATGGCCTTCGGCCGGAGCGGCATGGGCTTCGGCCTGTTCCGTCTCGGCCGGGGCCGCTTCGGCTTTATCCTCGGCCGGGGCTGCGGCGGCAGGCGCACCCAGAAGGTAACGGCCGACCATGACCTGCTGCTCGGGATGGGCGCCAAGCATCTTCACTGCGCCGGTTTCGGCATCGAGCAGAGCGCCCTGGACCGCGACCTGGCCCTTGAGCACGGCGTGAATGAGATCGGGGGACGCAAGCAGGGTGTTGGCATAAACGGCCCACATGGTCGCTTCATCCAGGCCGAGGATGATGATCACGGGCGCCTTGATGTCCTTGGCTGCCACGGCAAGACCGGCCTCGGGGCCAAAGGGCGCTCGGACCGTGGCGAGTTGGTCGGCGGACAGCCCGAACAGGGCGGCGGGTTCGCGGGCGATGGTTTCGTCAGCGACGACGACGGCCAGGGGCGCGGCTTCGAGACTCTGTTCCAGGACGTACTTGGCATTGCCGAGGTCCAGGGTCTTGAGCACCGTCTCGGGAGCCGAGGCCAGGGCGGAGCCGGCAAAGGCGCACAGCAGCACCGCCAGGGAGATGACTTTTTTCATGTTCCGTTTCCTTAGGGTATGAAGTTTGCGATTGTCAGGTTTCCGGCTCGGGCTCCGGTTCGTGCCCGCAGCAGAGCCCCTGTTTGTATGCCTCGATTGCGTCCTTGTGATGGGCGGCCAGAACATCTCCCCCGCAGTACCTGCAGGAGATGCGCGCCGTGGCTCACCGCCCCGTGATGCTCGCCGGCTTCCCGCACAGGGGGCAGGGAATGCCGTCGTCTTCAGGAACAACACCCATCATTTTTCCAGTTGCTGAATGCCTTCCACCACCCAGTGGCTGCTTCCGCCCGTCTCGTAACGGCTGAAATGCCATGCCTCACGGACCTGTTCGGCCGGGGCCGCGGGGGAGTCCTCGCGCAGCATGGTGTCGAAGAGCACGGTGGCGACGGTTTGGTTGCCCAGGGTCTTGACCTCGAGCAGCCGTGCTTCCAGGAGCAGGATCTCGGTCTTTCCCGGACCCGGGTCTGCCGCTGCCTGGGCCTGTACCTCGGCGAAAACTTCGGGCGAGGTGAACTGCCGCAAGTCTTCAAGGTCTCTTGCGTCCCAGGAAGCCTGCATGCGGGTGTAGGCGGCCTTGGCTCCGTCCAGGAACTCCTTGGAGTCGAATCCGGGGGGGATGTTGTCCGTGGTCGCGGAGGTCCGGTTTTCAGTGGACCGCAGATTCTGCCAGGCGTCCTGGTGCAGGTCGTGGACCCGTGGCCCTCCCGCTGGTTGCGGGGTTTCCTGCCGGCTGCGCAGAAAGCGCATCAGCAGGAACAGTCCTCCGCCGATCAGCAGGATGTCGATGAACGAAATCCCGGAAAACGGCCCGCCGAAAAAGAGGGAGCCCAGGAGCCCGCCCATGAGCATGCCTCCCAGGAGCCCGCCGAACATGCCCCGTCCGCGCATGGGGCTCGTTCCGGGAGCGGCTTGCTGCGATGGCGAGGACATGGGCGCCGTGGGTTTCTGAAAACTTCTCGAATAGGAAGGCCTGCTGCCGAACGAGCCCCCTCCGCCGAGGCGCCGCGCATCCGCGACGTCGGGCATGGTCATGAGGATCAGGCCGATGCCGAGAATGACTGTAACCAGGCTTGAGAATTTTATCACAATTCCTCCTTCATAAGCTTTGCCCCGTAACCGATTGATGACCGGTTTGGAAAACGGAATTATCGATGTACGCTATCGGGGATTATAATGGCAAAACGCCAAAGGGGAAGACCTGGGCATTCCTCAGATCCGGTTGGTAAAAAAAAAGGCAGGAGCGAAATTTTCGCACCTGCCAGGGAAGCCGGGTACCCGGAAACAACTGTTACCGCTGCTTCCTTTCGGACCTGACGGGGTTGGCAGCGTTTCCGCCACCCGGCTTCGCTCATTTTTCAAAATGGCGGAGAGGAGAGGATTCGAACCTCCGGTACCCGTTAAGGTACACACACTTTCCAGGCGTGCGCCTTAAGCCAGACTCGGCCACCTCTCCGCGTTCGGGAAAAACGTCTCTATGTCAGACCTATTTCTTTGGCAAGAGGAAAATTGCCTGAAATTGCATTTGGTCCTGCCTGAAATTCAGGTGCGCCTCCGGCGATGCCCTTGCTGCATTCGCGTGGCGGCCCCCTTTGGTCGCTGTCCGGCAGGAATGGGTGCTCCTATTTTTCGAAGGAGAGCACAATCCAGTCTTTGAGGTCGTGTACGGAAGGCGATACCTCGTGCGACCGGAAAACGTCTTCGACAAGGGCCTTGTCTTTCATCCTCGCCACCAGGCGATACCTCCCGGAGGCGTTGTCAAGGAACGTATCCAGGGCGTCCGCGCGTTTTCCGCCCTCAGGGCCGAGCCATGCCACTTTTCCGTCGGCGTAAAACTGCAGCCCATAGGCTTTTTCCTTCACGAGGGCCACGATCTGTCCGCTGCCTGCGTCGGTCACGCCTGCATGGAGCTGACGCATGTTCTGGTGCATGGGCACGATGCCGAGGATGGCCCGCGCACCGGCCGTGACCAGGATCGCGCCGGCGAAGATCGCTGCGGCCGTTCGCAGTCTGAGCTTTTCGCGGTGTTGGGCCAGGCCATGGGCGATAAACAGCGTCAGCGGGATGGACAGGGGCAGGACATAGAGGGGCAGGCGGCTTTTGGCCACGCAGAAAACGATGAGGGGCAGCCCTGCCCACAGTCCGAGAAAGCTGCGCAGTTCGCGGGGCAGGGCGAGCCACGCTTTTTTGGGGGACTGCGCCAGCCACGCCCAATGAATCTGGCCCAGGAACAGGACCGGGCCGTATATGACCAGCGGCTTGTACCATTGCGGGTTGCGGTTGAAGGCGTCGGTGGCCACGCGGCCGACGAACTCTTCCCTGACATAGTAGGAAAGCAGGTCCGGGTGCTTCCAAATGATGAAGCCGAACCAGCCCAGTCCCAGCAGGGCAAACAGTGCGAGCCCGCCGGGATGGAAAAGCCGGCCGTCGCGAAAACGCCAGACGTGCCAGGGGATGATGGCGAGCAGTGGAAGCAGGCCAGGAGGCCCCTTGGTCAGGAATGCCAGTCCGAAAACGGCCCACATGACTGCCAGCAGCGTGCGTGAGGTGCGGGGAGAGTTGGCCCAAAGCAGGTAGCAGGCCACGGCAAGTGTTTCCCAGAACGTCAGGAGCATGTCCGTGCTGAGGAAGGTGCCGCCCAGCACTGGCAGGACGGACGTTGCGTAGACCGCGAGCGCGGCCATGCCGGCAAGTTGTCCCCAAAGCCGCCAGGCCAGCCAGGCGGTCAGCAGGCCCGTACAGACGAAGGCGACAGCATTCCCCATCCGGGCGCCGGGCTCGCTTGCGCCCGCCAGGACCATCCCTGCCGCCATGGACCAGTAGGCCATGGGCGGTTTGGTCCAGTGGGGAGTGTAATCGAGGCTCGGTTCCAGGAAATTGCCGGTTTCGAGCATTTCCCTGGCGCATTCGGCGTAGCGGCCTTCGGTCGTTTCCAACAGGCCGCGGTTCATGTTGCCTGCAAAGGAAACCAGGAAAAGGCCGGTCAACACTGCCGCCCACATCAGGTTGCGGTGGCGCTGCCAGCACTCATCAACGGTGAGGCCGTCCAAAGCGCGCCATGTCTGTTTCAGCATGTTTTTCTCTCGGCAATTGCGAATACGTATTGAGCCGTTTTGCCTAATTCAGTGGTCGAGTGGAATCCCGGAGCGCCGGGCCGGCCACTCTCTAGCCTGATTTTCGCCCGTTTGGCCCTCATGCGCCGAGACGGCCTCAGTGTAAATGGGTTTGTCGGAGTGTGACAGGGCGAAGCTTAGAGATGCTGCCTGACCCAGGCCTGGATCTGCCCCGCGGGCATGGCGCCCGCCGAACGCGCGGTCTCCCGGCCATGCCGGAAGAGCACAAGGCTCGGCACGGACTGGATGGAAAAGCGTGACGGGACAAGCCGGTTCGCTTCGGTGTCCATCTTGGCCAGGACGACCTGGCCCTGCAAGCCTGCCGCGGCCTGGGCGAAGGCCGGGCCCATCATCTTGCAGGGGCCGCACCAGGGAGCCCAGAAATCGACGAGCACGGGCAGGCCGGAGCGGGAAACGAAGCGCTCGAAAGTCTGGTCCGTGAGGTCGATGGGGTGCGCGGGCAGAAGGGGCGTGGCGCATTTGGCGCAGACCGGTGTCTGGCGGATGCGCTCGGGGAGGACGGCGTTGACGGCCTGACAGTTCGGGCAGACGGCGTGTATTTTTTCCATGAGGTTGGCCTCCGGTTTGAGATGTGGCGGAACTTTCAGGGGATAACCATCTTTGTGATGGGGGCAAGGCTGGAGAGGAAAATGATGGGGATGGAGGGAGAGGGACGGTCAGGGAGTGGTGAGCGGAAGGCGGCCCGTTGCCGGTGCGGTCCAGCGAACCGCACCGGCAACGGGCCTTGAGGCTTTGATGGGATGGTGTTGTCGGGCGTTGGAGTGTGAAAGGCGGGAAGACATCTTCGCGGATGCCGGCCAGAAACCTATTGGTCAGAGCGTGGGCTCCGACCGTCCCTCATGGGGATTCGGCAACAAAAAACCCCTTCGCGGGAAGGGGTTGGTGCCGGACGCGGGGGAGGGCTCAGATGCCCATGATGTTGTAGCCCGAGTCCACGTAGATGACCTCGCCGGTG